>NZ_JADBGC010000045.1:33924-35478 GCF_014892245.1 Microbispora sitophila | reverse complement strand
CGCGGACGAATAGCGGTAAAGGCTTGACGGGCGGGCCGGGCCGAGGAATGCTGACTCAATCGGATCGGATCCGATTGGATCCACCTCACCCGCCCCAGTTGCGAGGAGAAGTAGGTGCCCAGAGCGCTGCTCCTTACCGGCGATGCCGCCGAGGAGCTCGACACCATGTATCCCTACTATCGCGTGCAGGAGGGCGGCTGGGACGTCGACGTCTCGTCACGGACGATGCGTGACGTTCAGCTGGTCATCCACGAGTTCGACCCCAACTCCGACGCCTACGTGGAGAAGAACGGCCGGAAGTTGCCGGTCGACGTGACCTGGTCCGAGGTCGACGTCGAGCGCTATGACGCCCTCATCATCCCTGGGGGACGTGCCCCCGAATGGATCCGGGTCGACGCCGACGTCAGGCGCATCACCGAGCACTTCTTCGCGCGCAACCTCCCGATCGCGCTGGTGTGCCACGGCGCGCAGGTGCCCGCTGTGTACGGGCTGCTGAAGGGCCGGAAGACGGCGTGCTTCCCCCCCATCACCGGTGACATGGAGAACGCGGGCGCGACGGTCATCGACGCTCCCGACGTCGTGGACGGAAACCTCGTCTCCTGCCGGGGCTGGCCCGACATGCCGCAGTTCGGCAGGGTGATGATGGAGGTCTTCTCGAAGTCCATCAACTCCGCATCGGCATGAGCACACCCGAGGTGTCTCGGTGACGGCACTTCGGACCGTCACAGTCGACGGCTCCCCCGTCCACGTCATGGAGAGCGGCACCGGGCCCGCGGTGCTGATGCTGCACGGCTCCGGACCCGGTACGACCGGATCCGGAGCCTGGGCGACGACGGCACAGGCGCTGGGCACGTCCTGGCACCTGGTGGCTCCTGACCAGGCGGGGTTCGGCCGTACACCGATCCCGGCGGGCTCCAGGGGTGGGCTCCGGCTGTGGACGGAGCAGGCCGCGGGCCTGATGGATGCTCTCGGTGTCGAGCACTACGCCGTGGTGGGCCACTCCATGGGCGGTGCCGTGGCGCTGGCGTTGGCGGCCGCGCGTCCCCAGCAGGTCACCCGTGTCGTGGCGGTCTCGACGATGGGCGCCCCCGGGGCGCCGCTGTCCGCCGAGCTCGACGCGGTCTGGGCCGCCCCCGCCGGCCCGCTCGGGGCACGAGACATGTTGAGTCGCCTCGTGTTCGACCAAGCGCTCGTGACCGAGTCGGCCGTCGCTGCCCGTGCAGCTGCGATGCGAGCGGGGGCGGCCGCATTCGCGTCGTTGTTCCCTCCACCTAGGGCACGTTGGGCCGACGAGCTCACCCTCTCGGCGCAAACGCTGGCAGGGATCCGCGCGCCCGTGCTGCTCGTCCACGGCGCCGAGGACCGAGTCACCCCGCTCGGGACGGCAGCCCTGCCCCTGCTCGAACACCTGGCCGATGTCCGTCTGCACGTGCTCGGCCGATGCGGGCACGTGCCGGCGCTCGAGCACCCGCACGACTTCAGGCGACTCCTGTCGTGCTTCCTCAGCCGGGAACGAGGTCACTAATTGCTGCGACAGGTCCGCAGCCCGTGCTC
>NZ_JADBGC010000045.1:0-33914 GCF_014892245.1 Microbispora sitophila | reverse complement strand
CCGTCCACGTCATGGAGAGCGGCACCGGGCCCGCGGTGCTGATGCTGCACGGCTCCGGACCCGGTACGACCGGATCCGGAGCCTGGGCGACGACGGCACAGGCGCTGGCGACCGGCGCATGATGCAGGCGGTGGCGCAGGTCGGCCAATGGCTCGGGCTCGGCGGCTCGATCGTGGCCAACCTGTTCAACCCGCGAGTGATCGTCATCGGGGGCTACTTCGCCTCACTGGCCGAGTGGCTGCTGCCCCACGCGCAGGATCAGCTGCAGCGGCTCGTGGTGGCCGCCCCCGCCGCCCAGTGCCGATTCGTCGCCTCCACGCCCGGCTTCGGCGCCGCTTCCCGCGGCGCCGCGAGCATGGTGGTCAACCGGATCATCGACGACCCGACCACGATCATGGATTCACTACCCCGGCCGACAGCCTACTGACGGCCCCCACAGACCTGGAGGCGGCACCTCTCCAGCAACCCCCCGTATCCGCAACCAACGCCAACAAGCGGCAACAAGCGCGGCGGCGCGCGCCTTGCCTGACATCCCCCCGGTCAGGAAAGGGTTTCCCATGTCACCACGTCATCGAACGTGGGCCAGGCTGCTCGACGCAGCCCTGCCAGAAAACGGACGACGCCCGAGACGTCGCACCGCGACCACGATGGCCTTAGCCCTCATCGCCCCTTTCATCACGCTCCTCGCGACGCCGGTGAGCGCCGAGGCCCCCACGGCGGCTGAGCCCGCTTTCGTCGCTGCACCGGCGCTGCTGCAGCCGTCCGCGCCTGCCGCCAAGGCCGCACCACCAGACGCCGGCTTCAAGGTACTCGTGGTGCGCAGCACCCAGGACGCGGTGTCGTCGGCCGGCCTGGCCGCGATCCGGGATGCGGCCAGAACCGGTCATTTCACGGTCGTGGCGCCCGGGCCCGCTGACGTGGGCGACCATTTCACGAAGAAGAAGCTGAAGCAGTACCGCGCGGTCGTGTTCTTGGACACGGGTCTCGCGAGCCCGCTCACGGACGCGCAACGCGCGAACTTCGAGAGCTACTTCCGCGACGGCGGTGGCTTCGTCGGCGTCGGCTCGGCGGTCGAGACCGACGAGTCCTGGTCGTTCCTGACTGACATCCTGGGGACGCGTGCGTCCAGCAGGACCGACGTGCAATCGGGTGACGTGAAGGTCGCCGACCGCGTCCACGACGCGAGCAAGGATCTGCCGCAGATCTGGTCGCGGACCGACAACTGGTACAACTTCACGAAGAACGTCCGCGGTGTGTCACACGTCCTCGACACCGTCGTCGAGGACCCGTTCGGGCCGCAGCCGCAGGGCGCCAACCTCGACGGGATCGCCGGGGGCACGATGGGCGCCGATCACCCGGTCTCGTGGTGTAAGGACTTCCAGGGCGGCCGCTCGTTCTACACCGGCCTGGGCAACACGGCCGCGAGCTTCGACGCCGACCTCACCAAGCACCTCAAGGGCGCGATCGGCTGGGCCGCGGGCCAGGCCGACCCGGTCTACAGCGATTGCGGCGCGACCGTGCTGGCCAACTACCAGCAGACGAAGATCGGCTCGCCGCCGAACCTGCAGGAGCCGATCGGCTTCGACCAGCTGCCGGACGGCCGCATTCTGCAGACGGACCGCCTCGGCTCGCTGCGCATGCACGACTCGACCACGGGCGTCACCACGGTCGTCGCCAACTTCGCCGATCCGAGCCTGCCGATGACGCAGCAGATCTACTCCGCGGGCGAGGACGGGCTCTATGGCCCGGCGGTCGACGCCAACTTCGCGACCAACAAGTGGGTCTACCTCTACTACTCGCCGAAGGAGGTCACCGACGTCAAGCTGAGCGACGGATCAGTCGTCACCCAGATCACGCCGAACACCACCCCGCCGGACGTGGCGGCGTCCAAGACCGCGTGGGATCCGTACGTGGGCTATTTCCAGCTCAGCCGCTTCAAGTTCGTCGACGCCACCGACAGCACGCCGGCGCACCTCGACATGGGCTCCGAGCAGCAGATCATGCGCGTGCCGGTCAACCGCCAGGAGTGCTGCCACGTCGGGGGCGACATCGACTTCGACAAGCACGGCAACCTCTGGATGGTCACCGGCGATGACACGCCCGCGGGCGGCATCAACGGCGGCGGCTACGGGCCGTACAACTCGCAGAAGACCGACGAGCAGCAGACCGTGCGCGTCACCAACGCGACGGGCGGCACGTTCACGCTGACCTTCGAGGGCCAGACGACGGAGCCGATCGCGTGGAACGCGGACCGCAATGCGATCGACGCGGCGCTCGAGGCGCTCTCGAACATCGAGGCGGATGAGATCCAGACCAGCGGCGGCCCGGTCAACACGTCGAACGTCAACGTGTTCTTCCGCCGCGGCAAGCAGCAGTCCGATCAGCCGCAGATCACCGCCGACGGCGCCGGCCTGACCGGCACCGCCACGCCGGCGATCACCACCAACACGGCGCAGGCGGGCGGCTGGTATCAGCGGCTCACCGGTGACTCGCGCCGCAGCGCGCTGAACACCAACGACCTGCGCGGCAAGATCCTGCGGATCAAGGTCAAGGACGGCAACATCTCCGCCGCCGACGCCAACAAGGCCGACTTCGGCTCCGGCACGGGCGCCTACTCGATCCCGTCGGGCAACCTGTTCCCGCTGGTCGCGGGCGCGCCGCAGGACAAGACGCGGCCGGAGGTCTACGCGATGGGTTTCCGCAACCCGTTCCGGATCCAGGTCGACGAGAACGACGTGGCCTACATCGGCGACTACTCGCCCGACGCCCAGACACCGCAGCGCTCGCACGGCCCGGCGGGCACCGGCCGCTACGAGATCGTGCGCAAGCCGTCCAACTACGGCTGGCCGACGTGCTACAAGCGCGACCTCGCGCACTACCAGTGGAACTTCCACGAGTTCGCGCCCGGCACCACCACCGCGGGCACACCGCTGAACAACCCGCCTCAGAAGTTCGACTGCGACGGGCCGACGCAGCGCAACGACTCGCTGTGGAACATTGAGGGCGGTCCGACGGTCGAGCCGGGCCTGAGGGACGTCCCGCCGGTCACCGACCCGGACATCTGGTACTCCTACCGCGACAACAACACGAACGCGCCGCTCGGCACCCCGTGCGAGGCCTACTACGCGCCGACCCCGGGCCCGATCGCGCCCGGCTCGACGACCGAATGCCCGCGGCTGTTCCCCGAGCTCTACACCGGCGGCGTCGGTCCGCACGGGGTCACGAAGTACCACTACGACCCGGAGAACCCGAACCCTCACAAGTTCCCGCCGTACTACGACGACTCGGTGATCATCAGTGAGTGGACGCAGGACACGCTGCGCGAGGTCAAGCTCGACAAGCAGAACAACCACGTCCAGAAGATCAACAACTTCCTGGATTGCGGCAGCCGTGCGAACGCCGGGGCAGGCAGGTTCCGGTTCGAGTGCGACAACCCGATGGACTTGCAGTTCGGTTCTGACGGCGCGTTCTACCTGCTGACCTACGGCAACGGGTTCAACGTCATCAGCCCCGACGCGGGCATGTACAAGTGGGAGTACGTCAAGGGCAAGCGCGCGCCGAAGGCCGTGCTCACCACGGACCGCACCGACGGCTCAACGCCGCTGACCGTGAACTTCTCCAGCGCCGGCTCGCTGGATGAGGATCCCGGCGACTCGATCCGCTACGAGTGGAACTTCGGCGACGGCTCGGCGATCGAGACCGACCCGAACCCGACACACACCTACACGCAGTCCGGCCGCTACACGGCCGTGCTGACCGTGCTCGACTCGTCCGGCAAGCAAACCTCGACCAGCACCGTGATCACCGTGGGCAACACGAGCCCGACGGTGGTCGTCAATACGCCGGTGGAGGGCGGGACGTTCGCGTTCGGCGACGACATCCCGTTCTCGGTCACGGTCACCGACCCCGAGGACGGGACGGTGAATTGCTCCGAGGTGCAGGTGACGTTCGTACTCGGCCACGACGCGCACGGCCACGCCGAGGAGTCCGTCAACGGCTGCTCGGGCGTGCTCCACACGATCGCCGACGACGTCTCACACGGCGGCAACGTCTCCGGCGTGGTCCAGGCGCGCTACACCGACCACGGCGGTCCGGGCGGCGTCCCACAGCTGACCACGACCGGCCAGCACCAGATCCGCCAGAAGCACCAGGAGGTGGAGTTCGTCGTCAACCAGTCCGGCACCAACACGGCGACCAACACCGACGGCGGCGCCGGCGTGCACCGCGGCAGCCTGGGCTCGGGCGACTGGCTCCAGCTCAACGGCCCATTCAACCTGACCAACATCGATTCGATCACGTTCCGCGTGGCGGACGCGGCGAACGGCCGCACGCCCGGGTCGCCGCTGGCGGCAATCGAGGTCCGTCAGGACTCGATCACCGGGCCGATCCTGACGACGGCCAACCTCGTGTCCACCGGCGGGACGGGAACCTGGACGAGCCAGACGTTCCCGGTCTCGATGTCCGGGACGCATGAGCTGTTCCTGGTGTTCCGCTCGGTCACGGGTGGCGCCACGGGCGGCAACCTGTTCAACCTCAACTGGGCCGAGTTCGTCGGCACGGGCATCGGCTCCTAGCGAACCCGCCCGTATAGCGGCAAGAGAGAAGACACTCATGCGGAGAAGATTTCGCACATCGGCAGTGGCCGCCTTCCTGACGGCGGCCGCACTCATCCCCGCGGCACCGTCGTGGGCACAGGAAACGACACCGCCGACGATCAACGTGGCGACGCTGTCGCCCTCTGCGCCGACCGGCCAGAACAACTGGTACACCGGCCCGGTGACGCTGAACGTGTCGGCGACCGACGACGTCGGCATCGCCAAGTTCCAGTACTCGCTCAACGGCGGCGCCGCCTACATCGACGTGCCCGTCGAGGGGGCGCCGGCGTCGGCCACGGCGTCGGCGGTGATCACGCAGGAGGGCAACACCAGCGTCCGGTACCGCGCGGTCGACACGGCCGGAAACGTCGCGGCGTTCCGCTCGATCTCGGTCCGGATCGACACGCGCGCGCCGGCTGCATCGTACCCGGCGATCACCGACGGTCACGTCGGTCACGTCGCCACACTTATCCCGACGCGCACGGACCCCGCCCCCGGCTCGGGCGGAGTGGCTGTGCTGAACATGTACCTCGACGGCAAGCTGGTCCCGCCGTTGCCGGCGCAGACCTCCGACCTGTCGCTCGGCGTGCACACGCTCGCGGTGCATCTCTCTGACGCTGCTTCCAACAGCGCGAAGTACACACAGACGTTCATCGTGACGACATCGTTCGCGGACGTCGGCACGCTGATCACCCGGTTCGTGACCGCCGGCAGCGTCCCGGCGGAGGTCGGCGCGGCGCTCCAAGCCAAGCTCGACCAGGCGAAGGCGCTCGCCGACGCCGGTTCGGCCAAGCGCGCGAGCCAGGTCCTAAACGAGTTCGTCTCGATCGCCGGCGACCGGATCGCGCCCGGCTCGGCCCGCCGCACACTTGTGGGCGATGCGCGTTACCTGATCGACCAGCTCAACGGCCGGCTCGCGCCGGAGCCCGCGACGGGCCTCGAGTCTGAGCCCGCGGAGGGCCCGAAGTTCATCCCGGACCCGGTGCTCGCCCCGCTCCCGCACAACCCGGACGCCGACTACAACGTCCTGGTCTTCTCCAAGACGACGGGCTTCCGGCACGACCACATCCCGCACACCGTGGCCGCGATCCAGAAGCTCGGCATCGCGCACAACTTCAACGTCGACGTCTACGACCCGCAACTCCCGACCGTCACGCTGCCCACGAGCCCGTTCCTGAGCCTCGACACGCTCAAGCAGTACGACACGATCGTCTTCGAGTCCAACGTCGGGCACCCGGGCCCGCTCAATCCGATCACCGAGCAGCCGAACTTCGAGGCCTACATGCACCAGGGCGGCGGCTATGTCGGCATCCACGGCGCCGCCGACTCGTTCGAGATCGGCACCTGGCCGTGGTACGGCGACCTCGTCGGTGGGTTCTTCACCAACCATCCGAACGGCCAGAACGGGTTCGGCCAGTGCGGCAGCTGCATCCACACCGAGGTGGTGACCGAGGACAACACGCACCCGGCGACCGCGCATCTCCCTGACCGGTGGATGACGGTCGACGAGCTCTACAACTTCGACCGCAACATGCGGGCCGACGTGCACACGCTGCTGAGCCTCAACGAGGACAGCTACCAGCGCAGCCTCAACAGCGGCAACGCGGCCACCAACCCGCTGCGGCTGATGAACGGCGACCACCCGATCGCGTGGTGCCAGAACTGGGACGGTGGCAAGGCGTTCTCGAACATCCTCGGCCACTTCCGGACGCAGTACTACGACGACTCGTTCATGCAGATCATCCTCGGCGGGATCGAGACGACCGCCGACCGCAAGGGCGCCAACTGCTCGTCCTACCGCGAGACCAGGCTGCTGATCGAGGCCGACCGAGCGGCCGGGCTGCTGACCGCGGCCGCCGCGGACGCCGCCGGTGCCGCCCTGGACATCGCGCGGGACAGCTACCTGGCAACCAACTACACCACCGCCATCCCGGCGCTGAACTCGATCGTCGACCTGGCGAACGACAAGGCCTCCGGCGACGCTGCGGCGCGTTCCGAGCTCGCGCGGCAGGCGCGCGAGCTGCGGGAGTGGATGCAGAACCTCAACCGCCGCTGACCCGTTAACGCGGCGGGGGCGGTGGATCGCCGCTCCCGCCGCGCTGACGCTGGAGCGCACCACTATCGCGGATTTATGCACGACCTTCTCCTGATCATCGACGAAACATCGGTAGGTGCCGCACGTGACCCATCCTCCGAAGGGAGCGGTGATGGGTCGTGAAATGAGGACGGCCATCGCGTGATCCTTCGTGATTGCAAGTCAAGATCGAAGGAGAACCAAAGCGATGGCCGTGAACGACAGTGTGGACCCTGGCGCCTGGCTGGCGAAGCAGATCGAGGCCGGTGACCCGGATCTGTTGCGATCCATGGTGAAGACCATGGCCGAGGCGTTGATGTCGGCCGAGGCCGACAGCTTGTGCGGCGCCTCCTACGGCGAGCGCAGCAGCGAGCGGACCAACCAGCGCAACGGTTACCGCACCCGCGCCTGGGACACCCGGGCCGGCACGGTCGATCTGGACATACCCAAGCTGCGGCGGGGGTCGTACTTCCCCGACTGGCTGCTGGAACGGCGTCGCCGGGCCGAGCAGGCTCTCATCAGCGTGGTGGCCACCTGCTATCTGCTGGGCGTGTCGATGCGGCAGGTGGACAAGCTGGTCGAGCAGCGCGGCATCACCGGCATCTCCAAAAGCCAGGTCTCGCAGATGGCCAAGGTGCTGGATGAGCAGGTGGAGGCCTTCCGCACCCGGCCCTTGGACGGCGGCCCGTACACCTTCGTCTGGCTGGACGCCCTCACCCAGAAGGTCCGCGAGGGCGGGCGCACGGTCAACGTGCACGCCCTGGTCGCCACCGGCGTGAACGCCAACGGACAGCGGGAGATCCTCGGGCTGGAGGTCACCTCACGCGAGGACGGCGCCGGCTGGCTGGCGTTCCTGCGTGGCCTGGTCGCCCACGGCCTGTCGGGGGTGCAGCTGGTCATCTCTGATGCCCATCTCGGGCTGGTCGAGGCGATCGGGTCCACCCTGCCGGGCGCGTCCTGGCAACGGTGCCGGACCCACTGAAGCTGTGAGGAAATAACACGGTGATTTGATCTTTTGGGTTGAATGCCATGTTATGGCGATCTTGCCCGGCGTACTCGATCAGCTGGCGTTGAAGTTCGAGGTCGTGCTGCCGCATCTGAACGAGCGGCAGCGGCGGTTGCTGATGGCGGCCGAGGCTCGGTTACTGGGGCATGGCGGGGTTCGTGCGGTCGCTCGGGTCGCCGGGGTCAGCGAGTCCACCGTACGAAAGGGCGTTTTCGAACTCGAGGACGGCGGAGATGTGCTGCCGGGCGGGCGGGTGCGCCGTGAAGGCGGTGGGCGTAAGAGCGTCGAGGAGCAGGACTCGCGGGTGGTGCCGGCGCTGTTGGCGCTGGTCGAGCCGGACGAGCGGGGCGACCCGGAGTCGCCGCTGCGGTGGACGACCAAGTCGCTGCGGCGCCTGGCGGAGGAGTTGGCCCGGCGGGGGCATCGGGTATCGCCGCCGACGGTCGGGCGGTTGCTGCGTGAGAACGGGTTCAGCCTGCAAGGCAACGCCAAGACCTTGGAAGGCAGGCAGCACCCAGAGCGGGACGCGCAGTTCCGCTATATCAACGAGCAGGTCAAGGACCATCATGCCGCAGGCGAGCCAGTGATCAGCGTCGATACCAAAAAGCGCGAGCAACTGGGTCGACTCCCCAACCCAGGCCGCGAGTGGCGGCCGAAGGGCGACCCGATCGAGGTTGAGGACCACAGCTTCTTCTTCACCGGGCCGGACGTCGAGCAGGCCATCCCGTATGGGATCTACGACATCGGCGCGAACACCGGCTGGGTGAACGTCGGCATCGACCACGACACCTCAACGTTCGCGGTTGCCTCGATCCGCCGCTGGCGGCAGGCCCGAGGCCGCCTGGACTATCCGGACGCCTCCCGGCTGTTGATCACCGCGGATGCGGGAGGCTCCAACGGCTACCGGTTGCGGGTCTGGAAGGCCGAGCTTGCCGCCCTGGCCGCGGAGACCGGCCTGGCGATCACCGTGTGTCATTTCCCGCCGGGCACCTCGAAGTGGAACAAGATCGAGCACCGGCTGTTCTCCCACATCACGATGAACTGGCGTGGACGGCCGCTGACCTGCCACGAGGTCGTCGTCAACACCATCGCCTCAACGAGGACCCGTACCGGGCTGCGGGTCGAAGCCGAACTCGACACCGCCTCGTATCCGCTGGGCGTCACGGTGAGCAAGGCCCGATTCGCCGAGCTGCCGATCCACGCCCGCCCCACCCACGGCTCCTGGAACTACACGATCCACCCCGCCCTGGTCGCCGCCGGCCGGCCACCCGTCGTCGGCACCGACCGCGCGCAGATCCGCGCTGCCGCGCTACGCGCCCTGGCCGATCCTCGGCTGACCGGCATGACCGAAGCCCAACTGAACGACCTGGCGCGCCGGCTCGCCCCCGCCCAGGCGGCTCGGGCCGAGCAGCGCACCTTCCACCAGCGCCGCGGTGAACGCCGCCGCGCCAAGGGCGCCGGGTCCCACCGCCTGCTCTCCGACGCCGACCGGGTGCTCATCACCGTCGTCTACCTCCGCCAGATCTGCTCCCAGAAGGTCCTGTCGGACATGCTCGAGGTCAGCGACTTCACGATCGGCTATTGGATCGCCGAGACCTGCAAGCTGCTCACCGAGCATCAGGTCTCGGTCCCCGCCACCACCATGCGGTTCACCACCGCCGCACAGCTGCGTAGTTTCCTGGACAACGACGACGCCCCCGCCCAGCGGCCCCGGATCTCCGAAACGCTCTCGCACCCCGCTCTGACCGGGATGAGCCGCGAAGAACTCCACCAGATGCGAGCGACTCACTCCGCTCCAAGCTGCCCGTCTCGAACGCCTCCGCTATCAGCGACGCGGCGGTGAACGACTCCCCGGAGCGCGAGGCGGCATTTTCCAACAGAAGATCACCGACGCCGAGCGGATCCTCGCCGCCATCCTCTACCAGCGGAAAGTCTGCACACGGCAAGTCCTCAGCGAACTGTTCGAAGTCAGCCCCCGCACGATCGGCAACACCCTCATCGAGACCCGCCCGCTTCTGGAACACGACGGCTACAATCCCGCACCCGCCCCAACTCGCCACCGGACCGCGGCCGCGCTTCGCGCCTCCATCCCGCCGTGTTGATTCTTAACGGCTTCACTACCTGCGGAATTTGCTCACGACCGTGCCCAAATCGGCTCAGCCGTGGGTGGCGACCCTGGTCCGCACCATCTTCGACCAGCCCACCGCCGAGCAGGTACGCGCCCAGCACCGCTGGGTTATCGACGCTCTGGAGGCCAAGTACCCGGCCGCCGCCGACCACCTGGACCACGCGCGAGAGGACCTGCTGGCCTTAGCCCAGTTCCCGCGGGAGATCTGGAAGCAGATCTGGTCGAACAATCCCCAAGAGCGGCTGAACAAGGAGATCCGCCGCCGCACCGGCGTGGTCGGCATCTTCCCCGACCGGGCCGCGATCATCCGTCTGGTCGGCGCTGTGCTGGCCGAGCAGACCGACGAATGGACCGAAGCCCGCCGTTACATGGGCCTGGACATCCTCGCCAAAGCCCGCCTGCGAGTGATCCCCGGAGACACGCCGAATCAGGCACAGCCCCCCGGCACCCTCACCGCTTAACCTGCAGAAACGGATCACGCGGTGGCAGCTCATACACCACCTCAGTGGACGTGACCCTTCATCGGCCTGCACCAGGCGGGCGATCACCGGAACGGTGTTACCTCCGGCCGAGGCCAGCACGATCATCGCTCGCCGGTACCGCACCGAGCTGGTGCTACCCCGGCGCACGATCCGCTGCAGCTTCTGCCCTTCCTGATCCACCAGTCTTCGCACCCTGACCGGTTCTGCCACCGCGCCTCCTCGCGCCGATCGGACCTGTACGGCACATCCAATCGGCGCGACGGACTACACGCGAACCCGGTGATCGTTTCCGGTCACAGCACTAGTCATATTCGCTAAGCACAAGGCTGTGACGCCTGCTCCCGAGATAGTGCTCTTGCGGAGTTCTTCTTTACATTGAAGATCATCATTACCGATCGTTGCGGCTGGCTGGTTTGAACACTCGGCGAGCTCATTCGCTTCAAGGCGTTGGGATGGGCGGCAGCCTGCGGCAACGGGAGACATCGGGGTGCCGGCAACTGACGGCTCGTCCGAGCAACAAACGAGCAACGAGAAACAGAAAAGCCGTGATCACTTTCTCGTGATCACGGCTCCGACCTGCTAGAACAGTGTCGGGACGGCGGGATTTGAACCCACGACCCCTTGACCCCCAGGACGTACGGGTAGGCATTTTTGCAGCTCAACGGCCTTCAGGTAGCCATGGACGACGTCTGGTGACGTGCCGGTTATTCGGCTGCGCGCACAACGTGTGGTCCCCACATGGTCCCCTTAAAGTCGGTCTGACGACCCCGATTCTTCGGTAAGAACTCACCACGTCCGCGGTGGACGCGGTCACAACGTCGCTGTCGGCGATGTCAAAAGCACTTGCGTCTCAAGCGTGTCGGGATGCTCTGGCCCCAGCCAACGTTGCTGGAGTTCCAGCACGTCGCGGTAGATCAGTTCGGCCTGGCGTGCGTGTCCCTGTCCACTCATGGTGTCGGCGAGATACCTTCTGGCCGTGATTGCGCGGTAGTCACCGTTTCCGATGGTCCTCTCCATCACGGCCAGGACGTCCCGCAGCATTAGCTCGGCCTCGGTGAGAAGACCTTGATTGGCGATCGAGCGCGCCAGGGTCGCACGGGTGGATAGGGTGAGCGGGTGCTCGTCTCCCAGCACCCGGCGCTCAATGTCGACGAGTTCCCTGGCCATCTGTTCCGCCTCGCCGTGTCTGCCGTTTTCATGCGTCCATCGCGCCAGGTCCGCCCACGCGTCCAGAGTCCGTGGATGTTCGGCACCCATTAGGCGGCGATCGGCCGCGAGCGTCACCCGGCAGATCTCAGCGGCTTCGTCCGCTCGCCCCTGCATCCCGATCGACCAGGCAAGGTCGATGCGGGTCGTCAGCGTCTCGCGATGGTCGGAGCCCAACACGCGCTCCATGTCCGAGATCAGTTCCCGATACATCTGTTCGGCTTCCCGATAGCGGCCCTGCGCCAAGATCGCGCCAATCAGTTGATCCCGGGTGAGGAGCGTGTCGGTATCGTCCTCGCCGAGCACGCGGCATCTGCCCTCCAGGACAACCCGGAACACCTTCTCGGCCTCCCCGGGCCTCCCCCGGGTGTACAGCGAGATCCCGACCTGGTGGCGCGCCGCGAGCGTGGCAGGATGCTCGCGGCCGAGCCGTTCGGCGGCTGCAAGGATGGCACGGGCCAGGTTTTCCCCTTCGGCATTCGCACGGGATCCCGCCAACCACAGTGAGGAGAACGCCTCCTGCCCGACGCTCAGCAGCCCTTTCAGGGCGGCGTCGTCGTCCAGATGGGGAGCGATCCATGCCAGCAGGGCGCGTACGTGCGGGATCAGCCGCTCCCAGGACGGCCAGTCACTGGGATCCTCGTGGTCAAGTCTCTCAACCGCCGACTGGGCGAGCCGTACGGCCGTTTGCATGATTGCGAGGTTGTCCGGCTCCGCGTTCACCAGCCTCGCCCGGCATGTGTCAGCTACCACCGGATGCACCACTACCTCGGGATACTCGGCGTCTGAAACGCCGCCGACGTCGATCAACCCCACCTCGGCTAGGCCTCGGAGAGCGGCGGTGAACGCGCGCCTGTCCTCGTCGGCCTCCGGCCTCAGGATCAACGCCGGAATCGGGGTGGCCGACGCGAAACAGGACAGCAGATAAAGCAGCCTCCGTGCCTGCCCTAGGCCCTGATCCGCCAGAGCGTCCAAGGACAGTTCCCACGTCCGCGACACCATCGCCCGCGGACCAGAACTTGCGGAGTCGAGGTCGGCGATCGCTTCCGGCGCCGCGCCACCGTCCAGGGCCCGGCGGTAGTCGTCGAAGCCGCGCCAGCGCGCGAACGGGGAGGCCAGGTAGGTGCCGGCCAGATACAGCGCGAGCGGCAGCGCGCCGAGTCGCCTCGCCAGTTCTACGGCCTCCTGCCCGGTGCGATCGGCGACCGCAGGCGCGAGGGCGCGCAGCACAGCCGCCGCGGCGACATCATCCAGAACCTTCAGCGATCTGATTCGCGCCCCGCCACCCCAGATACGCGGATCATTCACCCGTGTCGTCACCACACAAACGACCGACGCATCGTGCCGGACCCATCCCGTGCCGTCCGCAGGCAGCGAAACACCATCAGCGGACAGCACAGAGGGGAGGTCGGCGTTATCGAAGATCAGCAGACTCCGCTTCATCGAGCCAGCGTCCATGAACGCCCAGAAGCGGTCGGCGGCGGTCGGCGCACCCTCGCGGACCTCGCGTTTTATCGCCTCCGGCGCCCCGGCCTGCCGAAGGATCTCCACGATCCCGCCCCGCAGGGACAGTGCATCCGCCGCGCTCACCCACCACACCTTCCATCCCCGCTTGCGGGCCTTCGCGGCGAGCCACAACGCGACCGTCGATTTTCCGACCCCGCCCATGCCCGCAAGAACCCATGCACCCGGGTTCCGCTTCCGGCGGCCCAAAGCGCGCGTCAACTCGGCCAGCATGTCGTCCCGGCCCAGGACCTCGGGCGGGAGCCGACCGACAGGAGCCGCGACCGGAAGAGCCCCATCAGAGGCCGATTCCGTATTCGACTCAGCTGGAACAGAGGAACGAGTATGGGCATCCCGACGATCCATGATCGCAACACGGAGTTGCCAGATGCCCACCCCGAGCGCCGCGACTCCGACCAGGGCACCGGCGGCTGTGACCAGATCCATAACCTCGACCTTAAAAGTCCCAGGTTGCTCTGTCCTTGCGGAGTGGCTGGGAAATCGGGGACATTTCGCGGCGTGGACCTATCGACAGCCTGATCCTGCTCGCCGGCGAACACGGCTAGGGCACCGCACTCCGCTGGATCATCGGCGGCTTCGCCGCCGCCTCCCTCCTACTGGCCTCACGCGGCCGCCTCCCGCCGCTTCTGCAGGTTAGCGGTGCGGATCCGATAGCTGTTGCTGGTCCGGTATGTCGCCGGGGATCACTCGAACGCAGGCTTTAGCCGGGACATCTGGGGCTGTCGATACTTGACCACCGGTCAAGCAACGCCATCAGTGCAGGACGCAAGACGATCGTGGTCCCCAAAATGTCGAAAGGGCCGACCCGATGTTTCGGATCAGCCCTCTGAGCTGCGTCGGGACGGCGGGATTTGAACCCACGACCCATTGACCCCCAGGGCATTGAGAATAGGCGTTTCAGCAGCTCAAAGGGCTCCAGATATACCTCGGAAACTCCCGGAACGGGGCCATCCGTACCTTCCGGCACTGTCGATGATTTCCGGCTATACGTCCGGGCGCTTCTCGACGAACCGACCGTGGTATGAAGCTGGTCGAGGTCGCCCCTGTTCGCCAGCCCTATCACCCACTCAACCGTGAATTGAGCATCAGACCCTTCTCCTGCGGACGGGAGTGTATTACTGCCGTAGATTGATAATCTCCCCGAGGACATCGGTGCGGGTGGCGTCCGGGCTGGTCTCGGGTCGACTGGAGCCGTCACGCAACCCGTTGATACCGTCGGCCTGGTAAGCGGCGATACCAGATGCATTGGGCGTTGCGTTCCGTAGCATGGGCAGGCGTGCGACACTGCCCGTGACCTCTTCGCCGCGACAGGTGATCGCCGAGCAGTGCCGCGCCTGGCGATGAAACCGCTGCTCAGCCGATGGGACGAGCAGTCTCCGTAATGCCGGAGATCGAGGTGCCGACAATCTCCGTCAGTTCAGGATCACTAGCGGGCACCATCCGAGTTCCCCACCCACAGAGATGCGGCCACAGAAGGCCAAGCTCACGAAGTGTCGTTCTGCTGCCGTATGCGGGTATGACCCCAAGGGTTTCGGAAGCAACTCCTAGAATAGCCCGAATTATCAAGTCCTACCCCGCTCCTCCGTTAGTCTTCCTGCGCCTGTTACTTTGCTGACGATTTGGGGGCGACGATCACGCCTCACGACAGACCAGGGAGAACGTCTTGAAGTGCGCCCTCACCTTCGGTGGTGTCACGGCCGGTTTGCTGGCCTCGGCCGTCGTCGCGGCCCCGGCTGATGCCTCGGACTCCGTCCCGTCCGCCGTTCTGGCCAACACCCCCTTGGCCGCCAAGCAGATCGCCGCATTCTGGTACGGCGAGAACAAGGCCAACCTGATCGGCGCGACTCTGTACAACGTCGAGACGAAGGTCGTCGCCAACCATGTGTCGACCGGTGGTCCGGCCTCCCACAGCAAGCCGGGCGTGGTTCCGGCGGTCGGCGACGAGAAGAAGCCGGCCGCGAAGTCGAAGAACGTCAACCTGCCCAAGACCACCGGCAAAGTGTTCTTCATCGGCGCCGACCACAAGCCGCACTGGTGCTCGGCCACCTCGGTGCAGTCTCGCTACCGCAACCTGGTCGCCACGGCCGGACACTGCGTATACGACACTGAATCGAACGCCGCAACCCTTGACAAGTGGGTCTTCATCCCCGGTTACTACCAGGGCAAGACCCCATGGGGGATCTATGTCGGAAAGCAGGCCTTCACGCACTACGACTACGACGTCTACGAGGATGGCGACCGCGACTACGCGTTCGTGACCGTCTACGACGGCGTCCTGCCCACGAGCCTGAAGGCGGACGGCTACAGCAAGGTCTTCGAGACCGCGCAGGAAGCCAAGGACGCGGCGGCGGCGATCGAAAACAACAAGAATACCGCCGGATCGAAGCTCACGATCTCCCCCGTCCTCGACACGGAGCATGTCAAGCCGCTGGGCGCGCCGGAATCCCAGAAGACCTACGTGACCGCCGACGCCTTTCACCAGCTCAACATCAACAAGAACATCTTCAGCGACGGCCCCTGGAAACCCGGCACCGGCGCCGACGACGCAGAGACCACCAAAGAGGCCCACGACTCCGTCCAGAAGCCAGGTTCGAACGGGCTTACCGAGGATCACAAGACCGGGTACTGGCGGAGCGAGTTCATCCCGAATGTGGGCTACAAGTACTACAAGCGGACCTGGTGGGTGAACTACGACCTGGACTACAAGCTCAGCGGCAAGACTCTGTCGATCAGGCTTAAGAACGCCGGCCGCCTGGGCGACAACGTGGGCGGGCAAGGCCTGGCCTACAACCAGAAGGTGGGCACGCCGGTCTTCCTGTTCGGCTACCCGAGCGGGTCGCATCCGGACGGCGACTACGCCTACACCGGCAAGACCCTCAAGTGGAGCTACGGTAAGACCTTCGCCGTCCAGGCTCCCGAGGTCAAGGGCGAGGAGCTCGTCGGTGTGAAGTCCTCCTTCACCGGTGAGGGCTCCATCGGCTCGTCCTGGCTGCTCGACTACAAGAGCGGCCGCCGCCTCGGCTACCTGAACGGTGTCACGATCGGCATCGCCGACACCGACAAGAACGACAGGATCGACACCAGCCTCTCGCCGTACTTCGACGGCGAGCTCTACAGTGTCTACAAGGCGGCGGCGAACCGCTGGTCCGGCAAGATCGCCTGACGACGACCGGCGCCACCTGGCTGCCCCGGCCCCGGATTCCCGGACGACATGGTCATCTCGCCGGGGGCCAAGGAGTCGACCAGCGGGCGAAACCTCCGCTCACCCAGCAAGGTGCACGGCACGCGGTCTGGCGGACGTCGAGTGCCACGGCGGCCGGCTCTCAGCTGCGACCGTCCGCCGTCCCCGCAGTCGTGAACCACCTCAAGGCTGAGGCCCGCGCATTCGGTGGGAAACAGCTCCGTTCGGCCCGGAGCTCCCGGGCGCGCAGGGCGTCGGCTCGATCGGCATTCACGTGCTTCACAGGCAGGCGCGCCGGGCGCCCGGATCGCGGCGTAGGCCTGAGCTTCTGTTCACGGGGGACGGCGACGATTCTCAAACGGAGAACTTCATGCCGATGACCCGGCGCATGTCGTCGGCCAGCTCAGGGGGGATCCCGAGCGCCTCGCGAACTGTCACCAACAGCTTCTCCTCGGCTTCGACAAGGCCGTCGGCGAAAGCCAGCTCCAGCGCGCAGTAGTAGGTTCTCCTGCGGAGAATCTCGGACTTGATGTCGGACAGCGCCCCGACCGCACAGTCGATGCTTCCATCGGCACGGGAGGCCAGCCGCTTGGCCGCCTCGTAGTAGTCCTGAAAGTTACGCCCGTAGAACTCCGGCAGCGCCTTGGCGTAGGACTCGATGGTCGCGAGCTCCTGCGGCGCCATCTTCTGGTCGATGTAGCACATGAGCATCATCGCATGCACCATGATCGTTTTTTCGCCGAATTCCTCGGCGGTCTCCGCCTGCTGGGCCATCCGGGTTGCCTCCTTCATGCTTGTCGTTCCGCATTCATTCGTGCGCGGCGGTGAGCGCGATGGCGGCCGACCCGTCCTGGCCGTTCCCGCGGGTCGTCGGCAGGTCGATCGTGAAGCGGGTTCCCCCGCCCACCTCGCTGTCGCAGGCGATGCTGCCGTGGAGAAGATTCGTGACGATGTTCCGGACGATGGCGAGCCCGAGTCCCGTACCACCGGTGTCCCTGCCGGACGTGACGAACGCGTCGAACATCCTGGGCTTGATCGTCTCCAGCACCCCCTTGCCATGGTCGGCGAACCGGATTCTGAAGCCATCGCCCTTCGGTGCGTTCTCGATGAAGACGTCGATCGTCCCGCCAGTGCCCGGCTCGTACGCGTACTTGATCGCGTTCTGGGTGAGGTTGATGATCACCTGACTCAGGTGTCCGGGGAATCCGTTCCAGAGCAGGTCCAAACCCTCCTGGGCCTCGACACGGGCGGTGATGCCGTGCTTCTTGAGATCAGGACTCATGGTCTCCATGCAGTCCTCGATGGTGACCTTGATATCTGTCGTGACCCGCTCGTCCGACAACTGTGAGGCCGACAGCTTGCGGAAGCTCTGGATCAGCCGGTGCGCGCGGTCGAGATTCTTGTTCATCAGACGAACCGCCTCATTAAGACTGGCGGCGGTCTCGTCATCCTCCGGCGACGAACCGGGCCGGTTGCGCAGCAGCTCGTCGGCGAACTCCCCCGCCGCGGAGGCGGCGGTGCGTGCCACGCCCAGGGGGGTGTTGAGCTCGTGGGCCACGCCGGTCACCATCGTGGCGATGCCCTCGAGCCGGTCGTGGTACATCTGGTTGCGCAGTTCCTGCTCATGGTTCAGCCGCTCTCGCAGCCTCAGGGTGGAGAACGCGATGCACCAGTTCTCGATGAACAGCCTGGCGTCCGCGGCGAGATCGCGCCGGGCCCCGTCGGACACGACACCGGAGTTCATCGTGAAGACGATCCCGCCGAGCGTCGGCGCGGCGATCTCCGCGGCGTCGCCCGAGTTCTCCTCCCGGGCTTCAAAGATCATGATGAGATTGGACGCGTCCAGCCCGAAGGCGGTGCCGGGATGCTCGTGCATCAAGGGGGCGCCGGCCTCGTGGGCGGCCTTCAACGCGAGGCTGCGGGAAAGATGCCGCTCATCCTGCTCCATGGTGGCCGAAGGGTTGGTCCGGATGACCGCCGCGCCGCCGAGCGACAGATCGTAGTTGAACGTCGTCGTGCAGTTGTGCTTTACCTCGAGGAACCTCAGCGTCTCCCCCATGAACACCACGAGGTTGTCGACGCTGCTCATGTACTGCAGCGCCCGGGTGAAGCTCTGCAGCTGCCTGCCGTACGCGAGCAACGTCGAGATGTCCTGAGAACTGCGCAGGCACGCCCGGACGACGGTGAAGAGCTTCTCCGGGGTCATGTCGAGCTTGTTCAAGTAGTAGTCGATGTCGTACTCGTTGAGGACCTTCTCCTCGGGCACGATGCCGGCCTGCCCGGTTCGCAGGACGATTCGCGTTGATCGGGGGCATATCTCCCGAATCACCCCGCACAGCTCCAGGCCCGAGTCCTCCCGCTCCATGACCACGTCGACCAACGCGACATGGAAATCCTGGTCCTGCTTGAGCAGTTTCGTCGCCTCGGCCTGGCTGTGCGCGCTGATCAGCTCGAAGCGCTGGTTGCGCCAGGTCTTGGACTTCAGTACGAGCTTGGTGACCGCGTGCACGTCGGGGTCGTCGTCGATGACGAGGACCCGCCACGTACCGCCATCCCCGAGGGTCGTGGTGCCGGCGCTCATTCGCCCTCCTCTGAGAAGACCGGCCATTTCTTGTCCCCGAAGTCGCTCCACGCGCTCGGGCCGGACAGGTCGCGCATGCTTTCGCGGATCGACTCCAGGCTGTTGCGATGCGACTCAAGATCACTGAGCTCGCTGTACGCCTTGAGGGCGGTGCGGACCGCGGTGCGCAGGCGAGTCGAGGTGAGCTCTGATTTGGGCAGATAGCCGTCGATGTCGTAGTCCTGGACCACACGTTCCTCGGGGGCGGTGCCGGGCTGCCCGGTGCGGAGCAGGATGCGCACGAAGTGGTTTCCGAGTTCTTCGCGGATGAAGCGGCACGCCTCCAGTCCGGCCGCGGCCGACTCCATCACGACGTCCAGCAGGATGACGCTGACTCCAGGCGTCGTCCGCATGATCTCCACGGCCTGCGCCGCGGTGTCCGCGCGCAGCAGTTCCACGCCACGGTCCTGAAAGGTCAGCGGTTTCAGCACGATCTCGGTGATCCTGTGGACGTCATCGTCGTCGTCGACGACCAGGACCTGGTGCTTAGCCGGCTCTGGGGGAAGCGAATGCACCACGATTTCCTCCTTGCAGGGGTTGGGGAAACGGCCCTCCGCCGTCGGGGCTTCAGG
Organism: Microbispora sitophila; assembly: GCF_014892245.1. Lineage (NCBI taxonomy): Bacteria > Bacillati > Actinomycetota > Actinomycetes > Streptosporangiales > Streptosporangiaceae > Microbispora > Microbispora sitophila. The sequence continues at coordinate 14,526 of NZ_JADBGC010000045.1, read as the reverse complement.
CCCCGGGCTTCGTCGCCGCCAGCAGGAACTGCGGATAAGTGGCGAGGAATCTCTCGTGGTGGTCGTCTCTGGCGTCGGCGAAGCCGTCGATGACGGCTGCGACATCCGCCTCCGAGACGACTTCTGGATCGGTCTTCCCGAACATCCGGATGATCGAGCCGAGAAGATCCAGGAAGCTCTCTCCCATTTCCGCGTTGTTGCGCAGGCTGATGTCGAAAGCGTCGATCCGGAATCCCGCCGCGCTGACCAGGCGGGGCAGCTTGCTGCCCATCTCGCTGTCGCTGCCGCCCGTGGCGTAGAGCCGGCGCAACGCGTCGACGAAGACGCCGAAAGGACGCCAGTCGGGATGCATGGTCCAGTAACCGAGGTCCTCTTCGATGATGAAGACGCGGCCACCGGGCGGCAGCGACTCATAGAGTGTCGAGAGGACTTTCAACGGGTCCGAGACGTGCTGCAGAGTGAAGCGGAGAATGCACTGGCTGAAGGCCCCATGGACACGAGCAGGAAGGTCTTCCTGGCCGACCTTGCAGACGTCCATGGAGTAGTTCAGGACATCTGTCCGGCAACGCTCGGCGATATGGCGATTGGCCTCCAACCCGAACAGGCGCGAGTCGGGGAACGCACCGGCCAGGAATGAGCCGTACATGCCGTTCGCGCCGCCGACCTCCAGGACACCCGCGCCGTCCGCGCCGAACCCGTTCGCGCGCAGCCAGGCGACCTCCCGCTCCCCCAGGATCCGGGTCTGCACGTCAAGCACGTTGTCCCACTCCCGGAGGAGTTCCTCCTCCTTGATTCCGTTCATGATGCCGAACGTCAGCCAGGGGTTGTCGGCGGAAGCGGTGATCTGGGAGGCGATCGCGCTCGCGCCGAAGTCGAGCCTCTCCCAGCCCACCGGGCTACCGAACTTGCTCATGAGGGCTTCCCCGATTCTGTGGTGGGTGCTGATCTACGGTCTGTGATGCCGGATCGTCGAGCCGGATGACCCGAGGCAGGCCGGCGATGCCGCATACGCTCCCCGCGGGAGCGCACAGGCGATCTCATCAGCGCCGTCACGCGGTGGCAGCGGCCTGATCCCACGCCAGTATGTGCGGCGCGGTACTCGTACACCTGCGGGAATCCCCCAGTAACGGACCCCAAGAAGAGCACTATCCGGACGACAACTGTCTTCCTTATGGTGTTCGTGAGATCTATGTGGCCTATAAGACGAAATATGAACGAACGGGTAGATCGCTAACGGATAGCCGGGCAACACGGGATCAGCGAGTCGGCCGTACCTCCCGGTGCCGAGCCCCGCAGCGCCACCCGAGGACTCTCTCGCTCCCGCAACTCCTCGCTCGCAAACGGATGCGCCGCCGCATCAGGACGCTTCGACAGGGTCGGCACCGGCGCCGGCACCAAGTAGAGCAACAGATGCTCTGGTTCTTCATCCGTCAGTGGAAGATCGTTTGTGGCGCACTGTCCGATGAAGTTCCAACAGGGAGGCATCGTGGGCGGACTGAGTGCCGGCAGGTGGCGCTGTTTCACCGTCACGGCGGTGGTGGCCGCCGCGACCACCGTGACGCTGATGGGAACCACGGCCCCGGCATCCGCCGCCAGGACCACCAACACGGTCCTGTACGGCGCGACGTCCGGGCCGTACCCGGATCTGGGTATCGCCTACTGGGCAAGCGAGAACGCTGACCAGGTCAGCGTCGAGATCCCGGACGGGGGTGACAACCGAATCGTCTTCCACGACCCCAACGCCTCGTCCATGTCGATCACGGACGACGGCTCAGTCGCGGGAACACTGTGCACGCTGGACGACCCCACCACCATCAGCTGCCCGAAGTACGCCTACGACAGCAGTTCGACCCTGCGCATCGTCCGCAGTGTCAGCATCATCGGCTGGGCGGGCGCGGACCACCTGTCGGCCACTGGCGACGGCATGATCGTCTCCGGCGTGTCGGGCGGCGTCGCGACCGAGTCCACGTTCACCCCGATCAAGGTCACGCTGTCCGGATGGGAGGGTGACGACGTGCTGACGTCCACCGGCGGTTACTCCTCCATCGCCGGCGGGCCCGGTGACGACAGCCTCTCCAGCGGGCCGGGCAAGCCGGCGGGAGCCGGGTCTCAGTTCGTCGACAGTGTCGACGGTGGCCCCGGCAACGACACCATCGACACATCCTCCGACAACTCGCCCGACGCTGACGCGATCCACTGCGACGACCAGGCGGACGTTGTGCCCGATCCCGATACGTACCTGTCGGATTCGCTTACCAGGAGCGGCAACGACACGGTGTATCAGTACTACGTGCCGCCGAGCACCTACTACCCCAGCGGTTGCGACACCGTCACCACCTCGTGATTGGCCGGCAGGAGACACGTCGCGCGACGGTGACCGATCGCCCGGATGCCCGAGTCGCGAGGTGACCGCGGCGAAAGCGCCGTGGACCCCGGGCCGGACGGCGTCTCCTGCCTGCCCATCCCGTTTCGCCATCACCCCACCGCGGAGCGACGGCGAGCCGGCGGAGGTGCAACCCGTTCGACACGTCGCATCGCCTTACAGGCTCGAACACGCACGCCGAGCGACTGCCGCGGTCGTCGGCATATACCCCTGATGTGCCCGGATACCGTCGATTCCCCCGCCGAGAGCGGCCGTGAGCACCGGGCCCACCGCCCTCTCGGCAACGGCAATCCCCCATGAGCATCGCAGCGGCCCGTCTTCGAGCGGCGCCGGAATGGAGGAAGGTGTGACGATCAGCTTCGACCAGGCACATGAGCGCTTCGCTGTCGGTGCCCGTGTGCTGCACCTCCATCGGGAGTGGCGCGGCACCGTCGCGGTGCGGCCGAAGTACATGCTCCAGCCGGGACAGGTGTACGAGAGCCTCTCGGGCAGGTGTGTGTCGATCAACATCGAGTGGGACCACGGAGAGCACTTGTGGACCAGCCCCGACCAGCTCATGAGGATCGAGGACGAGGACACGCCGGACGCCATGAGGCCGTTCGACGACGGTCTCAGCGAGATCGGCGGCATGCGGGCGTCCAGCGCGATGGGCCTGGCCTGCCGGGGCGACCTCGACCGGCTCCGCGTCGCGCTCGCCACGCTCCCCACCGAGCAGGTGCAGGAGATCGCGGCCGCCGCCGCGCTCCTCATCTCGACCGCCCATGAAGTAGCGGGAAGCACGCCAGAGGCGATCGCCGAGTGCGACCCGGCCCAGGTCGTGCGGTCCCAGGACGGGCCGCGGGATTCGAGCCACGAACCGCTGTTCAACGAAAAGCAGCGAGAACTCCTCCACCGGATGAGCATCGACCCCACCGCCGGCTGGACCCTCGACGACATCCGCTCCCTGATGGAGTGACCGAACCTCCGCATCCGGGGCCGAGCCGTGACCGCGTATACCCGCGAGGCGCCTCGGCGCGATCCACGGTGCCGCCGACCGGCCGCCCGGATCTCCAGCGGCCAGCGGAAACGTCCGACTCATCGCCCCGCGCGGCCTCTGGAGGACCGGTTGGCGACGCCGCGTAACGACCTCATCGGCATAACGGCCGTCAGCGAGGTCGGCGGCAGCCGCCTGTCCATTTCACAGGTCGCCGTCAATGCCTTGAGCCTTCTGGCCGCCCGGGTGGAAACCACTCCCGGCGTGCTCGCGAGCATCGTAGCGACGCTACTCAAGCGCCCGGTGCACGTTCCCTTGCCCGTAGGTAGCCAGCCTCCCGTGTAAGCCGGGTGAGGGCGGGTCGACCGGCCCAGGGCCAGGGTGCCGATCGCACGCGGCGGTGGAGGCGCCATTCGGCCGCATCCTGGACGACGCCGGCGAGCAGTGCACAGGAACCTTGGGGTCCAGGAGTAGGGTCGGCCCCAGTCTCTTTCCCCGGGCAGGTGAATAGGCTCCCTGTCATCAGACGCGGCCACTCACAGCAGACGCTGCCGGTACGGGATCGAGAAGGATTCCACATGCCCGCATCAAAGTTTCCCGCCGTTCCAGACGCCCTGTCGGATCTCACTTATGACCTTTCCGTCTGCTTCCCGTCCTGCGATCCTCCACGGGCATCACGGTCCCCTGCGCACCCCTCGCGGGACCAGCGAACAGCCAGGCGCAGGGCTCCGGTTCGAAATGATCGCCGGTGACGGTGACGATGACGTCGAATTTCCACCGATGAATTCCGGCGTGCAATCGAAAGAAGCACGGTGAGCAGTAATGGATATGAGCGCGAGGTTTCTTGACACCTGCGCCAGCGTGTGCACACCTGTCGCGATCGCCACGAGCATCTGGTCGGGGCGGCCGCACGGCACTACCGTCAGCGCCTTCATGTCCCTGTCCCTTACGCCCCCGCTCGTCGCCCTCGCCCTCGACCGGCGATCCGCCCTGCTCCGCACGCTGCGACGGGCCGGGCGGGTGGGGATCAACGTACTCACCGCGGATCAGGAGCGGCTTGCCCGTGTGTTCGCGCGCACCGACGTCGACAGGTTCGCCGGCGTCGCCTGGACGGAGGACCACGCGTTGCCACGTCTGGCCGGCCAGGGGGGATGGATCGCATGCGAGGTGGTGGACCTTGTCCGGGGCGGCGATCACCTGATCGTGGTCGGCCATGTGCTTCACGCGGTTCCCGCGTCCGCGCCGCCTCTCGTCTATCACGAGCGAGCATTCGGAACCGCCGTTCCAGGCCCGGCTCTCACCCCCTTCGTGCCCGTCTCCCCATAACGAGCCGGGCAACAGGCCCTCGGGGCCCGTCGTGTATCGACATCGAGAGAGAAGGCGGTGCGCGTATGTCCGACGATGTGAAGTCCATGCTGGACGCGCTCGACCGGCTGTCGGACAAGGGATTCGAGTTCGCCGGTCACCTGTCGAACCATGGCCCGATGGTGGCGGACGCGCTGGTCGCTCTCGGCGCGGGGGAAGCGGCGGCGACCTGGTGTGAAAGCTACCGGCCCAGGTTGGAGGAGACGCCGCGCCCTCGCGAGCGGATCTCGGTGAGGGATGACGAGTGGCGCCACGCCTTGGGGCGGTTCGAGCGGGTGGCCGACTGGACGGCGTTCATGCGGACCCAGCTGGCCGATGACGACTGGCCTTCTGTGGTACGCCGCTGGTGGGCCAGGCTTCTGCCGGGGATCGCTGCCGCCGGCACCCACGGGGTGATCCGCACGGCGCATGCCGTACGGGCGCTGGACCGTGCGGGACAAGCGCCGTGCAGCGTCGAACCTGTGCTGCTCGACGAGCTGGCCGCCGGCTTGGGGTATTGGGCCGCGCGTTATCAGACCCTGCCCGGCCGGCCCCGCCTGCTCGGCGATCTGGACGCCGACGGCGCCCTGGAGCGCGTCCCGACCGTGGAGGCCGGCGTCGTGGCGCCGGGCCGCGGCATCATGGGGCACCTCGCACTGACCTGGCGGCTGCCGGGCTTTCCGGACTCGCTGGAGTCGCTGCGCGTCAAGCATGACGTGCCGACCTCGCTGAGCGCCTTGACCGCCGCCGGCGCACGCCACCTCCTCACCCGCATGGATCTCGCCGTCGTGTTCGCGCACCTTGTGACAGCGCCTTCGGCCGTCCGGTTCGTGCTCCCGCACCTGCCCGAGCGGCTCCAATGGGCCACCCTCCAGGCGATATGGACGGTCGTGGCGGGCATCGTCGCCACGTTCCCTCGCCTGACCGGGCCGCCGGTGCCCCTCCCCGAACGCGCCCCCGATCCGGCCGACGTTATCGACGCGGCGGTGGGCCACGGCGACGAGCACGTGGTCAAGGTCGCCGACGCGGCGCTACGCGAGTACGCGCTGACCGGGGACGAGCTGTATCTGCACGCCGCCGCGGCGATCCCACGTTTCCTCAGGCCGCTGCGATGGGCCTGACGGGCACTGAGCCCACTCCGATATGAAAGAGACAAAACATGACACCACGTCCTATCTCGGTTGATCCTCGCCCGGCCCTGATGCCCACCATCGAGCTGTCGGCTTTCATATCCGGCACAGAAGAAACCCGGCTGGAGATCTCCTCTGCCGTCGACGCCGCCTGCCGTACGACGGGATTCTTCCTGATCATCGGCCATGGCGTGCCGGGCGGCCTGATGAACGAGGTCTACCGGCGATCGCGCGAGTTCTTCGATCTGCCGGCTGAGGTGAAGCACTCCTACTATGCCGAGGGCCACGGATTGCTCGGCTACCGCGGCATGAACAGCCTGCGCGCGTCCACCTCGAGTGCGAGCGACTCGCCGTACGACGCCAAGGAGCTGTACTCGATAGGGCAGGAATACCCGCCTGCGCACCTGGCCACGTCGCATGCCGAGTTCTTTCCGCCCAATATCTGGCCGCGGGGCATGGTTGGCTTCCGGGCGGCCTTGCTCGCCTACTACGACGCGATGTGCCAGCTGACCGAGCCACTCGGAGAGTTGTTCGCCACTGCGTTGGGTCTGCCTGGAGACTACTTCGCCTGCCGATCGGAGGGGCAGCTCAGCTGGCTCGCATCCATCAACTACCCGTCCCCGGCGACCGCCCCTGTCGAGCCGGGTCAATGGCGGTTCGGCGCGCACCGCGACCGGTCTTGTTTCACCATCCTGTCCACATCCGGGCCGGGGTTGGAGGTCGAGGACGCCTACGGCGTCTGGCATCCGGTTCCCGTACGCCCCGACGCCTTCATCGTCAACGTCGGCAGCATGCTGGCCGGCTGGACGGGTGGCCGGTGGACCGCCCCCATGCACCGGGTGAGCTCGCCGCGCGCCGACGCCTCGCCGGACCAGGCACCCTCGCGCCGCCAGTCCCTGGCATTCTTCTACAGCCCCGATCCCACCGTCACCCTGGATCCGCTCCCCACCTCCGACTGCGGCGAGCCGCATACCCTCCACGGCCGCACGCTCACAGTGGCCGATCACCTGCGGTCGCTACTGGGCCTCTACAAGTAACAGCGCATCATGGGGAGCAACCGTGGAAATCCGCCCCTTGGGCCATAGCGGACTGCTGGTCAGCGAAATCAGCTATGGCACCTGGGTCAGTCAACGGTCTCAGGTCGACGAGCACCTCGCGCGGCAGTGCGTACAGGCGGCGCTCGACGAGGGGATCACGACCTTCGACACCGCCGACGTCCATGCGGACACCAGGGCCGAGGACGTGCTCGGCCGGGTACTCAAAGGCGCATGTCGGGAGTCTCTGCAGATCCTCACCAAGGTGCACCCATCGGCAGGCTCCGGTCGCGGCCTGTCGCGCGAGCACATCACCGAGTCGATCCACGGTTCCCTACGCCGGCTGCGAACCGACTACGTCGACCTCTACCAGGTCCACGGCTTCGACTCGGCCGCTTCACTAGACGAGATGCTTGACACCCTTGACGACCTGGTGCGGCAGGGCAAGGCGCGCCACGTGGGAGTCAGCGGGTGGAACGCCGAGCAGATCGCCCAGGCGTTGGAAATCGCCGATGAGATGGGCTTCCGGCGGATCGTCTCCAACCAGGCACCGTACTCGATGGTGTGGCGGCTCATCGAGGGCGACGTCGTGCCGTTGTGCGAAAAGGAGGGGCTCGGCCAGATCGTCTGGGCACCGATCGCGCAGGGTGTGCTCACCGGCAAGCACCCGCCGGGCCGGCGACCTCCCGCCAGGACCATCGATCCGGGCGTCAGCCAGTTCATGCCCGAGGACCTGACCGACGACATGCTCATCCGGGTGCAGCGCCTCAAGCCGATCGCGGCCGACCTGGGGCTGAGCATGGCCCAGCTGGCGATCGCCTGGGTGCTTCGGCACCAGAACGTCGCGTCGGCTGTGGTCTGCGCCGGTACACCAGACCAGCCAAGGGAGGCCGCCAAGGCATCGGGCGTCACGCTCGACGCCGAGGTCCTGCAAAAGATCGACGAGGTACTGGAACCGGTCACTCAGCGCTCCGTTCCGCCCGCTTGATCTCCATAGGGCGGAGTCCGCCCGTGGCGCACCGCCTCGGTCCTCCCCACCACAGCCGCCGGCCGGGCCGGCCTTCCAGTCGCGGGCAGAGATTGATGGACGAGCCTGAGGCGCCGGCCTCACGATCCCTCAATAGGCCCCGCAGACTTGTGTGATCGCGCTTACTTCGGGCGCAGAAACAACCAGAACAACGGGAAATTCCGCTGCCGCCATGAACGTAAACGTTGGACCTTCCGCTCTCACACGGAGAGCCAGCGCAGGGGAATGGGATCGGAAACTTTAGGGGGTTCGCCAGGGGTCTTCCCCAGTGCACCGCTCCCGTCGCGACGGCAGACTCGCGATGCAGAGGATTTGAGACAGGATTCACGTACGCCCCAGACAGGAGACGTAATGCGTGGTCCATCACCAGCGCTTTACAGCCCCGAGTTCTTTCAGAATCCCTATCCGACCTGGGCGTGGCTCCGCGAGAATGACCCGGTACACCAGTTCGCTTTTCCGGGAACAGATGTCCCCGTCTGGCTGGTGACACGCTACGCCGACGTTCTCGCTCTCCTCGCTGACCCCCGCGTCAGCAGCAACCCCGACAATGCCGACCAGCGCTTCAAGGAGGCCGGTCTGGGCTTCTCCGCACTGGGCATGGTCCCGGGACTGTCCGACCCGCCTGATCATACGCGGCTGCGCCGACTCGCCATGAAAGCGTTCACTCCACGCAACGTCGAGATCTGGAGAACCTTCGTTCGGGACACGGTTCACAGCCTCCTCGACAAGGCCGAAGCTCGCGGTGAAACGGACGTCGTCCAAGATTTCGCCGGCGTCCTCACCGCGGAGGTGACAGGCCAGATCCTGGGGATGAAGCCTGACCTGCGGCAGGACCTTGCCGAGCACATGAATGGCGTGCTCTCGAACGTGCCCGAACGGGTCCAGGAATCGGGGAAGTGGCTGCTGGACAATGCCCGGGAAGTCGTGGCGTTCAAGCGCACACACCCTGGAGATGATCTCACTTCGCGTCTCATCGCAGCTCGCGACGGAGCCGACCGACTGAGCGAGGAGGAGTTGGTGGCCTGGGTCTCAGCGCTCATCTTCGGCGGCCATGACACGACGAAGAACTTGATCGGCAACGCCACGCTGGCCCTTCTGGACCACCCCGACCAGTTCGCGCTGCTGCGCGACGACCTGTCGATCACTCCTCAGGCGGTGGAGGAATTCCTCCGGTACGAGAGCCCGGTGACCATGTCCTCGTGGCGCTTCGTAACAAGTGATCTCAAAGTCGCCGGCGTGGAACTCCCTGTCGGAGCGGCCGTGCTGCCCGCGACTCTGTCCGCGAACCACGATCCTGACCGCTTCCCGGATCCGGACCGGCTGGACCTGTCACGGACGGACGTGCGGCATCTCGCGTTCGCGCATGGCGTGCACAACTGTATCGGCGCCGCTCTGGCCCGGATGGAAGCCCAGATCGCCATGTCCGCCCTGGTGGGTCGCTTCCCCGAACTCACCCTCGCAGTCCCCCGTAGCGATCTGCGTTACCGGGCCATCATGTTCGCGCGTCAGCTGGAGTCGCTGCCCGTACGGCTTTCACGCTGAGGCAACATGTCATCAGGCATCGTCCAGCGAGGAGTTCTTCCGAAATCCACCCGCGCCGAGAACATCTGGTGGGGAACACGTTATTGATGCCCTGCTCGGTATTGGGCATGAGCACACCGAGTGAGGTGTTTCTCCCGCTTTCAGGCGCTGCAACTCACTGCTACAACGACCCGACCAGAAGGAGGGCCCCAATGACCGCCGAGCTCTTCGTTCACGCGCGCGTCTGCCGAGGCACCGGGCTGTGCCGCGCGATGGCCCCCGCCCTGTTCGACCTCGGACCGGACGGCAAAGCCCGCATCCTGCGCACCGCCGTCTCGGACCCGGAGGAACTTGCGCTCGTTCAGGACATCGCCGACTGTTGCCCTACCGAAGCGATCGCACTCGAATCCTCAGCTTGATCGTGCAGCCCTGAGAAACGTCCGAGGGGCGGCGGCCGGGTGCCGGCAGCACATGCATGGTGCGCTCGATCGCCCCCCGCTTCCAACCGGGTCCGAAGGCTCTACCGGCAAGGGTTGACGGCCCAGGGTGGTCAACTGCGGGCGGCACCGGCTCTACGGGACGACCACCTCTGCGATGAAGCTTCGTCCGGTGTGACATCCGTACGTGGTGAACGAGCGCGCCCGTCGCCGGGCGGCGTCGGGCGGGGCGGCCCCGCCCTGCGCGCCGTCACGACGTCTGGTCGATGCCGAGCTTCGGCAGAACATACCGCTCCGTCAGCTCCATGCAGCTCTCGAACGACGCCGACGGGAATGGCATGAGCACCACACTCCCCGCACCGGCCGCCCGCAGGCGCTCGATGCGCTCGACGCACTCGTCAGGGTCACCCGCGATCACGAGGTCGTCGATCCACTCGTCGGGCATCTCCCGCTGAATCAGCTCGGCGGCATTCGAACCGCCGCGCTCGCACATGTCGAGCAACTGATCGGTGATCCCATAGACCTGGATCAGCGCCAGCGTGGGCGCCACCGAGAGGTAGAACGCGAGCATCGGGCGGATGAGATCCTTCGCACGACGACCGTCGGTGTCGACGGCGTACAGGGCGAGCGTCGAGACGGGATGCGGCTTGCCCACGATCCCGGCACGCGCATGTCCCTCCCGGATGCGTTCGCGCGCCCAGCTCACGTACGTCGTGCCGGCAAGCGCCGACATCAGCGTGCCGTCGGCGATCTCGCCCGAGAGCTGGAGCATCTTCGGGCCCACCGCGCCGGTGTAGATCTGCGGGACGTGCTCAGGGGCGTGCTCAAGGCGGACGCCGTCGAGTGTGAACACCTGGCCGGCGTGCTGGGCGGTCTTCCCCGACAGCAGCGCGCGCACGTTCGTAACCGTCTCGCGGACGGCGGAGAGCTGGCTCTTGGGCGTGACACCCAGCTGTGCGAGCACCTCGGGCAACCCGAGACCCACGCCGACGCGCACCCGTCCGGGGAACATCCGCTCGGCGGTCGCGGCCTCCATCGCCAGCACGGCGGGATGCCGTGACAGCGCCGACACGACGCCCTGGCCGACCACGATGCGGCGCGTCGCGGCGAGGGCTCCGACTACAGCGGCGACGCTGCCGAGGAAGTAGGGGTCCTCCGGGATCCACAGCTCGGCGAATCCGGCCGCCTCGGCGCGCCGTGCGACACTCGCGATCCGCTCCGGCGGCGTGTCGCTCGCCACCGCAAGGCCCAGCGTCATCTCCTGGTCGGTCATCTGATCAAGGCTCCCTCTGGCTGGTAACGTGACAACGCCTGCTCACCCCACGGCGGCGGGTGACCCGCGAGCGGCGCCGCCCACGCCATCCGCGACCGGAACATGCGCCGGACTCCGCCGTACCGAGTCCTGCGGTTCGCGCGTATGGAGAGTGGGGGTGCGCTTTCTCCCAAGGTTCACGGACAGTTTTCGATGAAACCCTGCTCGCTGGAGAACAAACGCCGTCTCAACCCCGCGGCACCGGGGGTGGTGCCGTTATCGGTTGAGGCCGACCAGCTTGTCCCAGAACTCCAAGAAAGGGAATCGATGTGAAAAAGCCCCTCTCAGCCATGGTTGTCGCCGTCGCGGCCACCGCCCTGGCCGGTTAGCGTCCCCGGCCGCCCATGCCGCGGGCACGTACTGCAGCGGTTGGGTTTCCACGAACGTGAACGGTGTCTATACCAAGACGTGCATCGAGGGCGCGAGCCAGTACTGGAAGCAGGGATCCGTGCTGGTCTACAACGGGAGCAACGACTAGGCCGACGTGGGTAACGTCTACGCCGAAGTCTTCTCGGCGGCGCCCTTCCCCATAACATGTCCGGCGGGCTGGGTGAAAGCCAAGGCCACGTATACCTGCTCCACCCAATGGGCGTACGATCCCGACCCTGTCAGTTCCGCTGACTACGCCCACGGATGGATCAGACATGACGCCAATTCTCCCTACAGCGGATGTCATGTCGCCGAGTGTGTGGTGATCCGTCTCGATGACTCACGTCCGGGCTGTGCCGGCCTTGTCGAACCGCTGAGCCGGCGACGGTCATACGTGGCCGGCGTCCAGGAGCCCGCGCCATACATCATCCGACGGTGGTCCTGAGCAGGTCGACGAGGTCGCGGACCGCCTTCTGGCCGGCACAATCAGTGATCCAGTCGTCGTGGTCGGGGCTCTGGCCGCACCCGTCGAAACGCTTACGAAGGTGCGTCAGCGATGTGACAGCCTGGCCCACCTTACGCCGGAGCAGGTACGACTCCACATCGTCGAGCTTCGAGAGGAGGACCTGCTTGTGGTCCGGCGCGATGAACGCGGAGTCCGGCAGCAGACCGATCGCCTTCTGAATCAATTGAACATCCAGACCGTCGAGGATGCCGTCGTCATCGGTGTCCGGGTCGAGCGGGTCGGTGCCGTGAGCGACTTCGAAACCGTCGCCGAGCAGGTCGCCGTCGGTGTCGGCCTTCAGCGGATCGGTGTGATGGGTATAGAGCTCGGCGACGTTGGACAGCCCGTCGCCGTCGACGTCCTCATCGGCATCCTGGACGCCGTCGCCATCGCTGTCGCGCTTGAACGGGTCGGTGCCGAGGACGTTGACCTCGGCACCGTCATCGAGACCGTCGACGTCGGTGTCACGCTCCCTCGCAGCGGTACCGGTGCCGTAGATCTCGACGCCGTTGGTCAGCCCATCCTGGTCCTGGTCCCCGTTGGCGAGGCACGAATAATCGACCCTGTAGTGCTTGAAAAAGATCTGATCGGTGCTGACCAGATCGTTGTCCAGCAGGATCACATGTAGCTGCCCCTCGATCTGCGGCGACCCCGGAACGGCGTCCCGATTCCACCAGTCGGCTCCTTCCGGCTCCTCGCTGGTGAGGTCTTCGGACGGGTCGTACTGGAAGTTGAAGGGATCCGAGCCGCCGTTGCTGGACTCGTCGATCAGGTGCCCGTCCGAATCGAACAGGTGAATGCCACCACGATCAGCGAAGGCAGGCGAGTACCCGCCGTTGACGAGGTACAGGTCTCCCATTGGTGTGAAAGTCGCGCCCTGGACGTTGTCGAAGGGGGGATCGAGCGGGCCACCGTCCTCATCGGTCAGGAAACGGTCGCCGGCCGGGTAGAACGCGGTGGCCACATGACCGATCGCCAGCAGCGAGGTGTCCACCGCGAACCGGGCAAGCGGCACCGATGACGATACCTTCGACCTCGACACGTACAGGAGATGCTCGTTCATGTTGTAGAAGGCGGCCGAGGCGTGCGTCCATCCCTGGAGCGTGAAGACACCCTTGTACGACAGGTCGGCGGCTTGGAAGACCGCGATGCCCGCCTTGGCGGCTCCGGTCCCGGGATCCTTGCCCGCGACCGGCACAAAGAGGAAGCCGTCGAACTGATCGAGGTCCTTGAAATCCTCGTACCCGGCCGCCTCCAACGAGGCCGGCATCGCGGTCGCGCTCACTCCCTGCGGCCAGGTGCCGGGATCCTTCGGGTCGATGTCGCTGTCGAGGTCGACCGAGACCGGCACCTTCATAAGGAACGCGTACTTCTGCCCAGTGAAGTACCAGTTTTTGGAGTCATGAGCCACACCCTGCAGGTTGTCGGTATACCCGAGCTCGGCGTCGCTCGGATGCTCGCCCAGGTACAGCGTCTCCGGGACAAGGGCGCAGTCGTCGTCCGCTCTGGCGGATGCGACCGGCCCGCATGCGATTCCCAGCGCCATCGCCACGGTCGTGACGACCGCGCCGAGCCTGCGCCCGGCCGTCGCCAATGCCCTCAGTGGCACACGCGTAGGCGAGGGACGGGCAGGGTCGTCAGTACGATCGGTTGATCCGGAATTGGTCATCCGACACATCCCAGGTTCAGGTTGAGTTTCGGCGGCCCGGTCCTCCCGCATGGGGTCTGGCCGCCTCCGGTGGGAAGCAGGCGCCGATGACCCGACGCGACGAGAAATCCGCCCCTGAGGAAAGGGGGTGGGAACGCATCGAGTACGCCGCCGGCGCGAATGCGAGTGGCCCTATCGGACCACCGTTGCGACGGATACGCCCCGTCTTCAAAGTGATCGCCGCGGGCGGGAGTACGGCTCACATGGCGATCCGCTCCGGTCCCCGCGACACTTGGCCCAACCACGCGGAGGAAGTATCTGCCCTGGTACGCGCGCCGTGTGGCTCCCGTCGACCGTCGATCACACGCGCGTACGGACCCTTATCCGGCTGGCACCTTCCTGCTATTTCGCATGTCCTTTATCTTCACGGGAAGGGAGGCGGCCGAAATCAGGGACGCCCCCTACCAGACACCCGAAACTTAGGGCTCGGCACCTGGCCGAGGTGCCTGCGCCCAGCTCCGGAAGTTCGTCGGCGGTACGTCGCGTGCGTACGAATGCGCTCGGGGCCGCGGTGCCCTCGGTTCCCTGGACGCGGGGATGGAGGCCGGGACGAGTCACAGTGCCCGCCTGGGATGGTTGTCCCCTCGCGTCCCGTCCGACCGACCACGGCACTGGACGTGACGCAACGACGGGGACGGTCATCGACGTAAGGCAACGCCGGCCGGGAGTTCAAGGAGGCGGGCCTGGCGCTGACCGTGTTCGGCAGGAATGTGGCACTGGCCGATCCACCGGATCATATGAGGCTGCGCAAGCTCGCGATGAAGGCGTTCACACCCCGCAATG
>NZ_JADBGC010000044.1:0-36108 GCF_014892245.1 Microbispora sitophila | reverse complement strand
ACCCGCACCCGCTACGGCAACACCGGCACCCAGGCCACCGTCGAAGGCATCAGCATCTCCGGCGTCGGCCACCAACTCCCCATGGCCGGCCAGCTCGCCTACGCCATCTCCTTCCTCGGCCTCGACGACACCACACCGTCGCCGTCCCCCTCACCCAGCCCCAGCCCCACCGCCACCCCCACTCCCGGTGGAGGTAGCGGGCCGATCAAGGGGGCGGCCTCCGGGCGCTGCCTGGACGTGCCCGGCGCGAGCACCACGGACGGCACCCAGGTGCAGCTGTGGGACTGCAACGGCCAGACCAACCAGACCTGGACCTCCACCTCCGCCGGCGAGATCCGGGTGTACGGCAACAAGTGCCTGGACGCCGCGGGCACCGGCAACGGCGCCAGGGTCCAGATCTACAGCTGCTGGGGCGGCGACAACCAGAAGTGGCGCGTCAACTCCGACGGCTCCATCGTCGGTGTCCAGTCCGGGCTGTGCCTGGACGCCGCCGGTGGCGGCACCGGCAACGGCACCGGGATCCAGCTCTACAGCTGCTGGGGCGGCACCAACCAGAAGTGGACCTGGACCAGGTAGCCCGCACCTGTCGAACGGGGTCCCGACCGTCCACGCTCGTCCGCCGCCGGGGACCGCGCGATCGCGTCCCCGGCGCCGGACGGCGGTTACGCCCCGTTTTCCCGCGGGGCGCCGATCATCCCTTCAGGCCGGAGCGGGAGATGCCCTCGATGATCCAGCGCTGGGCGACCAGGTAGAGCAGCAGCACCGGGACGCTGGCGATCATCGCTCCCGCCATGACCAGGTCGTATCGGATGTTGTTGGCGCTCTGGAAGTTGCCGAGGCCGGCGGGCAGCGTCAGCGACTCGGGGCTCAAAAGCACGAACAGGGGCCACAGGAAGTCGTTCCAGTTGGTGAGGAACGACAGCACGAACAGGGTCACCAGTGCGGGCTTGGCGAGCGGGAGCACGACGCGGGTGAAGGTCTGCCAGCGGTTGCAGCCGTCGAGCTCGGCCGCCTCCTCCAACTCCCCGGGCAGCGTGGTGAAGAACTGCCGCAGGAAGAAGACCCCGAACGCGCTGGCCGCCGCCGGCACGATGACCGCCGGCAGGCTGTCGACCCAGGCCAGCTCGTTGACGATGAGGAAGTTGGGCACGAGCAGCACCACCGGGGGCACGAACAGCGTCGCCACGATCACCGTGAACACGGCGCCACGGCCGCGGAAGTTCAGCCGGGCCAGCGCGTACGCCGCGGGGGCCGCGGTGACCAGGACGAGCGCGGCGTGCCCTGTCGCCGCCGCGAGGCTGTTGAGGAACCAGGAGACGACCGGGAAGTCGGTGCTGCCGAGGATCTCCCGGTACGCGCCGAGCGTGACAGGGTCGGGGATCCACTGTGGCGTGGTCGACCCCGCCCCCTCCCGCGTCTTGACCGACGTGACCGCCATGTAGACCAGCGGGCTGACGTAGAGGGCGGCGACCGACGCGAGGACGAGATGGAGCAACGATCGCCGCAGCCCGCGAAGATCCTTTCTCATTGCGCCCGCCTGTTCCTGAACGCGCCGAAGACGAGACCGCTCGCCGCCATCAGGAAGGCGGCCAGCACGAAGCTCATGGCCGACGCGGTGCCCATGTCGAACTGACGCAGGCCGGTCTCGGCGATGAGGTAGATGGCGGTCTTGGTCTGGTCGGCCGGAGCGCCCACCGTGATCAGGTACGACTGGCCGAACATGTTGGCCGAGGCGAGGATGGTGGCGTTGACCACGAAGAGCGTGACCGGGCGCAGGCCGGGCAGCGTGATCGCCCGGAACCGGTGCCAGGCGCCCGCCCCGTCGACCATCGCCGCCTCGTACAGCTCCCTGGGGATGTCCTGCAGCCCGGCGAGGAAGATCACCGAGTTGAGCCCGAGCGTCCACCAGACGGTCACGCCGATCAGCGCCACCCACGCGCCGGGCAGGTCGGTGGTCCACTGCACGTCGAGGCCGAGGTAGTGGTTGACCAGGCCGATGTTGCCGTCGAGCAGGAACCGCCACAGCACGCCGACCACCGCCACGCCCAGCACGTACGGCGCGAAGTAAACAGCCCGGTACAGGTTGCGGCCGCGGAACCGGCCGTTCATCAGCAGCGCGACGAGCAGCGGCAGCACGATCAGCAGGGGCACCGAGAACACCGTGAAGATCCCGGTCGCCTTCATCGCGGTCCAGAACCTCGACCCGTCCACGCTCGACGGGTCGAACAGCTCCGCGTAGTTGGACAGGCCCACGAACGGCTTCGCGGGGACGTTGATGTCCCACTCGTGCAGGCTGGTCCAGAAGCCGAACCCGATGGGCAGCGCCATGAACACCGCGAACAGCAGCAGGTAGGGCGCCAGGAAGGCCCACGGCGTCCAGGGGTGCATGCGGCGCACGGGAGCCCCCGGGGCGGTCTCGGACACCCCGGGGTCCCGCGCGGCCGTGCCGGCGCTGGTCAGCACGCTCACTTGGCGTACTTCCTCTTGTTGTCCGCCAGCAGCTTGTTCGCCGTGGCGACGCCCTCCTTCAGCGCGTCGGCGGGGGAGGACTGCTTGAGCACGGCCTTGGCCACGGCGAGCTCAAGCGCCTTGGTCTGCACGTCGCCGACGCCGGGAAGCGCCGGGATGAAGTGGAAGACGTCCAGGTTCTCGGCCAGCGTGATCTGCGGCAGCGAGGCCACCTGCGGGTCCTGACGTACGGAGTTGCGGGCGGGGATCATGCCGGCCTTGGCCCACTCGTTCGACCGCTCGGACATGTAGTCGATGAAGAACTTCGCCGCCTGCACCTTGTTGGCGTCCCGGCCCGCCTGGGCGGTCAGCACGAAGTTGTGGGAGGCGCTCCACACGGCCGGGGTGCCGCCGATGTTCGGCACGGGAGACAGGTCCCACTTCAGGCTCGGCGCGTTGGTCTTGAGGTCGTTGATCTGCCAGATGCCGTCCCAGGTGAGACTCACCTTGCCGTTCTTGAACGCGGCGTACTGGCTGTCGATCGCGACCTTCTCGGGGCTGAAGCCCTTGTCGATCTGCTCGACCATCCAGGCGAGGGCCTGCTCGCCGGCATCGGAGCCCCACAGAGCCTGCAGGCCGTCCTCGCTGTAGAGCTGCCCGCCGAACTGCCAGACCAGGCTCATGAACATCAGGTGGGCGGGCCACTTGTTCGGCATCCAGAAGGGATGCTCGATCCCCGCGTCCTTCAGGCCATCGAGCGCCTCGCCGTAGGCCGCCCTGTCGGCCGGGGCCTCCTTCAGGCCGATCTTGCCCAGGTGGTCGGTGTTCCAGTAGTCGCCCAGGCAGTGGACGTCGAGCGGCACGCTGTAACGCTTGCCGTCGTACTCGCCGGCCTTCCAGACCGCCGGGATGAAGTCCGACTCGGTGAGCCCGAGCGCGCCGACCACGTCGTCGAGCGGGATCAGCACCTGCCGGGCGGCGAACGTGCTGATCCAGTCGTTGTGGATGACGGCGACGTCGGGGCCCTTGCCGGCGGCGATCGCGGTCGGCACGGCCGGGTAGAGGTCGGCCCACTGCCGGGTGACGTTGCGCACCTCGATCCGGCCGCTGTAGGCCTTGTTGAACGCGTCGAGCATGGCGCGCATGTGCGGGCCGTCGCCCCCGGTGAAGCCGTTCCAGAAGTCGAGCGTCACCTTGGGCCCGCTGTACTCCCCGCCGGAGAACGTCGCCGCCTGCGACGGCGCGGTCTCGCCCGCGCCGAGCTTGGTGCCGCCGCCGCAGGCGGACAGCGCGGCGGCCAGACCGGTGGCGCCGGTGAGGCCGAGGAACGAGCGGCGGGACAGGGAATGTGTCATGGTGCTACTCCTGGGGGGACTCAGGGGCAAAACGGACGATAGTCCACGAAACGGGTGGAAGGGTGAGTTCGGCGCGGCGGCCGTTCATCCGCAGGCCGCTGCCGGGCCTCGGGGTCACGCGGTCGGGGGCGTCGGCGGTGTTGGCCGCCGACAAGTCGTCGTCGGTGATCTCCAGGTGCTCGACCGGCTGTACGGGCGCGCGCAGCTCCACGTCGAGGCGGCAGGGGCCGTGGCGGTCCCGGTTCACCACGAACAGCGCGATCTCGCCCGTGGCGTCGTCGTGGGTCGCCGTCGCCCAGATCGCCGGGGCGTCGCCGTACCGGGCGGTGGAGATCACCGGTCCCTCGGGCTCGACCCGCAGAACCTCGCCGCGGGCGTGCCGGGCCGTCAGCGCGAACGGATGGAAGATCGTCTGTCGCCATGCCGGGCCGCCGGGCTCGGTGCGGATCGGGGCGATCACGTTGGCGAGCTGCGCCTGGCACGCGATCTTCACCCGGTCGGCGTTGCGCAGCAGGGCGATCAGCAGACTGCCGACCACGACGGCGTCGGCCACGTCGTAGGTGTCCTCGATCAGACGCGGCGCCTCGGCCCACTCCAGCGACGACTCGCCCTTGAAGCGGCTCTGATACCAGACGTTCCACTCGTCGAACGACAGATCGATCCGCCGGGGGTTGCGCAGTTTCGCGCCGACGTGGTCGGCCGTGGCCGCAATGGAGCGGATCATGTGGTCCATGTCCGAGGCGCTGGCGAGGAAGGAGTCGACGTCGCCGTCGGAGGGGTCGTAGTAGGCGTGGAGCGAGACGTAGTCCACCATGTCGTAGGCCGCCTCGAGCACCTCCGCCTCCCAGCCCGCGAACGTCGGCATCCCGCTGTTGGAGCTGCCGCAGGCGACCAGCGACAGGCCGGGGTCGAACCGCTTGAGAGCGCGGGCCGTCTCCGCCGCCAGCCGGCCGTACTCCGCGGCCGTCTTGTGCCCGAGCTGCCACGGCCCGTCCAGCTCGTTGCCCAGGCACCACAACCGGATGTCGTACGGCTTGTCCGCGCCGTGCGCCCGGCGCAGCTCCGACATCCGGGTGCCGCCGGGGTAGTTGGCGTACTCGACGAGCTGGAGCGCCTCGGCGACGCCACGGGTGCCGAGGTTGAGCGCCATCATCGGCTCGACGCCGGCCTTCCCGGCCCACGCCATGAACTCGCCCAGCCCGAACCGGTTGCTCTCCAGGCTCCGCCAGGCGAGGTCGAGCCGGGGCGGCCGGTCCTCCACCGGGCCGACGCCGTCCTCCCACTGATAGTTGGAGACGAAGTTGCCCCCCGGGTAGCGCACGAGCGTGACGCCGAGCTCGCGGGTCAGCTCCAGCACGTCGGTGCGGAAGCCGTCGGCGTCGGCCGCCGGATGGCCGGGCTCGAAGACGCCCGTATAGACGCAGCGCCCCATGTGCTCGACGAACGAGCCGAACAGCCGGGGCTCGACCGGGGCGATCCGGAAGGCGGGGTCAAGGGTCAGACGAGCCGGCGACGCCAAGGCACGACCTCTCTGTTGATGCGACATTTCGTGGTACGAGGGTTTGTACAACGTTGTTTCAACGTTGTAAACAGGTCTCCTGAGACTCGATACCAGGGCGTTACGATCGGATGCCGTACGGCCGCGACGTGCCGTACGACCCCGTCGTACGACGCGAGAGGCAGCGTGAAGTGAGCGTGAAGTGGGAGTGAGTCTGCGGGATGTGGCGCAGCTGGCCGGGGTGTCGGTGAAGACGGTGTCCAACGTGGTCAACGGCTACGCGCACGTCTCGCCGGCCACACGCGCCAAGGTCGAGCGGGCCCTGTCCCAGCTCGACTACCGGCCCAACCTGTCGGCCCGCAACCTGCGCCTCGGCCGTACCGGGGTGATCGCGCTCGCGCTGCCCGAACTCGACGCGCCGTATTTCGCGGAGCTGTCCCGGTTCGTGATCGACGCGGCGGCCGAGCAGAAGTGGATCGTCGTGATCGAGCAGACCGACGGCAGCCTGGAGCGGGAGCGCCGGGTGCTCGACGGGGTGCGCGACCACCGGGTGGACGGCGTCATCCTCAGCCCGGTCTCGATCGGCGTGGAGGAACTGGCCGCCCGCACCGACGACGCCGCGCTGGTCCTACTGGGGGAGCGGATCTACGACGGGCCGGCCGACCATGTCGCGATCGACAACGTGCGGGCCGCCCGCGACGTCACCGAGCACCTCATCGGGCTGGGCCGCACGCGGATCGCGGCGCTCGGCGCGCAGGACACCTCTGTCAGCGGCACCTCGCCGCTGCGCCTGGCCGGGTACGCCGAGGCGATGACGGCGCACGGGCTGCCGCAGACCATCGCCGAGGTGGAGCGGTACCGGCGGGCCGAGGGCGCCGCGGCCATGGCCCGGCTGCTGGCCGCGCCGCGGCTGCCCGACGCGGTCTTCTGCTTCAACGACCTGCTGGCGCTCGGTGCGATGCGCACGATCCTCGCCGCCGGGCTGCGGGTCCCCGAGGACATCGCGCTGGCGGGCCTGGACGACATCGAGGACGGCCGCTACAGCACGCCGACGCTGACCACGGTGGCGCCGGACAAGGCGCAGCTCGCCCGCATCGCGGTCGACCTGCTGCGGGCCCGCCTGGACGGCAGGGCCGCCGGCCCGCCGCGCGAGGTGCGGGCCGACTACCGCCTCGTCGTACGCGAGAGCACCGCCGGACGGACCGTGGACGGCCTGATCCCGCCTCGGCCCCCCATCGCCTCAGCGGGAGCGGACATGCCGGAGGAAAGACGGCTCTGACTCCGTGACCCGTGGCACCGCCCCGCTCGTCCCGCGGGTGTGCCTCGGACGCCGCGGGCGGGTAAATGGGCTAGGCGCTCAGTTTCTCGTGCGCGCTGCCGTGCCACTCGACGAGCAGCACCGTGGCGTCGTCGTGCAGCCGGTTGTCGTGATACTCCATCACGGTCCGGATCAGGCGGCGCAGCGTCTCGGGCACCGGCAGCCCGGCGGCGTTCTGCCGGATCACGAACTCGACGAACCGGCCCAGCCCGAACTCACCGCTGTCGGGGCTGCGCATCTCGGTGATGCCGTCCGTGTAGAGCAAGAGCCGGTCACCGGGCTCCAGCTGCTCCCGGCAGAGCGTGACGGGCAGGCCGAGGTCGAGTCCCATCGGGTGGGCGGGCGGGCACTTCAAGGTGGAGATCCAGCGGCCCTGGCGGATCAGCACCGGCGCGTGATGGCCGCGGTTGACCCAGCTGAACACTCCGGTGCCGAGATCGAGGTCGCCGATGATCGCCGTGACGAAGCGGTCGCCCCGGCCGAACTCGTCGATCAGGACCCGCTCGATCGCCTCGCTGTTGCGCACCAGGCCCATGCCCTGCCGCCGGTGGTTGCGGCAGGCGGCGATCGCGAGGTTCGCGGTCAGCCCGGCCGCGACGTCGTGGCCCATGGCGTCGAAGATTCCCACGTGCGCCTGCCGGCCGGAGGTGGAGTAGTCGAAGGCGTCGCCGCCGATCTCGTACGCCGGCTCCAGCACCGCGCCGATCGTCACCTTCGGTGTGGCGAACGTCAGCGGGGGCATCAGGTTCCACTGCATCTCCGCCGCGACGTTCATCGGCCGGCTCCGCACGAGCCGCGCGTGACAGTCGCTGAACGAGCGCTTGCTCACGACGATCAGCGCGATGAGGGAGGACAGGTGCCGCATGCGGTCGCGGACTTCGTCGTCCTCGGCCGAAGGGGCGAAGCACAGCACGCCGAGACGCTCGGTGCCGTCCAGCATGGGGACCCACCACTGGCCCGGGGTGTCGCCCTCCGATCCGCCCCGCAGCATGCGCACCTCCTGCAGGGCGCGTCCGGCGAGCGTGGTGTCGATCTTCAGTTCCTCCGGCTGGGCGTCCTCTCCGCCGGGGCCGCACAACCGGCGCAGCACGCTCTGCTGCAGGTCGGCCAGGTAGATGCCGATCTCCTCGAAGCCCGCCTCGCCTTTGAGGCGGCCGACCAGCGACGGGATGTCCTCGAACGCCGCCAGATGGCTGTCCTCCAGTATGCCCGTCAGCGCGCGCAACAGCCCACGATCATGAGAAGGGGGGATGCCCTGCTCCATCTGCCCACCCCCGTGGTCCCGCACCACCTACCCACGATGCGCCATAACCTGTCGTGCGAGCAGGACCGCCATGACATTTTGGGGAACGAATTACCTCAGTCTCGGGCGAACTCGGCGACCCAGCGGCGTACCGGCGGGGTCTCGTCGTCGTACACGTCCCGTACGCGCACCGGGCGCAGCCCGCCGGTCGCGAACGCGTCGATCTCGGCTCGGGTGAGGGGCCAGGGCATCCGGCCCGCCGGGTCGCTCTCCTCCCGGGCGCGGGCGACCACCAGCAGCGTGCCGCCGGGGGCGACCAGCGAGCCGGCCGCGCGGACGGCCCGCTCGCGCGGGTCGCCGCGCAGCACCTGAACCGTGTAGATCTCCACCACCAGGTCGTACGCCTGCCGCCACTCCTCCGGCGGGGCGAGCAGGTCGGCGGTGACGTACCGCACGGCGGAGCCGGGGAAGCGGCTCCGGGCGGCCCTGACGGCGGAGGGCGAGACGTCGAAGGCGGTCACCGCCCAGCCCAGGCCGGCCAGGTATTCGGCGTCGTCGCCCATGCCGCATCCCACGACCAGCGCCGTGCGCCCCTCGCCGGCACGGCCGCCGGCCCACTCGACCAGGTGCGGGTTGGCGACCCGGTGGGCCCAGGGGACCAGGGCCTCGCCCCGCTCGGCCGCCGAGTACAGCGGCTCGAACCAGCCGACCGGATCACCCTTCTCCACGTGCGCCGCGGCCAGCCGCCGGACGTACTCGCGCTGCTCTTCCACCGTCTCGCCGGTCATCGCTCTCCTTGTGCCCGGATCGGGTTCCAGCGGCAGCCTCTCACGAACCGGCGGCCCGCTCAGTCGAAGAATCGGGCCAGCCGCCGCTCGCAGGCGGGCTCCCGGCCGTCCTTGGCCGGAACCAGGTCGGCGAAGACCGTGGACTCGTCGCGCGTGACCAGCAGCGGATACCAGCAGCGGCCCGCGTCGTCGGGCCGGCACAGGTGCTTGAACGTCTGCACGTCGATCAGCCGGACGTGCGTCGGGTCGGCCACCGCGTTGACGTGCCGCCACCAGGGCGCCAGGACGTGCAGCACGCCGCCCGGCCGCAGCACGCGGTGGCACTCGCGCAGCAGGGGCAGGTAGTCGGCCAGGTGCTCCAGCACGTGCACCACGAAGATCTGGTCCACCGACTCGTCCGCCAGCGGCACCCCGTACGCCAGGTCGGCCAGCACGTCGACCACCGGGCCGGGGCGCAGGTCGATGCCGACGTTGTCGCGGTGCTGCTTGGTGCCGCCACAGCCGAGGTCGACGACCCGGGGCGGGACGCCGCCCACCCGCACCCGGTCCCACACCGCCAGCACCCCGGCCAGCCGGCCGAGACGCTCGCGGAGCATGGCGAGGTCGGCGGCGGCCGGCACGTCGCCGTCGACGTGCGCCACCCCGCCGTCGAAGCGGACCCGCACGTCCAGGCCGCGCAGCCGGGGATCGTGCGCCAGGAGGTCGGCCGCCGCCTCCTCGAGGTCCCGGTCGACCAGGTCATGCCGACGCCTGTCCATCCCGTCCACTCCTCGCTCCGATCACCTGTCGTCTACCCCCGGGAGGCCGGGGCGTACGCATGACGGGTCTTTGCGAGGATGAATGGAAGCCGTACGACGGGGGCAGGTGAGCGGTCATGCGTGATCCGCGGGCCGGGGGGACCGGCGGACAGCGGAGAGGACACGTGGGAGGAGACGCGGACGTGGTGGCGGACAGATCCGGAGCAACGGACGCGAGGGGCACCTCGCCCGAGCCGCTGACGCCGGAACCGGACGACGAGGGCCTGGAGGCGATGATCGGCGGTGCGTCCGACATCGAGACGCCGGCCGCCGAGACGCCGCCGGCGACAGGCGACGAGTCGGCGATGCCCGAACCCGAGCCGGACATCGGGCCCACTTCATGATCAACCGGCGGTGGGCTTGATCCAGTCGAAGGCGCGCTCGACCGCCCGCCGCCAGTTGTCGTACTCGTCCTCGCGCCGTTTCGGGTCCATCGCCGGCGTCCACTGGGCGGCGCGGTGCCAGTTGCGCCGCAGGCCCTCCAGGTCGGGCCAGTAGCCGACGGCGAGCCCGGCGGCGTACGCCGCGCCGAGGGAGACGGTCTCCGCGACCATGGGCCGGACCACCGGCACGTCCAGCACGTCGGCGATGAACTGCATGAGCAGGTTGTCGGACGTCATGCCGCCGTCGACCTTGAGCGTGGTGAGCGCGATGCCCGCGTCGGCGTTCATGGCGTCGACCACCTCGCGGGTCTGCCAGCCCGTGGCCTCCAGCACAGCCCGGGCGAGGTGGCCCTTGGTGATGTACGAGGTGAGCCCGACGATGACCCCGCGGGCCTCGCTGCGCCAGTGGGGCGCGAACAGCCCGGAGAACGCCGGGACGATGTAGCAGCCGCCGTTGTCGTCGACCGTGCGGGCCAGGGTCTCGATCTCCGGGGCGGTGCTGATGATCCCCAGCCGGTCCCTGAACCACTGCACGAGCGCGCCGGTGATCGCGATGGAGCCCTCCAGGGCGTACACCGCGGGCTGGTCGCCGATCTGGTAGCCGACCGTCGTGAGCAGGCCGTGGGTGGAGGCGACCGGCTCGGTGCCGGTGTTGAGCAGCAGGAAGGCGCCCGTGCCGTAGGTGCACTTGGCCTCGCCGCGGTGGAAGCAGGTCTGCCCGAACAGCGCGGCCTGCTGGTCGCCGAGCGCGGCGGAGATCCGCACGCCGGGCAGCACCCGCCGGGCCACGCCGTACGTCTCGCTGGACGGGCGGATCTCCGGCAGCATCGCGCGGGGAATGCCGAAGAAGCCGAGCAGCACGGGGTCCCAGTCGAGGTCGCGCAGGTTCATCAGCAGCGTGCGGCTGGCGTTGGTCACGTCGGTGACGTGGACGCCGCCGTCCGGGCCGCCGGTGAGGTTCCAGATGAGCCAGCTCTCCATCGTGCCGAACAGGATCTCGCCGCGCTCGGCCCGCTCGCGCAGCCCGTCGGTGTCGTCCAGCAGCCACCGGACGGTGGGGGCGGAGAAGTACGTGGCCAGGGGCAGGCCGCACCGCTCGCGCACCACGTGCGCGTCGGGGCGGCGGGACAGCTCGTCCACCAGGGTGTCGGTCCGGGTGTCCTGCCAGACGACGGCGGGGGTGACCGGCACGCCCGTGCGCCGGTCCCACAGCACGGTCGTCTCCCGCTGGTTGGCGATGCCGACGGCGGCGACCTCGCCCGGCCCGATGCCCGCCTGGGCGAGCG
Source organism: Microbispora sitophila (assembly GCF_014892245.1). NCBI lineage: Bacteria > Bacillati > Actinomycetota > Actinomycetes > Streptosporangiales > Streptosporangiaceae > Microbispora > Microbispora sitophila. The sequence continues at coordinate 24,992 of NZ_JADBGC010000044.1, read as the reverse complement.
CCTCCGGGCCGATCCGCTCCAGGTTGCGCCAGATCTCGACGGCGTCGTGCTCCACCCACCCGGGACGCGGGAAGTGCTGCTTGTGCTCCCGCTGCGTCACCGAGACCAGACGGCCGCGCTGGTCGAACAGGATGCATCGGGTCGAGGTGGTGCCTTGGTCGATGGACATCACATAACGCTGGGTCACGGCGGGCCTACCTTCGGGCGGCGGATGCGGTGTGGGGGGTGGGGAGGGTCACCAGCGGGAGGCGCCGAGGTCGCGGGAGACGGCCCGCGCCGCGTCGCGCACATAGCCCACCAGGTCGGGGCGGGGGCGCCCGCCGGAGTCGCAGATCCGCTCGGTGGCGCCGGAGATGCCCATCGCGCCCACCACGAGTCCCCCGTACCCCCTGATGGGGGCGGCCACCCCCGCCTCGCCCATGCCGGCCTCGTCGACGTCCGACGCCCAGCCGTGCTCGCGCACGGTCGCGAGCATGCGCGACATCTCCCTGTGCGTGCGCACCGTGCGGCGGGTGAACTGCTCCAGCTCCCCGTCCTGTACGGCGGCGGCCGCGTTGGCGTCGTAGGCGAGCAGCACCTTGCCGATCGCCGTGGCGTGCATGGGCAGGAGCATGCCGACGTCGAGCGTCTGCAGGCTGTCGTCGGGACGGAAGACGTGGTGGACGACCAGGACCTTGCCCTGGAGGTGGGTGCCGATCCGCACCGCCTCGCCGCTGCGCGCGGCCAGGGCGTCGGCCCAGTTGATCGCCCGCGAGCGGAGCTCGTTCACGTCGAGGTAGCTGGTGCCCAGGTGCAGCAGCGCCGCACCGAGCTGGTATTTGCCCGTCGCCTCGTCCTGCTCGACGAAGCCGACGAGCTGGAGGGTGCGCAGGATGCCGTGCGCCGTGCCGCGGGCCAGTCCCAGGGAGTTCGCGATCTCGGTGAGGCCGAGCCGCCCCGATCCCTGGGCGAGCAGCCGCAGGATCGCGGCGGCGCGCTCGATGGACTGGACCGGACCTGGCACGCCCCGGATCCTAGCGATGCCGGAAGGCGTTCGACAATGCCGACACCTGGCCGCGAACAGCGGGATGTGCTGCTGGAAGATCTTTTGTCGACGGATGGGTTTGCGCGAAATGTGATTGTTCGCGTCATACCCGGGGAGCGTAGTACGACGTTCTGAGTGTGACCAGTGTTCGACAATGCCGACGATCATTCGTTGACGCTCCCTTGGGCGCCGTTTAACGTCCGGACAACCGGCAGCGCTCACACCGAGCACTTCGGAGATGTGACGGGCGTGGTCAAGGAGGAGACACATGGCGGAAGGGCGAAGCGACCGGCGGCTACTCAACCCGTTCGCGGGTGAGCTCGCGGCCGAGTTCGCGGGTACGGCGATCCTCATCCTGTTCGGCGTCGGCGTCGTGGCCCAGGTGGTGGCGGGCGGCATCGGCGACCACGACAGCATCGCGTGGGCGTGGGGCCTGGGGGTGACCCTCGGCGTCTACACGGCCGCCCGCATCAGCGGCGCCCACCTCAACCCGGCCGTCACGGTCGCCCTCGCCGTCTTCAAGGGCTTTTCCTGGCGGAAGGTCCTGCCGTACGCGCTGGCGCAGACCGCGGGCGCCTTCGTGGCGGCGCTGCTCGTCCGCTGGAACTACAGCGAGGTCCTGGCCAAGGTGGACCCCGGGCACACGATCAAGACGCAGGGGGTCTTCTCCACCCTTCCCGGCAACGGCGCGCTGCCGGTCACCCAGTGGGGAGCGCTGCGCGACCAGATCATCGGCACGGCGATCCTGCTGTTCCTGATCTTCGCGATCTCCGACGAGCGCAACTCGGCGCCGCTCGCCAACCTCGCGCCGGTCATCGTCGGCCTGCTCGTGGTCGCGATCGGCATGGCGTGGGGGACCGACGCCGGCTACGCCATCAACCCCGCCCGCGACTTCGGCCCGCGCCTCGCCTCGTTCTTCACGGGGTACGGCTCGGCCTTCCGCGACCAGTACGGTGGGCTCTACTTCTGGGTGCCGATCATCGGCCCGCTGGTCGGCGGCGTCATCGGCGCCGGGCTCTACCAGCTCCTGGTCGCCCGCTTCCTGCCGCGTACGGACGCGCCCGAGCCCGGCCGCACGCCGGAGCCCGCCGCGCAGGCCGGCTGATCACCCCCGGGCCGAGACCAGCAACGCCCGATCCACAGAGCTCACACGAGAGGCGCAACGAGAATGGCAGACTACGTCGGCGCGGTCGACCAGGGGACGACCAGCACCCGCTTCATGATCTTCGATCACGGGGGCAACGAGGTCGCCCGCCACCAGCTGGAACACCAGCAGATCCTGCCGCAGGCGGGCTGGGTCGAGCACAACCCGACCGAGATCTGGGAGCGCACCCGGGCGGTCGTCGAGACCGCGATGCGGACCGCGGGCCTGCAGGCCTCCGACCTCGCGGCGCTCGGCATCACCAACCAGCGCGAGACCGCCGTCGTCTGGGACCGGCGCACCGGACGGCCGTACTACAACGCCATCGTCTGGCAGGACACGCGCACCGACCGCATCGCCTCCGCCCTGGAGCGGGAGGGCAAGGGCGAGGTGATCCGGCGCAAGGCGGGACTGCCGCCCGCCACCTATTTCTCGGGCGGGAAGATCCAGTGGATCCTGGAGAACGTCCCCGGCGTGCGCGAGGCCGCCGAGCGCGGCGACGCGATCTTCGGCAACACCGACACCTGGTTGCTGTGGAACATGACGGGCGGCGTCGACGGCGGCGTCCACGTCACCGACCCGACCAACGCCAGCCGGACGATGCTGATGAACCTGGAGAGGCTCGACTGGGACGACGAGCTGCTGTCGTTCTTCGGCGTGCCCCGCCAGATGCTCCCCGAGATCCGGCCCTCCTCCAACCCCGACCTGTACGGCGTGACCCGCGCCGGCGGCCCGCTCGGCGGCGAGGTGCCCCTCGCGGGCGACCTCGGCGACCAGCAGGCCGCGACCGTCGGCCAGGTGTGCTTCGAGCCCGGCTCGGCCAAGAACACCTACGGCACCGGCAACTTCCTGCTGCTCAACACGGGCACCGAGCTCGTGCGCTCCCAGCACGGCCTGCTCACCACGGTCTGCTACCAGTTCGGCTCGGCCAAGCCCGTGTACGCACTGGAGGGGTCGATCGCGGTCACCGGCTCGGCGGTGCAGTGGCTGCGCGACCAGCTCGGCATCATCTCCGGCGCCTCGCAGAGCGAGGCGCTCGCCCGGCAGGTCGACGACAACGGCGGCGTCTACTTCGTGCCCGCGTTCTCCGGCCTGTTCGCGCCCTACTGGCGGTCCGACGCCCGCGGCGCCATCGTCGGCCTGTCCCGCTACAACACCAACGCCCACCTGGCCCGCGCCACGCTCGAATCGATCTGCTACCAGACCAAGGACGTGGTCGGCGCGATGGAGCAGGACTCCGGCGTCGTCCTCGACGTGCTGCGGGTGGACGGCGGCGTGACGGCCAACGAGCTGTGCATGCAGCTTCAGGCCGACATCCTCGGCGTCCCGGTGTCGCGCCCGGTGGTCGCCGAGACCACCGCGCTCGGCGCCGCGTACGCCGCCGGGCTGGCCGTCGGCTTCTGGAAGTCCACCGACGACCTCAAGCGGAACTGGCACGAGGACCGCCGCTGGGAGCCCACCTGGAGCGACGAGCAGCGCGAGCGCGGCTACGCCGGATGGCGCAAGGCCGTCCAGCGGACGCTCGACTGGGTCGACGTCGACTGACCTGCCTGAACAACGAGGGAGTTAACACCGATATGTCTGTACCCATGGGTCCCCGCGCTCGGGAGGCGGCGCTGCGGAGGCTGGCCGAGGACGAGTTCGACGTCCTGGTCGTCGGCGGCGGGGTGGTCGGCGCCGGCGTCGCGCTCGACGCGGTCTCGCGTGGCCTGTCCGTCGCGCTGGTGGAGGCCCGTGACCTCGCGGCCGGCACCTCGAGCCGGTCGAGCAAGCTGATCCACGGCGGGCTGCGCTACCTCGAGCAGCTCGACTTCCGGCTGGTGCGGGAGGCGCTCAGGGAACGGGGCCTGCTGGTGACCCGGCTGGCCCCGCACCTGGTCCGGCCGGTGCCGTTCCTGTTCCCGCTGCGTCACCGCGTGTGGGAGCGCGGCTACGTCGGCGCGGGCGTGCTGCTGTACGACACGCTCGGCGGCGCCCGCGCGCTGCCGCGGCACCGCCAGCTCAGCCACAGCCGGGCCCTGCGCGAGGCCCCCGGCCTGCGCAGCGACGCGCTCGTCGGGGCGATCCAGTACTACGACGCCCAGGTCGACGACGCCCGCTTCACGATGATGGTGGCCCGCACGGCCATGCAGTACGGCGCCTGCGTCACCACCCGCACCAAGGTCACCGGGTTCCTGCGTGACGAGTTGCCGGACGGAGGGGGACGTGTCACCGGCGCGGTGGTGCGCGACCTGGAGGGCGGCGCCGAGCTGCGCGTCAGGGCCCGCCAGGTGATCAACGCCACCGGCGTGTGGACCGACGAGATCCAGCGGCTCGCGGGGGCGTCGCCGGGCTCGCGGGGGTCGGTGACCGTCCAGGCGTCCAAGGGCGTGCACCTCGTCGTGCCGCGGGAGCGGATCCGCCTCGACACCGGGCTGATCCTGCGCACCGAGAAGAGCGTGCTGTTCGTGATCCCCTGGGGCCCGCACTGGATCGTCGGCACCACCGACACCCCCTGGGACCTGGACAAGGTCGAGCCGGCCCCCACGCGGGCCGACATCGACTACATCCTGGAGCACGTCAACGCCGTGCTGCGGACGCCGCTCACCCACGACGACATCGAGGGCGTGTACGCGGGCCTGCGCCCGCTGCTGGGCGGGTCGGGGTCGGAGACCGTCAAGCTGTCCAGGGAGCACGCGGTCATCCGGCCCGAGCCCGGCCTGGTCATCGTCGCGGGCGGCAAGTACACCACCTACCGGGTGATGGCCGAGGACGCCGTCGACGTCGCAGCGGCCGGACTCGGCCAGGACGTGCCCGCGTCGGTCACCGACCGCGTCCCCGTCCTCGGGGCCGCCGGTTTCGAGGCGCTGCGCAACAACAGGCGCCGCCTCGCCGGGCGCGCGGGGCTGCCCGTCGCGCGCGTCGAGCACCTGCTCGGCCGCTACGGCTCCTGCGTCGAGGAGGTGCTCGCGCTCGTCGAGGCCGACCCCGGCCTTGGCGAGCCGATCCCCGGCGCGGAGGGCTACCTCAAGGCCGAGGCCGTGTACGCGGTCACGCACGAGGGGGCGCTGCACCTGGAGGACGTCCTGGTCCGCCGCACCCGCGTCTTCATCGAGGAGCGGGACCACGGGCTCGCGGCGGCCCCCGAGGTCGCCGTGCTGATCGCGCCCGTCCTCGGCTGGGACGACGACCGGGTGCGCGCGGAGATCGACGCCTACCGGTCCGGCGTGGAGGCCGACCTCGCCGCGCAGCGTGAGATCGACGACGCCGCCGCCAACGCCGTACGGCTCGCGGCGGCCGCCCCGGCGCAGCACGTGGCCTGAGCCAGGTCCGCGGCAATGTGGGAAGGGCCTCCTTGATCCGGCTGCGCAAACCGACCTGGAGACCCTTCCCACCGCACTTCGTGTGCGAACACGTCGTGTCCTTCCGCCGCCGGCGAGCAGCCGCAGAGCAGCAGGTGACGTCAGGATCGGCACAGCCGTGCGCTGGAACCAGTCGGAGGCGACTTGGCCGAAATTTCTGGAGGCTCTGATGCGCCTCGCTGCCCCCCACCTCGCTGGTCTCAGGTCCGGCTGGTGACGGACTGGTGGCCGCCTTCCTCGACAGCCGGGACGACCTGGTCTCGTACGGCGCGGGGCCTGGCCGGCAGGAGGGTGGTCAGATCGGTGTCGTGGGCCCGAAGGTATCCGGCGCCGATGTTGGAGAAGATCGAAAGCGTGTGGGTGATCTGATACGGCTCCAGGCCGCTGCCGGCCAGTGCTTCCCGTGCGGCGGACAGGGAGATCGGCTGGTAATAGACCGGGCGGCCCAGCGCGTCGCTCAGCATCTCGGCGATGTCCTCACCGCCGATCGTCTCGACGCCCTCCAGTTCGTAGGTCTTGCCCGCGTGACGGCTACGGCGGCCCGTGGCGAGGTCGCGCTGGATCTCCGTGGCGATACCTCGGCGTACAGGCCGTTGCGCAGGATCGTCACGTCGAACGAGGCCGCGGCGAGGCGCGCCTCGGTCCAGCGGTGCGGCAGCGCGATCGTCAACAGGTCGCCCGACCTCGCCAGGCTGGTGTACACGACGTGCGTGATCGGCGCAGCACCCGATCATCCGCGGCGGACCGCGGCACCGTAAGGAGGCACTTTCGTGTCAGCCACGAACACGGCGGTAATCCCACAGGTCAGCGGCCCTATTCCCGCCGGACCGTGTGGCGATGACGACTGCGGTATCCGTGCGCTGATCGCGTCCCCTGGGCGGGGGTTGGTGGCTCGATCTGCCCGCGCAGGTGCTGGAGAATGTCTTCCGCGTGCAGGGGCTTGTCCGTGTCGCGCCCGAGAACCTGCCGGCCGCGCCGACGCACGAACAGATCGGCCACCTTCCGGCCGACACGACCTGACCTGCTACGGCGTTTCCCCCGCCGGAGGGGTGGTCGCCGTGGTCCGGCAGAGCACCTTGAGAAGGCGCTCGGGCGTGTCCACCACGGCGATGAGGCCGGGGCCGGCGAAGTCGGCCGCCTCGCCGAATCCCCAGGTCACCGCGACGCTCCGCACCTGCCACGCGGCCGCGCCGACGACGTCCTCCATGCGGTCGCCGATCATGACGGTCGCCTCGGGCGGTGCGCCGAGGACGTCGAGGGCGTGCCGGATGACGTCCGCCTTGTGCCGTCGTGACCCGTCGAGCGTCGCCCCGGCCACGTACGCGAAGAAGCCGTCGAGCCCGAAGTGCACCAGGATCTTCTCCGCGTAGACGGCCGGCTTCGACGTCGCCACCGCCAGGGTCCAGCCGCCGGCGACGAGAGCCTCAAGCACGGCGGGGATTCCCGCGATGACCTCGTTCTCGTACATCCCGCCGGTGGTGTAGCGCTCCCGGTAGGCGTGCACCGCGTCGTCGAGACGCTCCGGCGGCACGCCGAGCAGGAGGAAGCCGTCCTGAAGGGGAGGGCCGATCATGGCGCGGAGCCGCCCGTGCTCCACCTCCGGCATCCCGACCGCGGACAGGGCGTGCCGCATCGAGGCGACGATGCCGGTCTCGGGGTCGGTCAGCGTGCCGTCGAGGTCGAAAAGGCAGTATCGGGTCACGTACGGCTGTCCGTTCATCTTCGGTGTTCAGGCGAGCACGGCGTCGAGCAGCAGTGAGCCGGCGCCGAGCAGGGCGGCGTCGGGCCCCGAACGAGTGGTGGAGATCTCCAGGTCGCGGGTGGCGAGCGGCAGGCACCGCTCGTACACCGCCGCGCGGATCGACGCGATCAGCGGCTCGGCCGGCGACAGGCTGCCCCCGACCACGATCGCGTCGGGATTGATGAAGTTCACGAGCACGGTCAGCACCTCGCCGATGAGCCGTCCGGCGTTGCGCACCAGGGCGGTGGCCTCGGGCACCCCGTCCTCGACCAGCGCGACGACGTCGGCCGGCCGCCGCACCTCGATGCCCTGCTCGTTGAGCACGCTCATCAGGGCCGCGCCGCTGGCGTAGGCCTCCAGGCAGTCGTCGTGCCCGCAGGAGCAGGTGACCGACGAGTCGCTCCTGACCCGCACGTGGCTGATGTCCCCGGCCGCGCCCCGCCCCCGGTGGAGCGCGCCGTTCACCATCACACCACAGCCGATGCCGCTGCCGGCCTTGAGCACCATCAGCGTCTCGCACTTCGGCCACGACCTGGCCTCCCCGGCCGCCATGAGGTTGGCGTCGTTCTCCACCAGCACCGGCAGGTCGAAGTGCGCGCCGAGGCGTTCCGCGACAGGAAAGTTGTTCCAGCCGGGCATGCGCGAGGGCGCGACGACCCGGCCGGTCGCCGGGTCCACAGGACCGGGGATGCCCGTGCCGACCCCGCGCAGCGGGACACCGGGCGGGCCGTGCGCGGCCAGCAGGTCCTCGAACGCGGCCGCCATCCAGTCGATGGTCGCCTCGGGGCCGTCCGCGATCTCGCACGGGCGCTCCTCGACCACCAGCGGGGTGCCGCTGAGGTCGAGGAGGCCGAGGCGCGCGTGGTGGGCGCCCAGGTCGGCGACCGCGAGCAGTCCCGCGCTGGGGCTGAGCCGCAGCCGCCGGGGTCGCCGGCCACCGCGGGAGGTGCCCGCGCCCTCCTCCACCAGCAGCCCGCTGCCGATCAGCTCTTCGACGCGCAGCGAGACGCTGGAGGCCGCCAGGCCGGACAGCCGGGCGAGTTCCGCCCGCGACTCGGCGTGGCCGGCGGCGACGAGGCGCAGGAGGTCGCCCTGCGCCCCCCGCACCGGCAACCTCTCTTTGCCTGGCATGGAGGAAGGAATACCACGACTTGACTTTATGCGCCAACGCGTTGACTTCGCCCAGAATCATCCATTACGGTCCGCCATATCTTCGATTTCGAAGGAAGATGGCGATGATTCGGGTACGAGGCCTCAACAAGTGGTTCGGTGAGCACCACGTGCTGCACGACGTCGACCTCGACGTGGCGCGCGGCGAGGTCGTGGTGGTGATCGGCCCCTCGGGGTCCGGCAAGTCGACGCTGTGCCGGTGCCTCAACCGGCTGGAGGCGGCGGATTCGGGCGAGATCCTCGTCGACGGGGTGCCCGTGCCCGCGGAGGGCCGCGCGCTGGCCCGGCTGCGGGCCGACGTCGGGATGGTCTTCCAGAACTTCAACCTCTTCCAGCACAAGACCGTGCTGGAGAACGTGATGCTCGCGCCGATGAAGGTGCGCGGCGTGAGCCGCGCCGAGGCCGAGCGGACCGCCCACGAGCTGCTGGCCCGGGTCGGCATCGCCGAGCAGGCCGGCAAGCAGCCCGCGCGGCTGTCGGGCGGCCAGCAGCAGCGCGCCGCCATCGCCCGCGCGCTCGCCATGCGGCCCAAGGTCATGCTCTTCGACGAGCCCACCTCGGCGCTCGACCCGGAGATGGTGGGCGAGGTCCTCGACGTGATGACGGGCCTGGCCGCCGACGGCATGACCATGGTCGTCGTCACCCACGAGATGGGGTTCGCGCGCCGCGCGGCCGACCGCGTGGTGTTCATGGACGGCGGCCGGATCGTCGAGACGGGGGAGCCGAACGCCTTCTTCGACTCCCCCCGGACCGATCGGGCCAGGGACTTCCTGGCCAAGGTACTCACGCACTGATCGCAAAGGACGGTGGACCCCGATGGTGTCCATTAAGCGGGTGGCCGCTGTCGCCGCTGTGGCGATGGCCGGCCTGACGGCCTGTGCCGGGACGGACTCGGCCGGCTCGGCCGTGCCGGGCGCGGGCGCGAGCGAGGGCGGCGGCGGTGGCGTGCTCGCCAAGGCGCCGGTGGCCGCCGCCGCTGACATCCTGCCCGGCTCGACGATGGAGAAGATCAAGCAGCGCGGCGAACTGATCGTCGGCGGCTCGCTCGACGCGCCGCTGCTGTCCCAGCAGAACCCCGCCACCGGCGAGGTGGAGGGCTTCGACGCCGACCTCGGCAAGGCGCTGGCCAAGTACATCATCGGGCAGCCGAAGGTGAAGATCGTCAACTCGGCGTCCGAGACCCGGGAGGCGCTGCTGAGCAACGGCACCGTCGACGTGGTCTTCCAGACCTACACGATCACCCCCGAGCGGGCCGAGCAGGTCGCCTTCGCCGGGCCGTACTACTCCTCGGGCCTGTCCATCGCCGTCAAGAAGGGCACGACGGGGATCTCCTCGCCGCAGGACCTGAACGGCAAGACCGTCATCGCCGGGGCCAACACCCCCGCCATTCCCGCCATCAAGAAGCTCGCGCCGCAGGCGAAGATCATCACTTTCGGCGGCGACCCCGAGTGCGTCCAGGCGCTCAAGCAGGACCGCGGCGTCGCCTACGTGCAGGACGAGACGCTGCTGGTCGCCGACGCCAAGAAGGACCCCGAACTGCAGGTCGTTACCAAGCCGTTCACCCAGGACCCGTACGGCATCGGCCTCAAGCACGGCGACGACCAGTTCAAGTCGTTCGTCAACGACTGGCTGAAGAAGATCCAGGCGAACGGCGTCTGGCAGGACATCTGGAAGAACTCCCTCGGCACGGTCGTGCAGGGCGAGGCCCCCACGCCGCCCGAGATCGGGTCGGTGCCGGGTTCCTGATGTCGGCGCTGCTTGATCACCTGCCCGAGTTCTGGCAGGGGCTGGTCGTGACCCTCCAGATGACCGCGGCGTCGTTCGTCGGCGCCGCGGCCGTGGGGCTCGTGATCGTGGCGATGCGGGTCGGGCCGGTCCCGGTCCTGCGCACGGTCGCGACCGTCTACGTCGAGACGCTGCAGAACCTCCCGCTGCTCGTGCTGCTCGTGCTCGCGGTCTTCGGCCTGCCCGAGATCGGGCTCAAGGCCGGCCTGACCACCACGGCCATCGTGGTGATCGCGCTGTACGAGGGCGCCTACATCGCCGAGGCCCTCCGCTCGGGCGTCAACGCGATCTCCGCCGGTCAGGGCGAGGCGGCCCGCGCCCTGGGGCTGACGTTCGGCCAGTCGCTGCGCCACGTCGTGCTGCCCCAGGCGCTGCGGACCGTCGTGCAGCCGATCGGCAACATCTTCATCGCGCTCACGATGAACACCTCGCTCGCGGCGGCCGTGGGCGTGGTCGAGCTGACCGCCGCCGCCAACCGGGTGAACCTGCTGGAGGCGCAGCCGATCCCGATCTTCGTGGGGGCGGGCCTGGCGTACGCGGCGATCGCCGCCTGCGCCGGGTTCGTGACCGGGCGGCTCGAACGGCGGCTGGCGGTGGCGCGGTGAGCAACCTGCTGTTCGACGAGCCGGGCCCGCGCGCCCGCCGCCGCATCCGCCTCGCCACCGTCGCGGGCGTGCTGGTGCTGCTCGCCCTGCTGGCCCTGGCCGTGCGCCAGTTCGCCGCCAACGGGCAGCTCGCCGCCGAGCGCTGGCAGCCGTACGCGACCTGGCCGATGTGGCGCTACCTGCTCGGCGGGCTGTGGTCCACCGCGCTGGCCGCCGTCGTGTCCGCAGCGCTCGCGATGGCGGCCGGGATCGCCCTCGCGCTCGGACGGCTGTCGCGGCGCCGGGCGGTCCGCCTGCCGTCCGCCGCGTACGTCGAGGCGGTGCGGACGATCCCGGCGCTGCTGCTGGTCTACCTCGTGCTGTTCGCGCTGCCGAGGTACGGGCTCGACCTGCCGCTGTTCTGGAAGCTCGTGGTGCCGCTGGCCGTGTCCAACGCGGCGGCGTTCGCCGAGATCTTCCGGGCCGGGATCATGTCGGTCGAACGGGGGCAGGGGGAGGCCGCCCTGGCCCTCGGGCTCACCCAGGGGCAGTCGATGCGGCTGGTCGTGCTGCCGCAGGCGGCCCGCCGGGTGCTGCCCTCGATCGTCAGCCAGTCGGTCGGCCTGCTGAAGGACACCTCGCTCGGCTTCGTCGTCAGCTACGCCGAGCTGCTCTACAGCGGCAAGGTCCTGGCCAACTACAACGGCCTGCTCATCCAGACGTACATCGTCGTCGCGCTGGTCTACCTCGTGGTCAACGCGTCGCTGTCCGCGCTCGCCCGTTCCCTCGACCGCTCCGTCGCGGGCAGGGGCGGCCCGCGCAGAAGGATCACCCGTGGCAGGAGGATCATCCGTGTCCCTCGCTGAATACGCCCCGCTCGCGGAGGTCGTGCGGTCCGGTTTCGTGGAGAGCGTCCACTTCGGCAGCGCCGTCGCGCTCTCGGCGGGCGGAGAGGTCGCCGTCGCCCGTGGCCCGGTCGACGCGCCGGTGCTGCCGCGCTCGTCGGCCAAGCCGTTCCAGGCCCTCGCCTGCCTGCTCGCCGGGGCCCACCTGCAGGGCCCCGCGCTCGCGATCGCCGCGGGCAGCCACACCGGGGAGGACTTCCACGTGCGGCTCGTGGCCGAGATGCTCGGCGAGGCCGGGCTCGGCTTCGGCGACCTGCGCTGCCCGCCCGACTGGCCGGAGGACGAGGCCGCCCGGCAGGCCCTGGTCAGGGCGGGCCTCGGGCCGTCACGGGAGCGGATGAACTGCTCGGGCAAGCACGCCGCGATGCTCGCCGCCGCGGTGGTCGCGGGCGCGCCGACGGCCACCTACCTCGACCCCGGCCACGTCGTGCAGGAGCGGGTCAGGTCGGTGGTGGAGGAGCTGTCGGGCGAGAAGGCCGTCCACGTCGCCGTCGACGGCTGCGGCGCCCCGCTGTTCGGGATCTCGCTGACGGGCCTGGCCCGCGCCGTACGCGCCATGGTCGTGTCCGCGCCCGGGACGCCGCCGCGCGCGGTCGCCGACGCGATGCGGGCGCACCCGGAGTACGTCGGCGGGACCGGCCATGTGAACACCCGCCTGATGCGGGCGCTGCCCGGCGCCCTGGTGAAGGGCGGCGCCGAGGGAGTGCTGGTCGTGGCGCTCGCCTCCGGGCACGCGGCGGCCGTCAAGGCGATCGACGGCGGCCCACGGGCGACGACCGCGATCGCGCTCGCCGCGCTGCGGGCCGCGGGCGCGGACGTCTCGGCGGCGGCCGAGTTCACGACCGTTCCGGTGCTGGGCGGGGGCGTCCCGGTCGGCGAGATCAGCGCTGTTTTCTGAGGGGCCCACGTTCCGATGGGGGAGACGATGAACCTGACGTACGAGATCTGCATCGACAGCACGGCCGGGGCGCTGGCCGCCGAGCGGGCGGGCGCGCACCGCGTGGAGCTGTGCGCCGCGCTGTTCGAGGGCGGCCTGACGCCCACCCTGGGCACGGTCGAGGCCACGCTGGCGGCGGTTTCGTCGATCCGGGTCCACGTGATCATCCGGCCGCGCGGCGGCGACTTCGTCTACGACGAGCACGAGGTCGCGGCGATGGTCCGCGACGTGGCGGCGGTGCGCGACGCCGGGGCGCAGGGCGTCGTGATCGGCGCGCTCACCCCGGCCGGGGAGGTGGACACCGAGGTGGCCAAGCGACTGATCGACGCGGCCGCCGGGCTCTCGGTCACCTTCCACCGGGCCTTCGACATGACGGCCGACCCGTTCGCCGCGCTGGAGACGCTGGCCGGCCTGGGGATCGACCGGGTGCTCACCTCCGGCCAGGACAGCTCGGCCCTGGAGGGCGCGCCGTTGATCGCCGAACTGGTGCGGCGGGCCGGCGACCGCCTGGTCGTCATGCCCGGGGGCGGCATCACCCAGCGCAACGTGGGCCGGGTGGTCGAGGCCACCGGGGCAAGGGAGATCCACTTCGCCGCCCTCGTGGACGAGCCCAGCCCGGCCGTCCACCGCAACCCGTATCCCTTCATGGGCGGTGAGCTGCGCCAGCCCGAGTACGTCCGCAGGGTCACCTCGCCCGCCCTGGTCGCGGAGGTGATCTCCGCCGCCCGCGGCTGAAGGCCGCCTGCTCCCTGGGCCGCCGGTTCCCCTGACCGCCGGGAATGAGGTGACCGGCGGCCAGGAGGGGTAGACCCCTCGGCGGGGGGTGAGGCCGATGGCCACGCCGGAGCGGAGCCGGCCCCATCCGGGGCCCGAGGAGGGCGTGCGACACGGCCGCCTGTCCGCCCGTCCCGTCGCGGTGAGGCCCCAGCACGCCGCGCCTCTCGTGCCAGGGCTGCACCGCCTGGGCGGGCGCGCCCTGTTGCATGTGCCGCCCGCCCCGGGACCCGGGCCGTCCCCGCTCGCCGTCGTGCTGCACGGCGCGGGCGGTTCGGCGGAGCAGGCACTGGAGTGGCTGCTGCCCCAGGCCGAGGAACTCGGTGTGCTGCTGCTCGCGCCGCAGGCGGTCTCCGCCACCTGGGACGTGATCGTCGGCGGATACGGCGCGGACGTGTCCAGGATCGACGCCGCGCTGGAGGAGGTGTTCTCCCGCACGGCCGTCGAACTCGACGGGGTGGCCGTGGCCGGTTTCTCCGACGGCGCCTCCTACGCCCTGTCGCTGGGCCTGGCCAACGGCGACCTGTTCCACGCCGTGCTCGCGTTCTCCCCGGGGTTCATGGCGCCGATGATCCGGCACGGCCGTCCCCGGATCTTCGTCTCGCACGGCGTCTCCGACCGGGTGCTGCCGATCGACCGGTGCAGCAGGCGGCTCGTCCCCGACCTGCGGGAGAGCGGTTACGAGGTGACGTACGAGGAGTTCCGCGGCGGGCACCAGGTGCCGCCGGAGACGGCCACCGCCGCTGTCCGCTGGTGGATCGAAAGCTCACAGCCCTAATTCTATGTAGGTAATGTGGGTTTTAGGTTATGATGCGGCCATGGGAGCATTGCTCGATCTCGTGCAACTGCGAACTTTCGTGGCCATCGCCGAGTGCGGCGGCTTCGGGCGGGCCGCGTCCGCCCTGCGGACCAGTCAGCCGACGGTGAGCCAGCACGTCCGGTCGCTGGAACGCGTCATCGGGCAGCCTCTGGTCGAGCGGACCGGCCGGTCGACCCGCTTCACGCTCGCGGGCGAGGCGCTGCTGGTGGAGGCGCGGCGGCTGCTCGCCGTGCACGACGAGGCGATGGGCCGCCTCGGCGCCGAGCGTCCGGCGGCCCTGAGCGTGGGCGCGGTCGAGCACGCGGGATACGCGGCGCTGCCCGACCTCCTGGGCGCCCTGATGTCTGCGCTCCCGGCGCAGGACGTCGTGTTCCGGCTGGACCGCAGCACCACGCTGGCGGAGGCCACCATGCGCGGCACGCTCGACATGGCGCTGATCCTCGGTGTGGTGCCGAACGTCGGGGGCAGGCAGGTCGCCACGCTGCCGCTGCGCTGGCTCGGCGCCCCGGGCTGGTTCCTCCCGCCGCCGGACCGGCCGGTGCCGCTGGTCGCCTTCCAGGAGCCGTGCTCCCTGCGAGGGCAGGCCGTACGCGTGCTGGAACGTCTCGGCTGGTCCGTACGCATCACGACGGAGGCCACCAATCTCGAAGGCGTGCTGGCGGCGGCCCGCGCGCGCCTCGGCCTCGCCCTGCTGCCCACCGCCTACGGTGTTCCGGACGGCCTGGAGGAGATCGCGCCGCTTCCCCGGCAGGAGGCCGTCGGGCTGCGCCTGGTGAGCCGGCAGGGGCTGGACCCGGCGATCGAGGCGCGGGCGGGCGAGGCGCTCAACGCGTTCTTCTCATCCGTGGCGCGTTTCTCCGGATCGCGTTCCGAACAGGTTCCCATTGGAAATTCGAATTGATATCGATCGGCGAAAACGATCGGCCGCGATAATGGCGCTTTCATATTGACCGGCCCGCTCGGATATGGTGTGATCTAGCCGCCGTTCGAAAATTCGAATTTTGCTGACGGTTATTTTCCGGGTTTCCGGGGTTCGGCTCGGCCAATGCGGAGGGCCAGTGTGGAGGCCGGTGCAGAGGCCGGTGCGGCGGGATGGTGCGGTCCCGCCGCACAGCCCTGTCTCCGACGCTTCCACACGCCCGTGTCCCGTGGTGTCCCCTTGTGCCCCATTGCGCGACAGAGAAGGTTCCACCGATGTCACTGAGCGACGACACCGCCACCCGCGTCGACGACGGGCCGGTCAGGAAGAGGCGCAGCCTGCGCTCCGGACGCCCGGCCGTCCTGGGGGCGGTCCTGGCGGTGATCGCCGTCGCCGCCGTGGTCCTGGTCGTCTCGGCCGGCGGCGGGGACGAGCGGCCGGCCGGCCGGGCCGCGGGCGGAGGCCCGGTGGCCGGCGGCACCCTCACCTACGCCCTGGCCGGCACGCAGGTGTCGCTCGACCCGGCCGTCGCGGCCACCGCGGTGACCGGCCTGATCGACCGCAACATCTTCGACTCCCTGGTCGTGCAGACCGGCCCGGACACCTTCGGGCCCTGGCTCGCCACCAAGTGGACCGTGTCCGGCGACGGGAAGACCTATACGTTCACGCTCAGGGAGGGCGTCACCTTCCACGACGGCACTCCGTTCACCGCCGAGGCCGTGAAGGCGAGCCTCGACCACGTCGTGGACCCGGCGACCAAGTCCGCCTACGCCGCCTCGCTGATCGCGCCTTACGAGAAGTCGCGGGTGGTGAGCGACCACGTCGTCGAGGTGACGCTGAAGCGGCCGTTCACCCCGTTCCTGCAGGCGCTGTCGGTGCCGTACCTGGGCATCCAGAGTCCGGCGGCGCTCGCGAAGCCCGTCGGGGACTACCGGCCGGTCGGCACCGGACCGTTCTCTTACGTCTCCTGGGAGAAGGACAAGCGCGTCACGCTGCGCAAGAACGCCGGTTATGCCTCGCCGCCCGCCGGCGCGTCCCACCAGGGCGCGGCCTACCTCGACACCCTGGTGTTCGAGTTCGTCCCCGAGGACGCCACCCGGTGGGGCGCCCTCACCAGCGGGCAGGTGCAGGCGATCGCCGGCGTCCCCCCGGTGAACGCGGGAAAGCTGCGGTCCCTCACTGGTTTCACGCTGAATTCCCAGGAGACGCCGGGCCTGAATTACAACCTCTATCTGAACCAGACCCGCGGGCCGCTGCGGGACGTGCGGGTGCGGCGCGCCCTGTCGGCCGCCGTTAACGTCGAGGAACTCGTGCGCAACATTTATTTCGGCCATTTCCCGGTCGCGCGCAATCCGCTCAGCCGCACCACGGCGGCCTACGACCCGACGGCCGACAGCGAACTGGCGTCGTACGACCCGGACGAGGCGAGGCGGCTGCTCGACGAGGCGGGCTGGACGAAGACGGACGCCGACGGCTACCGCGTCAAGGACGGCAAGACCCTCACCCTCGTCTGGCCCTACTGGGCGGAGGGCAACAAGGAGCAGCGCGACGTTCTCGCCGAGGGCATCCAGGCGCAGGCCAAGCTCGTCGGCATCAAGATCGAACGGCCGGCCGTGGACACGGGGGCCTTCGTCGGCAAGTACCTCATCGGGGGCGGCTACGACCTGGTGGACGTGAGCTTCGCCCGGCCCACGCCCGACGTGCTGCGCTTCGCGTTCGCCTCGGGCAACACCTACGCCAAGGCCGGCGGCAATGTCGCGCTGGTGGACTCGCCGCAGATAGACACCTGGGTGGAGGAGGCCGCGGAGACCTCCGACCCGGCCACGGCGGACAAGGATTACGCCGCCGTGCAGCACGAGGTGCTCCGGCAGGCGTACGTGCTGCCGCTCTACACTCCCGTGCAGCTCACCGCCTTCTCGGCGAAGGTGCGCGGCGTCACCTTCGACGCCCAGACCTACCCGGTCTTCCACGGCGCCTGGCTGGGGGCCTGATCCCGGTGGCTCCGCTGGCCCTCCGGCTGTCCCGCAGGCTGGCGCTGACCCTGTTCGTGCTGTGGGGCGCCGCGACGCTGGCCTTCGCCGGCATGCGGCTGGTGCCGGGCGACCCCGCCCGGATCATCGCGGGCGGGGTCCAGGCCAACGCCACTCCCGAGGTGCTCGACGCCATCCGCGACCAGTACGGCCTGCGCGAGCCGGTCGGTGTGCAGTACGTCCTGTTCCTCGGCCGGCTCCTGCGTGCCGACCTCGGCGGCTCCTACCAGCTCGGCCGGCCGGTGAGCAGCGTGATCGGCGAGCAGCTCGGCCCCACCCTGTCGCTCGCGGCGGGGGCGGCCCTCCTCGGCTTCTGCCTGGCGGTCGCGCTGGCCCTGCTCACGGCGGGCAGGCCGCGCGCGCGGGCGATCTCCCGGATCCTGGAGTTCTGCTCGATCTCGACGCCGAACTTCTGGATCGGCATCCTGCTGCTGGCCGCCTTCTCCTTCCGCCTGCGCTGGTTCCCCGTGCTCGGCGACGAGGGAGCGGCCGCGCTGGTGCTTCCGTGCGCGGCGCTCGCGCTGCCCATCGCCGGCGTGCTGGCCCAGGTCACCAGGGAGGGGCTCGAACGCGCCCTCGACCAGCCGTTCGCCCTGACCGCCAGGTCGAGGGGCGCCACCGAGAACCGCATCCGGGCGCGCCACGCGCTGCGGCACGCCGCGCTGCCGGTGCTCACGCTCTCCGGCTGGGTGCTCGGTGAGCTTCTCGCCGGTACCGTCGTCGTGGAGACCGTCTTCGCCCGCCAGGGCCTCGGCCACGTCGTGGTGGCGGCGGTGCGCGGCCGGGACTTCCCGGTCGTGACCGGCGTGGTCGTGCTCTCCGCGCTCACGTTCTCGCTGATCAACATCGGGCTCGACCTGCTCTACGGGCTGGTCGATCCCCGCGTCGGGGAGGCCGCCGCATGACCGCCCCGGGCTCGTACGGCGTGGCGGCGCTCCCGCGCGTGCGGGTGGGGGCCGCGCAGGCCGGCGTGGCGCTGGCCGCCGCGTTCTTCGCGCTCGTCTGCCTCGCCGCCCTCGCCCCCGGGCTCTTCGCTCACGGCCCGGACCAGGTGAACCCGGCCCTCGCACTGCGTGGCCCGATGGCGGGCCACCCGCTCGGCACCGACCAGCTCGGCCGCGACGTGCTGGCCCGGCTGGTCTTCGGCGCCCGGCCGTCGCTGCTGGTCGGCGTCGGCTCCACCCTGCTGGCCGGGCTCGCCGGCTCCGCCTGGGGCCTGCTGGCGGCGCTGGGCGGCCGCCTCGTGGGCGAGGCGGCCATGCGGCTGGCCGACGTGCTGCTGTCGTTCCCGGCCATCCTGATGGCCCTGCTCGTCGTGGCCGTCCTCGGGCCGGGCACACGCAACGCCGTCCTGGCCATCACCGTGGCGCTCGCGCCGGGCTTCGCCCGCGTCGTCCGCGCGCAGGCGCTCGTGGTCCGCGGCTCGGCGTACGTGCGGGCGGCGGTCAACCTGGGGCTGACGCCGGCGAGGATCCTGCTGCGGCACATCGCGCCCAACGTCGTCGCGCCGCTGCTGATCCTGGCCACGATCAACGTGGGGACCGCGCTGATCGCCGGGGCCTCGCTGAGCTTCCTCGGGCTCGGTCCGCAGCCGCCCGCCCCCGAGTGGGGGGCGATGCTCGCACAGGCGCGCGACTACCTCGACGCGAGCTGGACCCTGGCCCTGTTCCCGGGGGCCGCCATCACGCTGACCGTCATGTCCGCCACCGTCGTGGGGCGGACCCTGCAGGCCCGCTACGAAGGGCGGGAGGCCGGATGACCGAGCCACCCCTGCTGGAGGTCGCCGGGCTGTCGGTGGACTTCACCACCCGGCGCGGCGTGGTGCGGGCCGTACGCGACGTCGACCTGTCCCTGCGCCCGGGGGAGTGCCTCGCGGTCGTGGGCGAGTCGGGCTCGGGCAAGAGCGTCACCGCCCGGACCCTGCTTGGTCTCGCCGGGGCGGGCGCGCGGGTGCGGGCGCGGACGCTGTCCTTCGAGGGGCGCGACCTGCGCCGGCTGAGCGGCCGCGAGTGGCGGCGGCTGCGCGGGCGTCGCATCGGCTACGTCCTGCAGGACGCGCTGACCTCGCTCGACCCGCTCCGCCGGGTCGGGCACGAGGTGGCGGAGGCGCTGGAGGTGCACGGCCTGGCGAGCCGCGACGACCTCGACGACCAGGTGATCGGGCTGCTCGCGGAGGCGGGCGTGCCCGACCCCGACGTGCGGTTCCTGCAGTATCCGCACGAGCTGTCCGGTGGCCTGCGGCAGCGGGCGCTGATCGCCTCCGCGATTGCCGCCCGGCCATCGCTGCTGGTCGCGGACGAGCCCACCACGGCCCTCGACGTCACCGTGCAGGCGCAGGTGCTCGACCTGCTCAGGGCACGCGCGCGGGCGGGTACGGCGGTGCTGCTCATCAGCCACGACCTGGCGGTCGTGGCCCGGCTCGCCGACCACGTCGCCGTCCTCTACGCGGGACTCGTCGTGGAGCGGGGACCGGCGGACGCGCTGCTGCGGGCCCCCGCCCACCCCTACACCGCCGACCTGCTGGCCACCGTGCCCGCCGTGGACGGCCCGACGCGGGAGCTGCCCCTCGTCCGCACCGGCCCTCCCGCCGCCGGCGGCTGCCCGTACGCGCCGCGCTGCGCGCTGGCCGACGACCGCTGCCGTGCGGAGCCGCCGCCGCCCGTGCCGTACGGGCCGGGCCGGGAGGTCCGCTGCTTCCACGCGGGCCGGGAACGGCCCGCCCCGGCTGCCGATGCGGCGGCGGCGCCGCCCCGGGTGAAGGACCATGTGGTCGTCTCGGTGCGGGGGATAACCAAGCGGTACCGCTCCCCGGGCGGCTCGTGGCGTACGGCGGTGGACGACGTCTCGTTCGACCTGCGTACGGGCGAGGCGCTGGGCCTGGTCGGCGAGTCGGGGTCGGGCAAGAGCACCACCGCACGGATCGTGCTGGCCGAGATCGCCCCCGACGCCGGGACCGTGCTGCTCGACGGCGAGGCGTGGAGCGCGCTGCGGGAGCGCGCCCGGCGCGCCCGCCGTTCTCGCATCCAGCTCGTCGACCAGGACCCGCTCAGCTCGTTCGACCCGCGGTTCACGGTCGAGCGGATCGTCGGCGAAGCGGTGCCGGGAAGGATGCCGCGCCGCCTGCGGCGCGAAAGGGTCGCCGGGCTGCTCGCCGAGGTCGGGCTGGACGACGCCCTGCTGGACCGGCGCCCCGTGCAGTTGAGCGGCGGCCAGCGTCAGCGGGTGGCGATCGCGCGGGCGCTCGCCCCGGGGCCCGAGGTGATCGTCTGCGACGAACCGGTCTCCGCGCTCGACGTCACCGTCCAGGCGCAGATCCTGGCCCTGCTCGCCCGGCTGCGGCGCGAGGCCGGGGTGGCGCTGCTGTTCATCTCGCACGACCTGGGCGTCGTCCGCCAGGTCTGCGACCGGGTGGCGGTGATGAAGGACGGGGCCCTGGTCGAGACCGGCGACGTCGCGGACGTCTTCCGCGCCCCGCGTGCCGCCTACACCGCCGAACTGCTCGCCGCCGTCCCGAGGATCGACGTGGGGCGGACGGCGGGACGAGCCGCACCCGCTATGAATCTGGAGGGCCTACCATGACCTCACCCACCACCGGCCCGCGCGCCGTCCTCGTGACCGGCGCGGGCTCGGGCATCGGCCGGGCGACCGCCGAGCTGTACGCCGAGCGCGGCGTCGCCGTGCTCGCCGTGGACCACGACGAGCACGCGCTCAAGGAGCTCGCCACGCTCGACCGCGTGGTG
Organism: Microbispora sitophila; assembly: GCF_014892245.1. Lineage (NCBI taxonomy): Bacteria > Bacillati > Actinomycetota > Actinomycetes > Streptosporangiales > Streptosporangiaceae > Microbispora > Microbispora sitophila. Next base: position 4,081 of record NZ_JADBGC010000044.1, on the reverse strand, counting down.
ACGCTGGCCGGCGACGTGTCCCTGGAGGAGATCAACGTGGCCGCGGTCGCGCTGGCGGAGCGGGAGTTCGGCCGGCTCGACGCGGTCGTGCTCAACGCCGGTATCGGCGGCACCCGGCCCTGGGAGTCGCCCGGCGCGGTGGAGGCCGCCGACCGCATCCTCGCCGTCAACCTCCGGGGGCCGATCCTGGGCATCTGGGCCGCCGCCCCCGCGCTGCGGGCGGCGGGAGGCGGCGCGATCGTCGTCACCGCCTCCGTCGCCGGACTGCGCGCCGACCCGGGCAACTGGGCCTACAACGCCTCGAAGGGCGCGGTGATCAATCTCGTCCGTGCCGCGGCCATCGACCACGCGCCCGACGGCATCCGGGTCAACGCCCTCGCCCCCGGGCTCACCTGGACGCGGATCAACGCCGGCGTCCGCCAGGACCCGGTGCTCACCGCCGAGATCGAGCGCCGCGTGCCGCTTCAGCGGTTCGCCGAGCCGCGCGAGCAGGCCGAGGCCGTCTGGTTCCTCACCTCGCCCGCCGCCTCGTACGTCACCGGGACCACGCTGGTCGTCGACGGCGGCCTCGACGCGAGCCTCGGAATCCTCCCGCTGCCGGCCGTACGCCGGTGACCCTCGCACAGAGAAGGAGACCGTTAATGAGCACGACGGAGACGAGCACCACGGAGATCAACCGCGCGGTGGCCAGACGCTTCTACGAGGAGGTCGTCTCGCAGGGCCGGCTCGACGTCCTTGACGAGATCGTCGCCGACGACGCGTCCGACGCGGCCGGGCCCGCCGGGGGCAACCTGGGGCGTGCCGGGTTCGTGCAGCACATCACCTGGCTGCGCTCGGCGGTCGGGGGCGTGACCGCGACCGTGACGGACACCGTCGCCGAGGGCGACCGGGTCGTCGTCTACTGGACCATCGAGGGGGTCCAGCGCGGCGAGGTGTTCGGCGCTCCGCCGAGCGGCCGCCGCTTCACCGGCCAGAGCATCAGCACGATCCGGTTCCGCGACGGGCGGATCGTCGAGTACGAGGTGCTCCCGGACCGGCTGGGCATCGTGCAGCAGCTCACCGCCTGACGCGTGACGCGGGGAGAGGGGGTGCGGCGCCTCCCTTCTCCCCGCGGGCGGGGAAACGTGTCCAATCCGGACACCACTGTCTCTTGTCCGCGTCGGACCGCGGGCCGATCAGTGATGAGGAGTGCCCATCGGCGGCCACCGGAGGTGTGCTCGGTACTCCGTATCAAATCGTGCACCAAACGGAGGGTGGCTTCATGCTTCAGGAACTCGCAGACCGTGCCGCGATCGTGGATGCCGTCATCGCGTACGCGACAGCCGTGGACACCAGGGACTGGGAGAGGCTGGGTGCGCTCTTCACCGACGACGCTTGCTGGGAGTACAGCGGCTCGGGAGAGCGGCTCTTGGGCCCTGACGCGATCGTTGCCAGGATCAGCACCAGCGTGGAGCGATTCGACGCCACCCATCACCTGAACGGCAACCATGTCGTCGCAGTGCACGGTGACGCGGCCGAGCACACGTGCTACTACCAAGCCCAACATGTCCGCCTTGGCCTGCCCGACGGCGATAAGTTCCTGGGCGGGGGTCGCTACGACGACCGGCTGCGCCGTACCCCGGACGGCTGGCGATTCACGCACCGCAGGATCATCAGCGTCTGGAGCGTGGGAAACCCCGCCGTGATCGCGTCCTGACGACAGGCCAGGATCGCCCGACCAGTCCCGCCATATGAGGGGAGGCCCGGGCGGCGGCGGGCCGAAGGGAGGGCGTGAAAGGGGCGAGGCCCGATACGGATTGCGCCGTACCGCAACGTCGCCCGCGCGGACACGATGCTGACGCGCCTGCCACGGCAGGGGCAGATGCGATCGTCACCCGGATCAGGCCGGGGCGACTCCGGATAGGTGACACCGAACGTGCAACGCGAGGTTGCCACACCCAACGACTTCATCAGCCTCAACCACCACTTTAGGCCTGGCCGGTCCGGTGGGGCGGCGGTAGCAGGCCGGTGCTCGCGGTCAGCCCGCCGTCCACCGGCAGGGTCACCCCGGTGATGTAGGACGCGGCCGGCGAGGCGAGGAACCAGACGGCCCAGACGCCCGGGTCGCCGGCCAGCCCCGACACCGACGCGGTCAGCACGATCGTGCCGCCGCCACGGGAGCGCAGCACCGGTGCGGCGGCACGGATGCCGAGCACCGGGCCGCGCAGGTTGACCGCGACCATGCGGTCGAACCGCTCCATCGCGCCGGGAGCCTCCAGGGGAGGCGTGCCGCCGATGCCCGCGTTGAGCACCACTGTGTCGAGGCTCCCGAAGCGGTCGAGCGCGAGGCGGACGGCCGCCTCGTTGACGGCCTCCTCCGCCACGTCCCCGGCCAGCGGCACGATCCCGGGGTCCCGCGCGAGGTCGGCGAGCGGCGGCTCGGCGAGGTCGACCGCGACCACGCCGTAGCCGCGCTCGGCGAACAGCTCCGCGACCGCCCGCCCGATGCCCGCCGCCGCGCCGGTGACCACGGCCGCAGGCCGAGTCACGCCGCGGGCTCCTCGGTCTCCTCGGGCTCCTCGATCCGGAGCGTGCCGATCCAGGCGCGGATCGCCTCCGCGGTCGTGCCGGCGTGCTCCTCCAGGGTGGTGAAATGGTCGCCGGGGATGTCCACGGCATCGTGCGGCACCGGCCAGTACGCCTGCCAGCGCGCCGGGTCGTCCGGCTCGACCGTGGTGCCGCGCAGCGGCTCGACGGCACGCAGCAGCAGGATCGGGGTGTCCACGGGTTTCGGCTGCCAGCCGATGAACAACCGGTTGTAGACGCCCATCGTCGTCAGCCTCGTGTCGTGGAGCGTCATGTCGAACCGGTCGATGCGTTCGAGCATCCCGCCGATCATCGCGCCCTGCCACCAGTCCATACCGTCCTGGGCGGAGGCGTCGATCGGGTAGCTGTCGATCAGCGCCAGCCCGGCCGGCCGGAGGCCCTGCTCCTCCAGGGCCACCGTGACGGCGTGCGCCACGCAGCCACCCATGGAGCGGCCCACGACGACGAACGGCTCGTCGCCCACGCATTCGCGCAGGCCCTCCACGTTCATCTGGATCAGCGTCTCCAGCGAGTCGGGCAGCGCGTCGTCCTCCCCGTCGGTGAATCCCGGCGACGGCACCACGTACACGTTCCGGTCGTCGCGGAACGCCTGGCCGAACCGGGAGTACTCGTGCGGCCCGGAGATGGCGCTGAGCGCGGGGAAGCAGACCACGGAGACCCGGCCAGGTCCCGTCGCCAGCCTCACCGGCGGCAGCGCGTAACGGTCCCGGTCCTGCGCACCGAAGTAGCTCCGCGCGTGCGACGCCGCCACCAGCAGCTGCGCCGCCTCGTCGTGCTTGCCCGTCTCGTGCATCCGCCGGTGCAGGGCGGCCAGACCACCGCCGGACCCCGCGTCCGTACGGCGGGCCGGTCCGGCCGGGCCGCTCGCCGAGCCGGGCAGCTCCCGGTCGAGGTACGCCGCGATGGCGTGGGGGGTGGGGTGGTCGAAGGTGAGGGTGGCGGGGAGGCGGAGGGTGGTTGTGGTGGTGAGGCGGTTGCGGAGTTCGACGGCGGTGAGGGAGTCGAGGCCGAGTTCGATGAGGGGTCGGTCGGCGGGGATGGTGGTGGCGTTGGGGTGGGTGAGGACGGTGGCGACTTCGGTGCGGACCAGGTCGAGCAGGGCCTCGGTCCGCTGGTCCGGAGTGAGCCCGGCGAGCCGGGCGGCGAGGGTCGGTCCTCCGGCCGCCGCGCCGCGCACGGCAGGGCGGGCCTGCCGTACGAGCCCGCGCAGCAGCGGCGGCGGGGCCTCGGCCGTGGCCGTGAGGGCGGCCGGGACGATCAGGGGCAGGCCCGGGTCGCGGAAGGCGACGGCGTCGAACAGGGCGAGTGCGTGCGCGGCGCTGAGCGGGCTGAGCCCGGTCCGCTTGATCCGCGCGTGATCCACCGAGGTCAGGTTGGTGGTGAGGGTGCTGGTGTGGGCCCATAGTCCCCAGGCGAGGCTGGTGGCGGGGAGGCCTTGGGTGTGGCGGTGGTGGGCGAGGGCGTCGTGGAAGGTGTTGGCGGCGGCGTAGTTGGC
>NZ_JADBGC010000043.1:12122-46966 GCF_014892245.1 Microbispora sitophila | reverse complement strand
GGTGCAGCCGGCGTATCTCCGCCCAGTCCTCCACGCTCAGCACCTTCCCGATCTAGGCCCATGAGGCCGGTAGATGGGTCCGTTTTCGAGCGTCGACACTGGTCCAGTATTGGAGCGCCGCCGTCATGCTCAAGCAGGTCAGCATCAAGCAGGCGTGATCCGCGCAGAAGCTAGCGCCCTCCCCCAGACCTGAGCCATGACGAGGCAGTGGCCGAGGTCATCGCTCGACATGGTCGCATCGACATCCTCGTGAACAACGCCGGAGGTAGCCACGTCGCCGCTCTTCCCACCTGGGGACGGTCGCCCATTGGGCGTAACCGCGCTCATCGTCGAGCCGGGCAACTTCCGCACCGGACTGCTCGCCGCGTCCGGCGAGAGATTGAATGAGACCGAGGGTCGCGCGCGACGCCGGCGGGCAGCTCGCTGTCCTTGAACTGGGTCACGCCTGGCCTGGCGTGACATCGGGCCATCCCGGCGACGTGCGTCGGCCGTACCGAGAAGGTCAAGGACGTTCTTAGCGAGCTGATGGATCGCCGGCGGGTTCCTGCGCTTCGTGTAGAACTGCAGGTCCAGCACGATGGGCCCGGTGAAGGGACGCCGCCGCATGGCCGTCATCTGATCGAGCACCTGCTGCTGGAACGCGACGGATGAGCGTTTCCCCCTTGGGCCTTTGCGTTCGGGTTCGCCGTGCATGGACAGGTAGAGCGTGCGCGCCCAGCGGGACCGCCGTTGCTGCTCCCAGAAGTCGTCCGGGACATTCCATAAGGACTGTGTCATCGCCCCTCCATGACAGGCGTGGGAGCACGGACACAGGCCGCGCGCCACAGGTGCAGCTCATGCATCCTTCGCGGTAACCAGGTGGGCGAGGAGTTCTCGCTCGGCCGGGGCCAGGTGCCCGCGCAGCGCGGCGGCTATGGCCCGCACCGGCAGGTACGGCGCCGGGCAGCCGAAGACCTTGCCCTCGAGGGAGTGAACGCCTGCCCATGCCGCGCCGGGTCGTACGGTCGCAGTACGCGTCGGCGTCCGGGGTGTCGTGGATTGGCGTGTGAGGCAGCCAGATCGCCCGATCCCTCAGGTCAGGACGCAACAAGAAAGGAAATATCGCGCTCGTTCTGGAGGCCGGAGCCGGACCTGTCCAAGACCGCGGCCTTTACGTGCCCCCGCCCCTGAACCCAGGGAGCGCGTTGGCTGGTGACCTCGACAGCAAAGTGGTGGACCTCGCCGTCGCAGGGGAAGTCGCTTGTGGCCCACCCATAACCGCCCCATTCGGCCTGTTCCAGGGTAATGATCACGATCTTTCCGTTTCCGCCGCCCGTCGCAGGTGGCTCGTCCCTTCACGGTCGCTGTGGGAGAGGATTGGGCGGGGAGCACGACTCTATCGACCCTCACTCTGTCCTGGTTAGCGGCGTGGGCGGGCAGGGCAGCGGTCAGCGGCAGCGTTGCCGCGGCGATGGCGACCAAGGCAAGGCAGGGGCGGAACTTCACGATCAGGGTTTCCTTCCGGTCGGGCGACGCCACGCGGAGCAACTGTTCCTGACACCCTCGCCACCGACCACGCGCACACCCGGTCTAGGGGCGCTGACAGCCGCAGGGGCACCGCGTCATGAACATTGAAGATCTACCATCTTGATTCCCTCGTGAGGGTGCTGGTGTGGCAGGGTTCGTAGGCGCTCGTGCTGGTCGTGTGCGGGTGTCTTGGGTGTGGATCGTTCGTCAGGGTGGTTCGTGGGCTGTTCCGGCTCGTGGTGGCCGGTGCGGTTCCCACGCTGGAGTGTCATGACGGATGAGGGGATGCTGGAGCGGATCGCCACGCGACGTGCCGAGCTGGACCTGCTGGAAGAGGAGCTGGTCAAGCAGCTGGCCGATGTGCGGGTCGAGCGTGATGAGCTGGTGGTGGCCGGGCGGGTCGTGCAGCGGATCAGCGAGCAGGGCTTCGGGGAGTACCTGTCGCTCGCGCCGCCGGCGCCGGAGGTCCAGGTGGGCGGCCGGTCGATGCTGCTGATCCCGGCCCGCGCCGCCGGTATCGACCCCGACGTGCTGCCGCAGGACTATCAGCGGCTGGTGGCCATCGTGCGGGAGGCGGCCGGGCCGGTCACGGTCCGGGCCGTCGGCGAGGTGCTCGGCCTGCCGGTCGAGGTGCGGGGCAAGCTGAAGCCGCTGCGGGCGAAGCTGAACCGGCTGGCCGACCATTTCCATAAACTATGAATATAAAAACGCTATGCTTCGAGCATGAGTCGTCAAGACCCCGCTCCTGGCGCGTCCGCCGCCATCGGGGCAGCCCTCTACGCCCTGGCCACCAGGGCCGCGAGACGCCTGCCCCGGGACATGAGTCTGACGTCCGCCGCCACCCTGGCCACCCTGGACCGGACCGGCCCGCGGCGCATCACCGATCTGGCCGCGGTCGAGGGCGTCACCCAGCCCGCGATGACCGCCCTGGTCCGGGTGATGGAGGAGTCCGGCCTGGTCGAGCGGCGGGGCGACGCGTCCGACAAGCGGGTCACGCTGGTGTGCCTGACCGAGGCCGGCGCCTCCTATGTCCGGACGCGGCGCCAGGCGGGTGTCCATGCGTTCGAGCGGTTGATCGGCGAGCTCACCGGCGACGAGGTCGAGGCGCTGGTGGCGGCCCTTCCGGCGCTTAAGCATCTGGCAGAGCTCGAAAGCCAGGACCGCGAAGGGCCGAAGCAGTGACCGGGCAGCCGGTCGACGGGGTCGCGGTGAAGGCGTTCCCGGTGGTGCGTTCCGAGGCGCGGCTGCTGGTCCCCGCCCTGATGTTCATCGCTCTGGTCGTGGCGGCGGTCGCCAGCCTCGGGACGCCGCTCATCACCAGCGTGGCGACCTCGTTCCACGTCTCGCTCGGCAGCGCGCAGTGGACGCTGACCGTCGCGCTGCTCAGCGGCGCCGTCGCCACGCCGGTCCTGGGCCGGCTCGGAGCCGGCCCGCACCGGCGGGCCACGATCCTCGCCACGCTGGCGGTCGTCGTCGCCGGCAGCGTGCTCACCGTGCTGCCGCTGCCGTTCGCGTGGCTGCTGGCAGGCAGGGCGGCCCAGGGCGTCGGGCTCGGGCTGACGGCGCTGATGATGGGCGTGGCCCGGGACCACCTCCCCGAGGAGCGCAGCGCGGCCGTGATCGCCCTGATCTCGGTGGTCTCGATCATCGGGGCCGGCGTCGGCTACCCGCTGGCCGCACTGCTCGCCGAGCTCGGCGGGGTACGGGCCGCCTACGGCCTCGGCCTGGTCGTCACCGCCGCCGCCCTCCTGACCGCGTGGCGCTCCATGCCCGAAGCCCCCGAAGGCCGCTCCGCCCACGTGGACGTGGCAGGCGCGGTCGTCCTGGCCGCTGCGCTGCTCCTGGTGCTGTTCCTCGCCGGCGAACGGAATCTGTGGAGCCGGCACCTCGCCGTGGCGGCGGGCCTCGCCGTCGTCGCGGTGGTGCTGCTCTGCGTCTGGGCCGTCATCGAGCTGCGCAGCACGACGCCCCTGGTCGATGTGCGGGCGGTGCGGCACCCGGCGGTCGCCGGGGCGAACCTCGCCATGTTCGTCGGCGGGATCGGCATGTACCTCCTGCTCACGCTCATCACCCGGTACGCGCAGACGCCGCACGGCGCCGGCTACGGCTTCGGGCTGACGACCTTCGTCGCCGGGCTGGTCCTCATCCCGTTCTCGGTGCTGGGGTTCGTCGCCGGCAAGCTCACGCCGCGGGTCCGGACGCGGATCGCCGACACCCTGCTCCTGGCCGGCAGCGCCGTCGTGGTCGGCGGCGGGTTCGCCCTGTTTGCGGCGGCCCGGTCGGACCTGGCCGAACTGTTCGCGGCGATGGGCGTGCTCGGCTTCGGCGTCGGCGGCTTCTCGGCCGCGATGCCCGGCGTCATCCTGGCCGTGACCCCCAAGAGCGAGACGTCGAGCGCCATGAGCTTCAACTACGTCGTCCGCAGCGTCGGGTACTCCCTGGGCAGCGCCATCGGCGGCCTGATCCTCGCCGCGGGCACCGGCCCCGGCCACCTCTTCCCCGACGACAGCGCCTACACCACCGCGGCCCTGGTCGGCATCGGCGCCATGGCGATCACGACGCTGACAAGCCTCGCTCTCGCCCGCCGACGCTCGTCCGAGACCAACCCGTAAGTCAGATGCACTCATCCCAACACTGGAGGTTCCATGCCCAAGGGCTACTGGGTCAGCGTCTACCGCACCATTTCAGACCCTGAGAAGCTGGCTGCTTACAACAAGCTGGCCGGTCCGGCAGTCCGGGCCGGGGGCGGTCGGACCCTCGTCCGTGGCGGTCGGGTCGTGGCGCACGACGCCGGAATCGCCGAGCGCACCGTCCTGATCGAGTTCGACAGCTTCGAGCAGGCCGTCGCGGCGCACGAGAGTGCGGCCTACCAGGAGGCGCTGGTCGCCCTCTCCGACGGTGTCGAGCGCGACTTCCGCATCGTCGAAGGCATCGACTGACCGAGGTCCAGTCGGATCTTCACTGAAGATCCACCATCTTGGTTTTCGCTGGTGCGGCTGCTGGTGTGGCGGGGTTCGTGGGTGCTCGTGCTGGTCGTGGGCGGCTGTCTTCGGTCTTGATCGTCTGTCAGCGGTCGAGTTCGAGGTTCGTCAGGACGAGCAGGGCGCGGAGCAGGTTGGTGGCGCGAGCGGGGCTCGTGCGGAGTTTGGTGAGGATGCGCCAGGTCTTGAAGTCAGCGTCGGACATGATCGGAACCTACCGATGCTCGCTACAGGTGACAACGCACTGCTGCCCCAGCCGCGGCTCGTAGCTCTCCGCGCTACTCGGCGTCGGTGTGGCGAACGACGGTCACCAAGCCGTAGCCAGGAAGGTCGCCACAACAGCCACGGGCGTCTGCGATGGCTTCCCCCTGCGGATGCGTTGTCGATCAAGTTCGCACCGCTCAGAAGCTGAGTCCTTTACGGTGTAGATCTCTCAGTCCGTTTGAACACGAGGCGCTCCCCCGGCCACAGGACCGGCGAATGCGATGACACGCTGGACATACATCTGTCACCGGGCGGCACGGCCCGGGGGGCGGCTCTTGATGACACCTGGGTGACACAACAGAAAAGCCACAATCCCCCGATCTTGGGAACTGTGGCTCTGACCTGCTAGAACAGTGTCGGGACGGTGGGATTTGAGCTACGAACGCCTCAAGCAGAAGACGATTCAGGTGTAACCCGGCCCCGTCAGTTGCACAACTAGCCGCTCACCTGTTGGGCGGCGCGCAGGAGCAGGTCGCGAAAGAAGGCGTGCTCGGGATTGCGGTCGTAGACCGGGTGCCACCACATTGCGTCGACCAGCGGGCCGACTTCGAAAGGGCAGGGCAGCGAGCGGATCCCGACGTCGACCGAGAGCAGGCGCACCAGCCGCTCCTGCAGCAGCGCGATCCGGCGCGTCCCGGCGACGAGGCCGGGGATGGTCAGGAAACTCTCCGTCACGACCTGGACCCGCGGCTCGATCCCGAGCATCCGCATCTGCCGGGCAGCCGGAGTGGACGCAGTCGGCCCGTAGTAGGTCGCGACCCATGGCATGGCTTCAATCTGCTCGATGGTGAGCGTGTCACCGACGTCGGGGTTGTCCGCCGAGACCACCAGCACCCACCTGTCCCGCAGCACCTCCGCGTGGGGTAGGTCGGTGACGAAGCCGTGCGGCACCACCAGCAGGTCCGTTGTCAGCAACGTCTGCTCGGCGTGGTCGACCGCAGCAGGGGTGTTGTGCATCAGTCTTAGACGGGCGCCCGGCGCCTCCTGCCCCAGCAGCTCGGTCAGGACGTTGCCGAGGACCGCACAGGCATAGTCGCTGAGCAGGACGCTGAACTCCCGGCTGGACTCCTTCGGGTCGAAGACCGGTTGCGCGGTGAAAATCCGCTCCACACCATCGAGGGCCAACCGCACCCGCGGCTTGAGCTGCGCGGCGAGCGGGCTGAGCCGGTACTCGTTGCCCACCCGGGTGAGCAGCTCGTCACCGAAGTGCCGACGCAGCCGTGCCAGCGACGCCGACAGCGCCGGCTGGCTCAGCCCCAGCTGCTGGGCGGCCCGGGTGACGCTGCGCTGGTCGAGCAGCGCGTCGAGAGACACCAGCAGGTTGAGGTCCAGGTTCGAGAGCCGCATGACCAGCAGCTTATCCATGGCACTGATGAGCGGCATCACCCATTGCGTCTTCCCTGATAACCATCCCTCCCGCACCATGGTCCACATCCCCGACCCGAGAGAGGACCTTCGTGCCCCACGTCCCCGCCATGGCGCCCCTGGACCCTGCGGATCCCGAGGGAGCCATCGCCGCCGCCGCCAAACGGAACTCCAATTGGGGTCGCTGGGGCGATGACGATGTGCTCGGCACACTGAACTTCCTCGACGAGGCCAAGCGCCGCGAGGGCGCGGCGCTGGTGCGCCGGGGAGTGAGCTTCTCGCTCGCCCAGTCGTTCGACATGAATGGTCCGCAGAAGGGCTGGCGGCGGCGCACCAACCCGGTGCACACGATGCTCGACACCGGGACCGACGCCGAGCGCGGCACGCAGGGCTTCCCACATGGGCTCGGCGGCGCCGACGATGTGATCTTCATGCCGCTGCAGGCCTCCACTCAATGGGACGGCCTCGGGCATATCTTCGACCACGGCCGCGCCTGGAACGGCCGCCGCGCGGGTGACGTCGTGACCAGCGACGGCGACGCGGTCACCGGCATCGAGACCGTGGCCTCGCTCATCTGCGGCCGTGGGGTGCTCCTCGACGTCGGCCGGGCCATCGGGACCGACGGCGAACTGCCCGACGGCTTCGCCATCACCACCGAGCACCTCGAGGCGACCATCGCCGCCCAGGGCGAGTCGGCGCATGTCGGCCGCGGCGATCTGCTGTTGGTGCGTACGGGCCGGCTTGCACGGGCACGGCGAGAGGGCTGGGGCGACTACGCCGGCGGGCCCTCCCCCGGCCTGTCGTTCACCACGGCGGACTGGCTGCACGACACCGAGATCGCCGGCATCGCCACCGACACCTGGGGCTTCGAGGTGCGCCCCAATGAGTTCGACGTCGCCTTCCAGCCGCTGCACCAGGTCGCCATCCCCAACATGGGGCTGTTCATCGGTGAGATGTGGGACCTCGACGCGCTGGCCGCGGACTGCGCCGCCGACGGCATCTGGGACTTCTTCCTCACCGCCGCTCCCCTGCCCGTGACCGGTGCCGTGGGCGCCCCGGTCAATCCGATCGCAGTCAAGTGATCAAGGAGTCCTGACATGCCCGCCGTGAAGAACGTCCTCATCGTCGGCAGCGGCCTGGCCGGCGCCGGAGCAGCCATACACCTGGCCTCCGCCGGGGTGGCAGTGGACCTGGTGGAGATCAAGCCGGAGGTCACCGCGCTCGGCTCGGGGATCACCCTCCAAGGCAACGCGCTCCGCGAGCTCGACAGGCTGGGGGTCTGGGAACGCGCGCGCGAGCGCGGCTACCCTTTCGACGTCACCGGCATCCGGGCGCCTGACCCGGACGGCACGGTGCTCTTCGAGCTCCCGGATGCCAAGACCGGCGGCCCGGACTATCCCGCCGTCATGGGGATGTCCCGCCCCGAGCTGGCCCGCATCCTGCACGACCGCGCCGGCGAGGTGGGCGTCAAGATCCGGTACGGGACGACGTTCACCGAACTGCGCCAGGACGACCCCGGGGTCGCCGTCACCTTCTCCGACGAGTCCGCCAGCCGGTACGACCTCGTGATCGGTGCGGACGGCATCCGCTCCTGGACCCGCCGTGCGCTGGGCATCGACCTGGAGACCAAGTCGGTCGGCATGGGCATCTGGCGGAGCTTCGGCCCGCGGCCGGCCGGCGTGACACGCACCGACCTCTACTACGGCGGCCCCTCTTACATCGCCGGCTACTGCCCCACCGGTGAGGACTCGCTCTACGCGTACATCGTGGAGGACGCGCAGGACCGCTCCACCCTCACGCCGGAGCAGCAACTGGCCGTCATGAGGGATCTCTCCCAGGCCTACCACGGACCGTGGGACGAGATCCGGGAGACGCTCACCGATCCCTCCCGGGTCAACTACACGTGGTTCGAGACCCACGTGCTCGCGCCGCCATGGAACCGCGGGCGAGTCGTGCTCATCGGCGACGCCGCGCACACCTGCCCGCCGACCATCGCCCAGGGCGGCGCCCAGGCCCTTGAGGACGCCGCCGTCCTCACGGAGCTCCTGATCACTCATGACGCCGTCGATCAGGATCTTTGGGACGAGTTCCACGCTCGCCGTGTGGACCGCGCGAAGACCGTCGTCGACGCCTCCAACCAGCTCGCCGCCTGGCAGCTCGCGCACGAACAGGGCGACATTCCCGGCCTCATGCGAACCATCGCGATGCTCGTCAGCCGCCCCGCCTGACCTACCCCTGGCCGATCCACTACCGGAGAAACCCGATGCCCGAACGTCTGATCACCCATCTACGGCACGTCGACCTCGCCGTGCCCGACCATGCCAAGCAGCTCGAGTTCTACACGAACCTCTGGGGGCTCAAGGCCGAGCACAGCGACACGGGCCTGACCTTCCTGGCCGCCGAGGGGTCGCCCGAGCAGTACGTCGTCCGGCTGCGTGAGTCGGCCGACAAGCGCATCGACCTCATCGCGTTCGGCGCGGCCAGCCGTGCCGACGTCGACACCCTCGCCGGTAACCTCGCCCGCGACGGCGTCCGGCTCATCACGGAGCCGGGCGACCTGCAGACCCCCGGAGGCGGTTACGGCTTCCGGTTCTTCGACAATGAGGGCCGTACGATCGAGATCAGCGCCGATGTCGCCGTACGGAAGCACAGAGCGGTCGAAGAGGGGGAGTCGATCCCCGTTCGACTCTCGCACGTCGTCATCAACTCCGCCGACCCTGAGAGCACCCGCGCCTTCTACGAAAAGCACCTCTCGTTCGCCCTCTCGGACACCCTGATGCACCCTCGCATGGGCGAGATGATGTGGTTCATGCGGATCAACGCCTGGCACCACAGCCTGGCGATCGCCCGCTGCCCGCACCCCTCGCTGCACCACGCCTCGTTCGAGATGCGCGGCCTGGACGAGTACATGCGGGGCACCGGCCGGGTGCTGCGCGCCGGCGTGGAGAAGATCTGGGGGCCCGGACGGCACCTGGCCGGCAACAACACCTTCAGCTACTTCCTTGACCCGTCCGGCAACACCATGGAGTACACGACCGAGCTGGAAGTCCTCGACGAGGACACCTGGCACCCCCATGTGTACGACTTCAGCAAGCCCGAGGTCAGCGACCAGTGGGGCACCGCGAACGCGATGAACGAGTTCGTCGCGCAGCGCTCGTTCAACGACCCCGACCAGGGTCTGTTCGTCGCACCCCCGGTCTGAGCCCATGAAGTTCGCAACCTGGGAAGACGGCGGGACCGTCACCGCCGGCGTCGTCGGTGAGCACGGGCTGCACGCCCTTCCAGCCGGCGTGACCGTGCTCGACCTGGTCCGCGCGGGGCTGCCCGCGGCGCTGGAGGCGGGGGCGGCCACGCTGTCCGCGCCGCCGGTCCCGCTTGACCGTGTCCGGCTGCTGCCGCCGCTGCAGCCGGAGACGATTCGCGACTTCGTCGCGTTCGAGGAGCACGTCGAGGGCGTGGTCATGAGTGTCGGCGATGGCGGCGGGGTCGCGGCGGAGTGGTACGAGGCGCCGACCTTCTACTTCACCAACCCCTACCCACTCTACGGTGCACACGACGACATACCGGTGCCTCCCGGCTCCCGGCTGTTCGACTTCGAACTGGAGGTCGCGGCCGTGGTCGGCCGGAAGGTGGCTTCGGAGACCCCGGACCGAGTCCGTGACGCGATCTTCGGGTACGCCGTGCTCAACGACTGGTCCGCCCGGGACCTGCAGCGCCGGGAGATGAAGGTCTTGCTCGGCCCGGCCAAGGGCAAGGACTCCGCCACCACGTTGGGCCCCTGGCTGGTGACCGCCGACGAGCTGGAGCCCTACCGGGACGACGAGGGCTTCCTGCCCCTCGACATGCGGGTCAGCGTCAACGGCGTCGAGGTGGGTCAGGACCTGCTGTCGAACATGGGCTGGCCATTCGAGGATCTCGTCTCCTACGCCGCCCGCGGCACCGTCCTGCGTCCCGGCGACGTACTCGGTTCGGGCACATGCGGCCACGGCGGCTGCCTCGCGGAGCTGTGGGGCCGTCGCGGCGAGATCAGCCCTCCTCCGCTGCGACCGGGCGACGTCGTGGAGATGACCGTGGAGGGTATCGGCACCATCCGCAACCGCGTCGTACCCGGACCCGAGCTGCCGCCTGTCGAGGCGGCCCGGCCACGGCCTCGGGCGCGTCAGCGGACTACCTGATCAGGAGTGCGCCCTGCCCGCGCTCCGGCTTGAGAGGAACCACAGTGTTTGAGTATTTTCCGGGCAACTACGTCTGGAACCTCGGCGTCGTCGCCACGCTGAACTCGGGCGGGCTGATCGACGAGGTGGACCGCGCGTGCCGCCCGATCAAGGAGGCCGCTGCCCAGGGCGAGGACGCCGGCACGCCCGACCTGCTACGCGCCTGGACCGCCCTCACCGACCAGCTGGTCGCCCAGGCGCAGGACGCGGAGAAGGCGGGGCACACCCGTACGGCCGGGCAGCTGTACTTCCGCGCGACCAATTACCTGTGTCAGGCCGAGCGGATGCTGTCGAACTCCGACCCGAACCGCATCCCGACCTACAAGCGGGTGCTGGAGCTGGCGCAGAAGGCGTTCGACCTCAGGGACCCGCGCGTCTCCCGGGTGGCCGTCCCCTACGAGGGCACGACGCTGCCGGCCTACTTCAGCGCCGCCCCGGCCACCGACGCCGGCCCCGCGCCGGTCGTCGTGCTGGTCAACGGGCTGGACTCGACCAAGGAGCACATGTACTCCTCGAGTCACTGGGAGGAGCTGGCCGCACGCGGCATCTCCTGCCTGATGCTCGACCAGCCCGGCACCGGTGAGGCGCTCCGGCTGCAGGGGCTCACCGCCCGCGTCGACGCCGAGGCTTGGGCCGGGGCGGTGGTCGACTGGCTGGAAGCCCGGCCGGACGTCGACCGCGGCCGCATCGGCATCGTCGGCTGGTCGCTGGGCGGCTACTACGCTCCCCGCGCCGCGGCCTTCGAGAAGCGCTTCGCCCTATGCGTGGCTTGGGGCGCCAACCACGACTGGGGCGCTGTCCAGCGCCGCAGACTCGAGCGGGAGGGCGAGCGGCCGGTCCCGCACTACTGGGAGCACGTCTTGTGGGTGTGGGGCCACACCGATCTGCGGGAGTTCATCGAGTTCGCCGACCAGGTGAACCTGGAAGGCGTCGTCGAGAAGATCACCGTGCCCTTCCTCATCGCGCACGGGGCGAACGACCGGCAGATCCCACTGGAGTACGCACACCGCTCCTACGAACAGGCGGTCAACTCCCCCAAGCGGGAGTTGCGGATCTTCACCGCCGAGGAGGGGGCCACGGAGCATATCGGCTTGGACCATCTGCCCCACGTCAGCGTCTTCATCGCCGACTGGGTCGCCGACACCTTCGCCGAACTCGGCGGCCCCGCGGCCTGACGGCGCCACGAGCCGAAGTCCGCCGACAAGGACATTCGATGACTGACGCTCGGCGACAGCAGGGTTATGCGCTCACATCCTGAGGGCGAGGCCGGGGTCGTCGAGGTCCACCGGCCCGGGAGCGGGTAGCGCCGCGCTCGTGGCTTGTCCCGCTGCCCGCGACCGCGAGCAATCCCCGCGTCTGGTGCTCGCGGTCACCTTGGCGAGGTGGACGGGAGCACGGCCTCCTCGGCTCAGGCCGCGGGGCGCTCCCCCGCCGAGGGCAGGTCCGGATGCCCGGCGGGCGTGGAGAACGGGAGCCACTGCGCGAGCAGGCGGGGTGCGAACAGCTCATCGAGAACCAGGTGCACCGCCCCGGCGAGGCCCGCCTCTCCCAGAGACGTCGGTTCGACCCGCAGTGTCCGCGTGGCGAGCGGAAGAGAGCGGCGGTAGACGGCCTCGCGAATGGCGGCCAGAACGTGGTCACCGGCGCTGACCACCCCGCCGCCGAGGACGACGAGCGCCGGGTTGTAGAAGCTGACGAGCGTGGCGAGCGCGGTCCCGACGAGCCGGCCGGCGCGGGCCAAGAGGGCGCGGGCCGCCGCGTCTCCCCTCCCGGCGGCCACCGTGACGTCAGCGGTGGTCAGCGCGCCTTTCGCCGCCAGGATCTCCGCCAGCACCCGGCTGCCCCCGCTCTCGGCCAGCCGCCGCCCCTCGCGCGCCAGTGCCGCCCCGCCGGCGACCGCCTCGAGACACCCGGCATTCCCACAGCGACAGATGACGTTCTCCGCCTCCGGGACCGCGATGTGCCCGATGTCACCGGCGCACCCGTTCGTCCCCCGGTGCAGCCGACCACCGGACACGAGCCCGGCCCCGATGCCGGTGCCGATCTTGACGTAGAGCAGGTCCTGCGCGTCTCCTATGGTGGCATTGGTACGCAGCTCCCCCAGTGCCAGCAGGTTGACGTCGTTGTCCACCCAGGTCGGCGCGTCGTAGCGGCGCGACAACCGATCACGGATCGGGTATCCGTCCCAGCCGGGCATGATCGGCGGGGACACCGGAAGGCCGGTCGCGAATTCGACTGGTCCTGGGACACCGACCCCGATGCCCCACACACTCCGCCCCTCCACAGCCCGGGCCAGTAGCCCGTCGACGAGCTGCTCAACCCGGGCCATGATCACCTCGGGGCCATCGGCGATGTCAACGGGCTCTTCCACGCTCTCGAGCACCCGACCCGAGAGGTCCGCGACGCCGATCTCCATTCCGGTCGCACCGATGTCCACACCGACAACCCGGCCGGCTTCCGCGCACAGCCGCAGCTGACGAGGAGCGCGCCCCCCAGTGGAGGGACCGACCCCCGCGCGGGCCACAAGCCCCGCCGACTCCAGCTCCGCGATGCGCGCCGCGACGACGCTGCGGCCGAGCTCCAACTGCCGGGAGATAAGCGGCTGGGTCATCCCGTGGCTGCCGCGGATCGCCGCGAGGACGGCGGCCAGGCTGTCCATCCGCCCAGAGGGCACTTCCCCTCCTTGCTTCCCCTAGGACACAGGCCAGGAATTCCGATCATGCTCGACAAAAGTAGCAGCAGACTGCTTGACCGGAGGAGCCCCTTGCGGGCGGGCCGGTGCGGCCGAAGCAGGTTGCCGACAGGAGACATCGCATGTGAGAGGCCATTTCCAGAGAGCGGAACCGCGATGCACTCCCGTGGCCAGAGGGTTCGGGCGGGCCATCGCAGGGTCCGTGGTTCGCCCGGCCTCCCAATAGATCCGGTCTATGCTGCCCATCAGCAAACTTATGTTGTTTACCGACAGAATAGCTGTAACACTCCCGACATACGCGATTCGTCCAGTGGATCCCTCACTCACTGTCACCCCTCTTCCCGGCCCTCGAAAGGCTCACCATGACGTTCTCGATCGCCCGGCACCGCCGCCGCGCTGCCGCCGTGGCGTTGCCTCTGGCCACCGGCCTGCTCCTCGCCGCCTGCGGAGGCGAGGACGGCAGCACCGCCAACGGTGAAGAGCCGCAGACCATCACGTTGTCCTACGCGAGCGCGAACACCGGCGAGAAGGCGTACGAAACCCTCGCTCAGGACTACATGAAGGCGCATCCGGGCGTCACGATCAAGACCAACCGGATCGCGCTGAACGCCTACAACCAGACGCTGACGACGCAGATGCAGGCCGGCAACGGACCGGATGTCATGTACATCAACGCCGGCACCGGTCAGGCGGGCTCGGTGGGCCAGCTCGGAAAGGCCGGCCTCCTGATGGACCTGGACTCCAGCCTCAAGAGCGTCCTTCCCGAGGGCACCGAAGAGCTCTATTCGCTCGACGGCAAGCTCTTGGGGGTGCCGTCCGCCGTGACGATCAGCGCGATCGTCTACAACGACGACCTCGCCAAGCAGAACGGTGTGACGGTCACGCCTTCATCCACCCTCCAGGACGTGCTGTCGCAGTGCGGCAAGGTGAAGGCGGCGGGTAAGTCGATCTTCGGGCTGGCCGGGTCCGTCCCGCAGAACCCCGGCATCATGGCGATGGAGATCGCCTCCTCCACCGTGTACGGCCCGAACCCGACCTGGAACCAGGACCGGGCCGCCGGCAAGACCACCTTCGCGCAGACGCAGGGGTGGCGCGACGCCCTGCAGGCCGTGATCGACCTGAACAAGTCGGGCTGCTTCCAGAACGGCGCGGCGGGGGCCGGCTTCGACGCCCTGACCAACGGCGCCAGCCAGGGCAAGCTCTTCGGTTTCTTCGCACCGAGCGGGGCGACCAAGGACATCATGGACGCGGCGCAAGGGCACGTGAAGCTCATCGCGCTGCCGTTCCCGGCGCCCCAGGGCACGCAGACCTACGCTGCGCTGACTGCCAACATCGGTCTGGCCGGCAACGCGAAAACGAAGAGCCCGAAGCTCGTCCAGGACTTCATCAAGTTCTCCGTCTCTCCGGACGAGGCGAAGAAGTTCGCCGACGCACAGGGCAGCATCCCGGTGGGCAGCGACATCGCAACGTCGGACCTGCTGCCTCAGTACCAGCCCATCGCGGACATGCTGAAGAACAAGCAGTACCGCCCCTTCGGCATCGACACCTGGCCCAACGGCCAGGTTTACGACGCCCTCGGCAGCGGCGCGACCGGCCTGCTCACGGGTCAGAAGACGATCGACGACGTGCTCAAGGCGATGGACGCTGCCTGGAGCAGCTGAGCCCGGCCGGCGTGCGGGGTGGGATCTGCCGCCCCACACGCCGCCCGACGCGGAAACAGGGACTAGGGACGGCAAGATGACCATGACGGAAAGCCAAGCCGGCGCGGTGGGAGCCACGGCCGCGACCCCGAAGCCGGCGGCAGGCAGACAGCGCGCGTACCGCATCGGCTACGGCTATTGGTGGTGGGCGCTGCCGGCCGTGGCGCTCATGCTGGCCTTCATCTACGCGACGACCGCCGGCGGCGCCTTCTACGCCTTCACCAACTGGACGGGCATCGGCTCCTTCGACTTCATCGGTCTCAAGAACTTCACACGGATCTTCCAGACGGAGGAACTCACCGGAGCGCTCGTCAACACGCTGCTGCTGGCGTTCGGCTTCGTGCTCGGCAGCAACATCCTGGGACTGCTGTTCGCACTGGCCCTCAACCGCGGCCTCAAGACGCGATACGTCCTGCGGACACTGCTGTTCATGCCCGTGGTCATCGCCCCGATCGCGGTCTCCTACATCTGGAAGTTCATCTTCGCCTTCGACGGCCCGCTCAACGAGACACTCGACGCCGTCGGCCTGAAGAGCTGGCAGCGCGACTGGCTGGCCGACCCGAAGCTCGCGCTCCTGGCCGTCCTCGTCGTCATGGTCTGGCAGAACATCGGCTTCACGATGGTGATCTACCTCGCCGGCCTGGCCACCGTCCCCGTGGAACTGGAGGAGGCCGCCGCCCTGGACGGCGCGGGCCCCCTGCGTCGTTTCCGGTCGGTCACGATGCCGATGATCCAGCCCTCCATCGCGATCGCGACGACACTATCACTCATCCAGGGGCTGCGGATCTTCGACCAGGTCATCGCACTCACCGGCGGGGGCCCCGCGGGCGCCACACAGACGCTGGCGACAGAGGTGTACCAGCACACGTTCGTCTTCAGCAATTTCGGTTTCGGCGCGGCCCTGGCCCTGGTGCTGAGCGTGCTCATCCTCATCTTCACCGTCGTCCAGCAGTACGCCACCCGCGACCGCCTCTAGATCGGACGAAAGCCGTGTTCCACTACACGAAGAAGACGCTGCTCCTCGAGATCGTCACGATCCTGGCGGCGGTCGTGATGTTGATGCCCTTCTATTTTCTGATCTCCACGTCGCTGAAGACGCAGGATCAGGTGCTCACCACGTCGTCGCTGTCCTTCCCGGTCAGTCCGACCTTCGAGAACTTCGTCACGCTGCTTTCGCCCTCCAGTGACGCGTCGTCGAGCATATTCCAGGGGTTGCTCAACAGCTTGATCATCACCGCCGGGACCATCGCCGCCCTCGTGGTGATCGGCTCCCCCGCGGCCTACGTGTTCGCCCGCAGCACCAGCCGCTGGAGTACCCGGACGTACTACCTGTTCATGATCGCAATCCTGCTGCCCACCCAGCTCGGTGTCGTGCCGCTCTACGTCGAGGCGCGCAACCTCGGCCTGGTGGGGACGCCGTTCGGGATGATCGTGGTCTACACCGGCATGCTCATCCCGCTGTCGGTATTCCTCTACGGCGGCTTCTTCCGGAGGCTACCGCGAGACTACGAGGAGGCGGCGACGGTCGACGGCGCCTCCCGGACCAGGATTTTCGCTCAGGTGGTGTTCCCTCTCATGGGCCCGGCCACCGGAACGGTCGCCATCCTCGCCGGCCTGATCGTGTGGAACGACTTCTTCACCGCGCTGATCTTCCTGAACGGTTCGGGATTCCAGACGTTGCCGGTGGTCATGTACAACTACGTCGGCTCACTGGTCTCACAGTGGAACCTGATCTTCGCTGTCGTGATCATCTCGATGGTTCCCATTCTCGCCTTCTACTTCTTCGCCCAGAAGAAGTTCATCCAGGGCTACGCCGGCGGACTGAAGGGCTGACCCCTTCCTTCCTGCCCCCGGCAGCCCTCTCACACCTTTGAGGAACGCCTGCATTGATGCCGGAACAGATCATCGAGCCCGGGACGCTGGCCGCCCGGGGAGACCGGGTGCGGCTCTCCGTCCGCATGCCCTGGTACCGGGCCCTGCCGCTGTCGTCCGTCGCCGACGTCCGGTGGACGGTCGACGGGGCGCAGGTGCCGCGTGACTCCATCACCTGGACCGTCGACGGTCGCTCCCACCGGCTCGACGACCTACCCGCCCGCCATGACATCTGGTGGTACGTCCTCGACTCGGCGGAGCTCGAGGGCGATCTGCCCGTTCTGGACGACCGGGCCGAGCACCGGGTGAGCGTGACGTTGAGCCTGTACATCCCCTACATCACCACCGACCTGGGGGTTCTCAGGATCGAGGAGAAGGACGCCAAGACGATGCCGCTGACGGTGACGCGGAAAGGCAGGTCCGCATGACCGCGCCCGGCACGCCCGTTCAGGGGGTCACGCTCTACAGCTTCACCCGCGCCTTTCACGGGCGGCGGTACACATTCGAGGAACTGGTGCGCGAGGTGGCCCGCCGTGGTCTCGGTCCCGGGCTGGAACTCGTCGGCTTCCAGAGCATCAAGGGATTCCCGGACGTC
This sequence comes from Microbispora sitophila, assembly GCF_014892245.1. NCBI lineage: Bacteria > Bacillati > Actinomycetota > Actinomycetes > Streptosporangiales > Streptosporangiaceae > Microbispora > Microbispora sitophila. The sequence continues at coordinate 29,777 of NZ_JADBGC010000043.1, read as the reverse complement.
GACCCCGGTTTCGTGACACGCTTCCGGTCGCTGATCGACGAGACCGGTCTCGTACCGACCTGCCTCAGCGCGAACGCCGACGCCGGGCTGCGCCGCGACCGGATGCTCACCGACGAGGAACTCGTCGACTACATGCGCCCCCAGATCGCCGTCGCCCGCGAGCTCGGCTTCCCGGTCGTACGGGTGCAGATCTCGCTCACCCCCGACGACATGGAGCGGCTGCTCCCGGTGGCCGAACAGTACGGCGTCCGGCTCGGCCTGGAGATCCACTCCCACCAGCACCCCAGGCACCCGCGCATCCAGGCGCTGCTCGAACGCTACGAGAAGCTCGGGTCGCCCCTGCTCGGCTTCGTCCCCGACTGGGGCGCGTCGCTGCGGGCGGTGCCGTCGACGCTGCTGCGCAAGTATCGCGAGGCGGGGTACGACGAGGACCTTCTGACGGGGATCGAGCAGCTGTGGCGGGAGCACCACGCCGAGGGGCCCCCGATGACCGAGCCGCAGCACGGACGGTGGTTCCGGCAGGTCATGGAGCTGGCCCACCGCCATGGTGCCGGTGACCGGGCGATCGAGATGGCGGTCAACATCACCGGACTGTTCGGCCACGCGCCGGCGTCCGACTGGGCCGAGGTACTCCCCTGGGCCGTGCACACCCACGGAAAGTTCTACGAGATCGACGCCGACGGCGACGAGCCGTCGGTGCCGGTGCGCGAGCTGGTCGACCTGTGGGTCGGGAGCGGCTACTCGGGAGCGATCTCCAGCGAGTGGGAGGGCTTCCACTGGAACGACTGGGACGACCCCTTCGACGTCGTCGCCCGTGAGCAGGCCCTCATCCGTGCGAGCGCCGCCGCGAACGGCTCTCGCGTGATCGTCGATCCGGCCGAGGCCCGCCGCCTGGTGGGCCTGCGGGAAGGAGGGAACATCTGATGGCCACCGATGACACGGTCCTGACCGAGGACAGCCTGACCCGGCGTCCCGGCGGTCTGGCGGTCGCCCTCAAGGTGCCGTGGTACCGCAGCCTCTGGCTGTCGAGTGTCAGCGACATCGCCGTGACAGTGGACGGGGAGCGCGTCCCCCGCGACGACCTGCGGGTCGAGCTGGGCGACCGCGCCTACCACGTCGACGAGCTGAAGGAGCAGTGGGACACGCTCTGGTTCATCCAGGACCGCCTCCAGGTCGTGGTCCCACGCGAGAAGCCGCCGGCGGAGGGCCAGGAGGTCGATGTCGAGGTGGCCGTCGAACTACGGCTTCCGTACATGCAGATCGCCCCCATGACGTACGTGACCAACCACGCGACCAACCGCCGCACGCTGACTGCGCGTTGAGAGGCCCCCGATGACGACGACCGTCCCCTCCCCCGTGGCCGCGCCCGCCGTACCGGGCAGCGGCATCAAGCTCGGTCTCACGCTCTACTCGCTGACCAGCGAGTGGGCCGCCGGCCGCTACGACCTGCACGGACTGCTCGACATGGTCGCCGCGGCCGGGATCGGGCCTGGCATCGAGATCGTCGCATCTCAGACGATCCGGACCTACCCCGTGGTCACCGACGAATTCGTCCGTGAGTGGCACGAGGCGTTCGACCGGCATGGGTTCGCCCCGAGCTCGTTCGGCGCGAACCTCGACATGGGCCGCCGCCGCGACAGGGACATGACCCTGGACGAGGAGTTCGAGTTCACCGCCGCCCAGTTCCGCAGCGCGCGGGCGCTGGGCTTCCCGTTGGTACGCATCCAGAGCGCCAAACCGGAGCTCATCCGCCGGCTGATGCCGCTGGCCGAAGAGCTCGACCTCACGCTCGGCTGGGAGATCCACGCCCCCCTCGGCCCGAACTCTCCGCAGGTCGTGCGGATCCGTGAGCTCTACGACCAGATCGGCTCGCCTCGGCTGGGCTTCGTCGCCGACTTCAGTTCGACGATGCACAGCATGTCCCCCACGCTGCTGCGCGGGCTCGCCAAGAAGGGGCTCGCGCCGCGGGACCTGACGCGGCTGCAGGAGATCTGGGCGAAGGACTCCGGCATCAACGAGCGGCACGCCGAGTTCGTCGACTATCTGCGCTCACGCGGCATCACGCCGGAGAGCCTCGGCTCGTTCGCGCGGCTCGCCTTCAACATGCACGGGCACGTCGACCCCCGCGAGTGGGCCGACATCATGCCGCAGATCGTGCACGTCCACGCCAAGTTCTACGACATCGACGAGAACGGCGACGAGCCGGCCATCGACTACCCGGCCATCGTCCGCGAGTTCGTGACCGGAGGCTACTCGGGCTTCTTCTCCAGCGAGTGGGAGGGCCATGCCTTCGCCGACCTGGACGAGGCCGACCCCATCGATCTCGTGCGCAGGCAGCACGACCTCATCCGCCGTGCCATCTCGAACACCCTCAGCCACGAAGGAAAGCAGGCCTGACCGTGTACCAGCTGTCCCCCAACATCGAACTGCTCTTCACCGAGGCCGGGCCGGACGCCGCCGACCGGATCCGTGCGGCGGCCTCCGCCGGCTTCGACGCCGTCGAGATGTGGGGCACGTCCGACAAGGACGTCAAGTCTCTCGCCGACGCCCTCACCGAGACCGGGGTCGCCCTGACCTCGCTTCTCGCCGAACCGCGCACTAACTTCACCCTGCCGGGGACCGATCTCGGCCCCTTCTTCGAGGGCCTCGACCGGGCCGTCGAGAACGCCCGTCTTCTCGGCTGCCCGCGTGTCGTCCTCGGCTCGGGCGTCGGCTTTCCCGGCGCCAAGCGCCCCCAGAACCTCCAGAAGCTCGTCGACGTCTTCTCCCAGGCCGTCGAGCGGACGCGGGGCTCCGGCGTGAAGCTCGTGCTCGAACCGGTCAACACGCGGGTCGACCATCCCGGCGCCCTGCTCGACCGCACCGCCGACGCCGTCCTGGTCGCGCGCGAGGTGGACTCCGACTCCTTCGGGATCCTCTACGACCTGTACCACTCCGTCACCGAGGGCGAGGATCCCGCGAAGGAGCTGGCGAACGCCGCCGGGCTCGTCGACTACGTGCAGATCGCCGACGCCCCCGGCCGCGGCGAGCCGGGCAGCGGCGCGATCGACTGGCCGCGGCACCTGTCGATCCTGCGGGCCTCGGGCTACGACGGCCCGATCGGGCTCGAATACTTCCCGACGGTCCCGTCCGCGGAGTCCCTCGCGTACATCAGGTCCGCGGCCGCCGGCGCATGAGAGAAGAGCAGGCCGCGCCGGACAAGCTCGATGTCATGATCGCGACCGGCAGGGTCACCGAGGAACACGACAACGAGCACCGCAGCTTCCGGCATCACACCGGGATGCTGACCACCCTGCTCGAGTCGACCGGCCGCTTCCGCGTGCGGGTGCTGGAGGAGTTCCGCGGGATCGGCGAGGAACTGCTCGACCGCTTCGACGTCGTGCTCGTCATGTACGAGGGCCGGGACAACTACCGGCAGAAGGCCGAGGGTTTCGGCGCGACGACGAACGACGCGCTGCTGCGTTTCGTCCGCGACAAGGGCCGTGGAGTGGTGTGGTTCCACGGGTCGGCCGTCCAGGAGAGCGACTGGGGTTACCCCGAGGAGCTCAATGAGATGCGTGGCGCCACGATGAGCCGCGATCTCGGGCTGCGCCCCCGCCCCGTGGGCGAAGTCGTGGTCCGGACGGCGGAACCCCGCCACGCGATCACCGCCGGTCTGGATCCCGAGTGGGGAATCTCCAACGACGACATCCTGACCGGGGTCGCGATGCACCCGGGCGCGCGGGTCCTGCTGACCGTCTTCGACGACGTCGAGACGTACCGCCGCGCCGGATGGCCCCGGCCGCACACCCCGGTCGAGATTCCGCCCGGCGGGCTGGAGCAGCTGCGCGGGATGAACCAGGACCAGCCGCTCGCGTGGATCAACGAGTGGGGCGCCGGCCGGTGCTTCACCGTCACCCTCGGCCACGACTGGGACACCTTCCGCCGGGTCAACTTCATGACGCTGCTCTGCCGTGGCGTGGAGTGGGCCGCGTCCGGAAAGGTGACCCTCGATCCCCCCGACCGCGACGGCGAAAACCGGTGGCGTGTGTGGCCCTACTACGCGGGTGACACCTCCCGCTGGGACCGTTCAGGGTCGTGACGACGGCACCCGGGCCCCCGTCCTCGCGATGACGGGGGCCCGATTCCGTGGCCGGGTCCCGCGACCTCGACACACCGATCGGCTCGCCGTGGAATAATTATGTACGAATACAACGGAAGTCCTAACCGGCAAGATTCGCGGAGACCCTGGGCTGATTAGCATGGCCCCAGTCGGGCCCGCGCAGGGAGGAGACACACGTGCAGCCACCGCCGTCCGCTCGGGACATCCTGGTCCTGGCCCAGATCGTCGATCTGGTCCGGGCCGGGGTCGCCATGACCCGTCCGGAGCTGGAGGCGGCGACCGGCCTGGGCCGCACCGTGGTGAACGAGCGGCTCCGCGAGGGGGTCGAGCTCGGCGTGCTCGCTGAGGTCGACGCGGTGCCGTCGGGCCACCGTCGTGGCCGGCCGTCCCGCTCGGTCCGGTTTCGCACCGAGGCGGGACTGCTGCTGTCCGCAGCCCTGGGCGCCGTCTCACTCCACGCCGCCGTGACAGACCTGGCCGGCAACGAACTCGCTCGGGACTTCCGCGACATCAACGTGCAGGACGATCCCGAGGCCGTGCTCGGCGCGGTCCATGAAGTGTTCGGGGAACTCGTCAGGCGGGCGGGCCGAACAGTGCCGGTCTGGGGCATCGCCGTAGGCGTCCCAGGCCCGGTCGATGTCGCTTCCGGCCGCACCGTCGCTCCACCCAGCATGCCGGGCTGGGATGACTACGACGTACGGTCCTGGTTCCAGCGCCGCTGGGAGGCGCCGGTGTGGGTCGACAACGAGGTCAACCTGATGGCACTCGGCGAGTGGGAACGCGGCGTGCCGCGGGAACGGCGCGACCTTCTGTACGTCAAGGTCGCCACCGGGATCGGCAGCGGCCTGGTCACCAAGGGCCGCCTCCATCGCGGCGACAGCGGAGCCGCCGGCGACATCGGACATGTGCGGGTCACCGACGACCGGTCGGCGCGCTGCCGATGCGGCAAGATCGGCTGCCTCGAGGCCGTCGCGAGCGGATGGGCCCTGATGCGGACCCTCTCCAAGCATGCCAAGTCAGGAGAGAGCCCGCTGCTCGCCGAGCGGCTTGCCCGCCGGGGCCGCATCACGGCCGAGGACATCGGGCTGGCGACCGCCGCGGGCGATGAAGTCGCGCGGTCCGCGGTCGCCTCATCGGCTCGGCTCACCGGCAGGACGATCGCCGGCGTCGTCAACTTCGCCAACCCGGGAACCCTCGTCCTCGGTGGCGGGGTCATCCGCTACAGCCCTCTCTTCTTCGAGGAGTTCCGCAGCGCGGTCCTGGACGGCACGATCGAACTCGCCGCGCGCAACCTGACCATCCGCACGGCGTCGCTGAACTTCGCCGAAGGCACAATCGGCGGCGCGCTGCTCGCCGCGCACAACCTCTTCCGGCCCTCCGCGCTGCAGATCTGGCTGGGTGCAGGCACACCGGTCGGTTCGGCGCTGTGCCTGCAGACCGCCGCCTGAGACCATCGACTCGGCGGCCGAGAAGCCGCGCGACCTAACGGAGGACTGGCCGCCCGGGTCGTCGGCTGGCGCGTAACCGCCGGCCGACCCGGGCTGTGGTGGTCATGGGGAGACTACCGTCGCCGACTGGTCCTCGAGCAGCCGTTTGAGCATGTCGTGCTGGGCCCTGACCTGGTCGAAGGCGCTGTACCTGTCCGTGTAGGCGTGTGCCTCGTACTCGCTGGAGATGAAGCCGGTGTAACCCTGCTCACGCAGCACCCGGGCGATCGCCGGGAAGTCGATGGACGGGTCCTCCCCGTCGAACACTCCGTAGAACTTGCCATGCACGTGGATGACGTGCGGGAAGAAATCGGCCCACCGCTCGGGATCCATCCGCCCGTGCATGGTGAAGATCATCTTCAGATTGCCGATCTCCGCGGGGCTGGCGCCGAGTTCGGTGGCCCGCCGCTCGAGCTCGGGGAACTTGGCCATCGTGGGACCGGGCTCGGCCCAGAGCCGCCGGGTCAGTGCCGTCAGCTCGGACGGGATGCCCGCCTTCCGGTGCGCGTCGTCGACGGCGGCCGGCACGGCGCGCATGCTGGCGGAGAAGTCGGGGATGAAGCCCAGCCACTCTGTGTCGAGCCGGGTGAAAAGCTCCTTGAGCTCGGCGACCGGCGGTGCGTCGATGGTCAGCGGGGCGTGAATCTCCACGCCGATCTTGACGCCGAGCTCCTCGGCGAGCGGCAGCAGCCGGGTCATGATCACCGGTCCGCACTCCGCGCCGACTCGCACGGCAGGGAAGCCGAGCGCGGCCGCGCTGCGCATTTGGACGGCGACGTAGTCGTACGCCTCGTCGTCGGTGAGCAGCCGTCCCGGATGGAGTGCGAGGTCGAGGTTGACGGCCAGGCAGGCGGGCGTCAGGCCGGAGTCTGCGATCAGGCCGCGGACTTCACGGACGGCCTCGTCATCCAGTCGCGGCCAGCCACGCAGGCTCTGGAAGGCCACCATTTCGACGCCCGGGCCCAGGTCGCGGGCGGCGACCTGGCGGATGAGAGCGGCGAGATCGTTTCTGGGCGCGCGCTGCTCGAGAGTGAGGCTGAACAGGGTGATGCCGAGGCGGGGCAGGCCGGGGGCGGTGTCGGTCATGAGCTTGCTCCTGTCAGGCAGCGGTCAGCGTCTTGTCGGTCGAGCTGGGCGCGAGCAGCGGCACCCGGTCCGGGCCGGTGAGGATGTACGGGATCGACAACCCGAGCAGCAGTTGCACCCGGTGCCGTCGGCCGGACGCCGTGGACACCGGCACGTGGAGCACCACCGGGTCGGTCGTGAACCAGAAGTCATCGGTCCTGTCCGCCAGCTCGCCGAACTCGTAGCGGTGCCCGTTGGCTGTCACCGACAGCGTGTCCGGGTCGATCCGCCGACCGTCGACGGTCAGGTCGACGTGGGCGAGTGAGGTCAGGGGCAGCGCCCGGTACCAGTGGGAGTAGACGGCTATGTCCAGGCCGTCAGCGGTGGCGGTGAGCGAGTCTTCGCGCACCACCTGGTCGTCCAGCGGACCCATCGATCGGTTCCTCTCAGAAGTCGGGGCAGGGGTGGGGGCCAGGAGGCGAGGGTGAGCCGTTTCGTATTCCGGCCGCCGCCGGGAACGGGCATGTAGGGGGAGACGAAGCCCCGGACGGAGACGGCGACCTCGTGCTCGCCGGGCGCGAGAGGCTCACGGGTCCCGGATGCGAGATGGCCGCTCCCCCACCCGGCCGGCGCCTGCCGCTGATCAGATCGATTCCCAGCAGCAGGCGCCGGTCGGACCGCGGTGCCGTCAGCGGAAGGTGTCCTCGAATTCGGCGTAGGGCTGCGGGGGCTCGGGCAACAGGTGCTGAGCGGTGTCGATGCGGTAAGGCTGCGAAGGCGTGACGGTGGGCCCGTCCACGGGCGGCAGGAATACCGGTTTGCCGTCCTCGCCGAAGTACGCGAGCTTCGCCTCGTACTCGGCGCGCTCGTGTGCGGCGAAGGAGATCCAGTTCTCGTCATAGGGCGCGCGGGCGACCTCGAAGCAGCGGAACTTCCAGATGCGCCACTGGCCGTCCTGCTTGAGGAAGTCGACGCCGTATTTGCACCAGACCCAATGCGCCCAGACCTTGCGCCCGTCGACGTCTTCTTTCGCGAAGAAGAACGGCGGGATATGCTCCGCCTCCGCCGGCTCGGTCAAGCCCGATTCCAGCCCCATCATGACCCACAGTCCCTTGGCGGTCGTGCCGTCGGCGGCGACCTCGATGACCGGTGTCGTGGTGTAGTGCAGGATCAGCTTCCCAACGGGGTGGGGCCGGCCCTTGTGGTAGGCCATGATCGTGTCCCAGTCCGTGTAGACGCCGTCGTCGTTGTACTGGGAACGGACTCCCTCGGTGCCACGGCGCACCCACAGCTCGTCGACGATCCGCTCGTCCTCGAACGCGTTGTGGTAGTACATGTAGCGCGAGAAGACGTTCTCCACGTCTCCCCGGTCCTGCGCCCGGATCGCGGCCCGCTCGGCGGCCGTGAGACGTGCCTCCAGGGCGGCCAGCCGCTCCTCAAGCCCCTCGGCCGTCACTGCTCCGTCCCTTCATGCGTCCCGGCAGCGGCCTGCCTGCGCTGCTCGTACATCTCACGGACCATCGGCTCCAGCGTCGTCGGCCACCAGTCGCCGCCGGGAACCGGCTCACCGAAACCGTCGGGCAGCCCCAGGGTCACCTTGCCGGCAGCCGCCCATTCGGCGCCCCGGGCGAACAGGCCCCGGAACGACGGGTGGGAGATCGCCTCCGGCCCGTGACCGAGTCCGGTCGCGAACACCCGGCCCTGCCCGTAGCGATTCGTCCACACCAGGGCATGCTCCTGCCCCATCCCCGGCAGGGCGTCCCACTCCGCCGGCACCTGCGTGTAGCGCAATGGGTTGTCCCAGCCCGTCACGAGCACCTCGACCTCCGCACCCGGCGCCCACTGCAGGTTGACGTAGAGGTCGTCGTCATAGTGGGGCACGAACTCCGGCATGCCCGCCGTGACGGGGTGTTCCGGAGCGACCACATGCAGCCGGAAGTCGGGTATCGGAGCCCGGCGGCTGCAGTGCTCACGCATGACGCCGCCGGCCATCCGCTCGAAGTCGTCCTCCCATCCGGCTCCCATCTGCAGGGACGCGTGGTAGACGACGACTCCCTTTCCGGAGGCGACGTGGTCGTACAGCGCCTGCTCGGCGCGGGTGCCCCACCGCTGCTCAGGTGCGTGGCCCCAGGGCTCGAAGCGGCCGAAGTAGTTGAGGACGACGAGGTCGTACGGCTCCAGCGTCTCCGGCCCGGCGCCCCGGAACTCCTCAGTGATCCGGACGTCGAACAACCCGGTCTCCCGCAGCAACTCGGCGAGCATCGGCGAGACCGTCCGCCAGTCGTGGTGGATATCGGTGTGACCAGTGACGATCAGCGCCCGGAGCTTGTCCTCACCGCCGAGCTGACGCAGGCCGATGTCAGGCACGCGACGTCACCGCCGTCCGCGTCGACCGGGCAATAGACGTGCGCAACCGTGCCCGTCCGGTGTCATTCCGAAACAGGACTTCCATCGTCAAACTCATCCGCCGTTCCTCTCATCGGGGGGTTGGGACAGGTGCCGCCGTCGGGATGCGGCTGTCACGCACTCGAAGCGGACATCCTTGTGGGCCGGTATGCCGATGTACCGCCATGGACAGGATTCTGCATGAAATCAACATAAGTCAATCCTCTGTACGACCCTTTTCTCCGCTCCGGACGGGTCTCCGCCGACCGGCCGTCCCCGCTCTCGCCGGGGGGGCGGCGGCGGCCCAAGCCTGCGCGAGGACCTGCCGGACCCGGGAGGAGCGGGAGGATCGCCGCACGGATGTCCGCTACAGGTCCACGGTCAGTCGATGTCCACGGCAGCGGGACACGCAGCTCATCATCGTTTCGCCGGCCAGGCGTTCCTCGAGGCTGAGGACGGATGTCCCGGTGCTCGGGGACGCCTTCGAGGACGCGAATCTCGCAGGTGCCGCAGGTTCCCTCTCTGCAGGCGGACAGCACGTTCGCGCCGGCGCGGTTCACCGCGTCGAGGACGGTGTCGTCCTCGGCCACGGTCACGACCGTCCTCCGCCACGGTCACGACCGTCCCGGTCCGTGCGAGGACGACCTCGAACGCGCGGTTCGGCTTGTGCGGAGCCGCGCGCGGGGCGAATCGCTCGACGACAAGCCGGTGCTCCCGCCCGGCCCGCTGGGCGGAGTCCTCGAGCCCCGACAGCAGGCTCTCGGGGCCGCAGGCGTAGACGAGGGCCTCGCGGTCCGGCAGCCGGGACCAAACGGCGTCGAGGTCGAGCCGTCCGCGGTCCCGGCTCGGCCACGCCTCGACCCGCGCCCCGTGCCGGGAGACAAGCTCCTCGACATACGCCATCCGGTCGATGGAGCGGCCGAGGTAGACCAGGTGCCAGTCGGTCCCCCGGCGCTCGGCCTGCACCGCCCCGCGCGCGGCCACCGGGACCGGCGTCCAGGACAGCGGTAGCGCGACCATGCCCCGGCCCTCGGAAACGACGGTGCGCTCCAGCTCCTCGTACGGCGCGGCCAGCCGCAGGCCGGGCAGCCGCTCGTGCAGGACCCCCAGCTCGACGCGCAGCAGCAACCGGGCGAGCGGCGCGCCGAGGCAGGTGTGCACCCCCTGGCCGAAGCCGAGGTGCGGCACCGTCCAGCTCCGGCCGAGGTCGATCTCGTCGGGGTTAGCGAACCGGCTCACGTCGCGGGAGCCGGAGGCGTAGGCCAGGAAAACCTGCTCCCCGGCGCGCAGCCGCACGCCGCCAAGCGTGGTGTCCCGGGTGACCAGACGCTTCATGCCGGTGACGGCCGACTCGAAGCGGAACAGCTCCTCCAGCGCGACCGCGCGGGTGTCCTCGTCCCGCTGCGCCGCCGCGTAGCGCGCGGGGTCGGCCAGCAGGTGCGCCAGCCCCGTGCAGATGAGGTTCGACGACGTCTCGTGGCGGCCAGCATCAGCCCCGGGAACAGCGAGAGCATCTCGAAGTCGGTCATCTCGACCCTGCCCGCGTCCCGCACGTCCCAGACGTTGCTGATCAGGTCGTCCCGCCGCTCGCGCTTGCGCTCGGCCATCACCTCGAGAACGTAGGCATGAGCAGCTCGGCCTTCTCCTCCGGCGTGCCCGGGTGGTGGACGTCCCGCGGGCCCAGGAAGAACCCCAGCGCCGCCCCGATCCACTCCCACCGGTCGGCGTCCAGCCCGACGACGTGGCTGATCACCTGCAGCGGCAGCGGCAACGCGAACGACGTCTTCAGGTTCGTGTGCCCGTCCTGGGCGAAGCCGTCGACCAGCCGGTGCGCCCGCTCCCGGATCCACGGCTCGTACCGGGCCAGCCGGCGCGGCATGAAGAACGTGTTGACCGCCGCACGCAGCCGGTCGTGATCGGGGTTGTCCAGGCCGAGCAGCGTGCCGCGGGACGGCACCGCCCGGCGAACCGCTCCCGCCACGGAGACGGGAACTCCGGCACGGTGGGCGCCGAGGAGAAGGTCTCCGGGTCGTGCAGCGCGGCCACGATGTCGTCGTACCGGCCGACCACGCGCGCTTCGAACGGGTCCGACCACGGCGGTCCGCCCGCGGTGCGGGCCACGGCGAGGTCGGCGAACAACCGCTGCGGGTCGGTGAAGGGGCAACGGCCACCTGGGGCGTATGGGGACATCAGGTTCTCCGGCACGGGAATCAGAGGTCCCGCCGGAGAGCACACAGGCGGGACACGTGAGCGTCCGTCTGCTTGCCCGGTGCGTCGACGCGCACCGAGGGGGATTATCCGCGACGGCCTGATCGCCGGGCGTCCTCACCCCGACTGTGCACCGGGCAAAACACGATAGCTCCGCGGCGGTGGTCACCGTCGACCGGCCCCGTCAGCGTGCCGCGGCTTCGACAGCGGCGGCCGTCATCGGGCGCAGTTCGCGCTGCAGCAGGTAGCCGCCGAGGAGCGCGCTCGTGGCGGGATGCGGACTTTGGTCGCTCTCGAACACCACCCACCCGGCGTAGCCGATGTCGAGCAGCGCACGCGTCACCGCGGCGAAGTCCACCAGGCCGCCGTGGGCCCCGGGCTCGGCGAACCACCGCGGGATTTCCCGGGAACCGCCTCGCTGCCGCACGGAGTACTCGGCGTGCGGCTGGAGGTACTCCTCGTCCGTGTCGGCGGCGAGCGCGTCCTTGTACTGGACGTGCCAGACGCGGCCGGGGTGGCGGCGGATGACCTCGACCGGGTCGAGGCCCGCGACGGTCAGCTCGGCGGTGTCGACGGCCAGGCCGACGGCGGCCGGATCCGCGAGGCCGAGGAGCCGGTCGAGTGCTCCCGGCCGGCGAAGCGAGGACAGGAAGTCGACGTGCAGCGCCGTACGGACGCCGTGCGCGAGCGTCGCCCGGCCGACCGCCGTCCAGCAGTCCGCCAGCCGCCGCAGCGCCGCGTCGTCGAGCGGACCGACGTCACCGGCGGAGGCGGCGCGGACGACGAGGACGGATCCGCCGAGCTGTGCCAGAGCGCCGGCGAACCATTCGGCCCGCGTCACGATGCCGGTGACGTCCGCGGCGACCAGTGGCGAGTACGGAGGCGTCAGATGCTCCATCGACCGCTGCTGCGGATCGTAGAACCAGCTGGACACCGCCGCGATGCCACAGCCCGAGAGGAACTCACGGAAACCGGTGAGCGAGCCGAAGTTCGCGATCAGCTGCTGCGGATTGCCCAGCGGCTCCCACCGCCCGGTGCCGGCCGTCAGCTCGACTCCCTCGAACCCGGCGATCGACACCGTCTTCAGCGCCCGCTCGTGCTGTTCCCGGCGGACGAAGTCGTCGAACTGCGGCTTCCACTGGTTCAGGGCATAACCCCACCTGATGTCGGTCACGTCCGGCCCCCTACCGGTAGATCTTCTCGAGGACGTTCACCGCGTACCAGCGGGCGATCGCAGTGCTCTCGGCGTAGTCGCCACCGTCCTTGTTCGCCTTGTCGTGCTCCACGCTGATCCAGCCCCGGTAGTCGTTGTCCCGGACCGCGGTCATCATCGCCTCGAAGTCGACCAGGCCGTGCGGAGTGCCCATCTCGTAGAACCACTTGCCCGTCGTCGGCGCCATGATCTCGGAATCCGGGCGATGACGGTGATCATCGCCGGCGGCGACGTTGCGGGTGTCCTTGAAGTGGAAGCCGCTCACCCGATGCGCGTGCCGGCGATACAGGGCCACGGGATCGACCGAGGCGATGCAGTGCTGCGCGGTGTCGACGAAGAGGGAGACGTACCTGGGGTCGGTGTAGGAGTAGAAGACTTCGATGTCCGGCTCGCTTTGGATACCGCAGAAGAATTCGTGGTGGCAGGTCAGCTTCACGCCGTAGCCGGCGGTGATCTCGCCGACCTTGTTCCACAGCTCGGCGCTGATCTTGAGCTTGTCCTCGGTGACGGGCTCCATGTCGTAGTAGAGCGTCGCCGGCATCACGATGATGTTGTCCAGCTCGATGCTCGACCAGTGCCCCATGGTCACGCGGAAGTCCTCGAGAATGTTCTCGTGCGTTTCCGGCACGTGGGGCGCGTAGTTGCGCAGGTCGTAGTCGGCGGCGTGGAAGATGTTGACGATTCGCTCCAGGCCGTGGTCCTGGACCATCTCCTGGTATTTGGCCGGGCCGCCGTAGTCGCCGTACATCTGCCACAGACGGAAGTCGAAGGTGTCGATGGCATCGAAGCCGACCGCCTTGATCTGCTTCAGAAAGGACGACATCGTGCGGTGGGAATGCCACTGGTCGACAGGCCCGGCGGGGCCGTTGGAACGCCAGTGGTCCATGTAGCTCCACTTGATGCGCCGCTCCGGCGTTTCGCTGCGCAGAGCGAGTTGATCGGCGGTCACGTGCGCGCCACCGACAGCTCGTGCTGCAGATACCAGCTGTTGAGCATGGCCAGCTCGGCGGGATTGCCGCCGTGGTCGCTCTCGACCACGACCCATCCCGGGTAGCCGTGCCGCCGCAGAGCGGCGACGAACGCCTTGACGTCGACGAGGCCGCCTTCGGTGCCGAGCTCGAAGAACCAGCGCTCGATGCGCCGGCCGGCTCCGCCGCGCAGCATCGTGGTCTCGGCGCCGGGCATGCGGTACTCCTCGCCGGTGTCGGCGTAGCGGGTGTCCTTGAGGTGCACGTGGGTGACCCGCTCGTGCCGCTCCTCGTAGAAGGCCACCGGATCGATGCCGCCGATCGTCAGCTCCGCGGTGTCGAGCGCGAGCCCGACGAGCTCCGGGTCGGTCGCGTCGAGCAGCCGGCGCAGCTCGTCGGCGGTATGCACGGCGTTCAGGCAGTCGTAGTGCAGGGCCAGCCCCACGCCGGCGGCTGCGGCGACCTTGCCCACGCTGTTCCACACCTCCCCGATGGCCGCGATGTCGTCGCGGCCGAGCGGGGGCTGCATCCAGGCCGACCCGACGGGGCGGGCGACGAGCTGCTCGGCGCCGATCGCGGCGAGGAAGTCGACGAACGGCTTCGCGGACTCGACGATGGCCGCGTGATCGTCGCGGTTGCGGGTCGAGCGGAACGCCCAGCCCTCCTCCTCGACCGGCTGGCCCGGGTCCCAGAACATGCTCGAGACGCCGTTCACGGAGCAGGAGCGCAGAAACGCAAGGAATCCTTCGGGGCTTCCGTGGTTGATCTCGATGACCTCGGGACGGCCGAGGTTGTCCCACCTGCCCGAGCCCGCGGCCAGCTCGATGTGGTCGAATCCGAGCGCGGACAGCGTCTTCAGCGCCCGGCGCTGGTCTTCGTGCCGGACGAAGACGTCCATGCGAATGTTCCACTGGTTGAGGGCGTAGGCCCACCGCAGCGTGTCCCTCATCGCCCGGCCTCCAGCTGCGCCTCAGCCTCGGCCTGCGCCTCCGCGAGGACGTTGTCGATGTACCACTTGGCCACGCACGTGGCCTCGGCGTAGCTGCCCCCGCCCAGTTCGGCCTTGTCGTGCTCCACCGTGAGCCAGCCGTCATACCCGGAGGTCACGATCTCCCGCATGAGCGCGGGGAAGTCGACCAGGCCGCCCTCTGTGCCCATCTCATAGAACCAGCGGGTCACGTTCGGCGCCATCAGCTCCGGGTCCGGAGGCGTACGGTACGCCTCGTGCTCGTCGACGGTGTGGGTGTCCTTGAAGTGGAAGCCGGTGCACCGGTCGCGGTAGTCGCGGAACATCTGCAACGGGTCCACGCCGGCGATCGTGTGCTGCGCCGTGTCGCAGAAGAAGTAGACATAGCGGGGATCGGTGTACCGGAAGAAGAGGTCGAGCTGTTCCCGCGTGCGGATCGCACCCCAGAACTCGAAGTGGCACGTCGTCCGCATGCCGTGCTCGAGCGTCATCTGCCCGACCCGGTTCCAGAGGTCGGCCATGATCTTGATCTTCTCGTCCGTCACCGGCTCCACCTGGAAATATGTGCTTGACGGCATCACGATGAAGTTCTCGACCGACAACCCTTCGACGGCTCGCACCGTCGCCATGCAGTCGGCGACGATCCGGTCGTGGGTCTCCGGGACGTGCGGCGCGGTGTACTTCGTCGCGTACGGATAGGCGGAGAAGATCCCCGTGATCTTCTCGAAGCCGTTGTCCTGCAGGAAGTGCTCGAAGGCCTTCACCGAGCCGTACATGCCCTCGAGCATGGGCAGGTAGAAGAAGAAGGTGTCGAAGCCCTTGAAGCCGAGGGCCGACAGTTGCTTGATGTAGCGGTCCATGTAGGCGCGGTTGAACGACGGGGGCTGCGGCCCCTGCGGCGTCTCCGTCACCCAGTGATCCATGTAGGACCACTTCGTCCAGGCCATGATGATTGCTCTTTCTCTGTCGTCTTCGCCGGGCGCGGCCGGCTGTCGGCGGGTCCGCTCAGGTGAGCGGGGTCCAGCGGGCGTCGGCGGCCGCGCTGCGCTCCACCGCTTCCAGCACCCGCTGCACCTGGAGTCCCTCTTCGAAGGACGGGCGGGGCTGCTCGCCGGCGTCGATGGCCGCCACCAGGTCGCGCACCTGGTGGGTGAAGCCGTGCTCGTACCCCAGCATGTGGCCGGGCGGCCACCACGCCGCGACGTACGGATGCTCCGGCTCGGTGACCAGCACCCGGCGGAAGCCGGCGGTGTTGCCGTCCGCGAAGGAGAAGACCTGCAGGGTGTTGAGGTCCTCGAGGTCGAAGGCGAGGGCCCCGGTCGTGCCGCTGATCTCGAATCGCAGCGCGTTCTTCCGCCCGGGGGCCATCCGGGTCGCCTCGAAGGTGGCCAGGCCGCCGCCACTCAGCGTGCCGAAGAAGACCGCGGCGTCGTCGACGGTCACCGGCCCACGCCGGCTGTCGGAGGCACGGCCGGAGAGGCCGACCGATTCCTCCAGCATGGGCCGCTCGGTCACGAAGGTCCGGGTCATTCCGCTCACACCGGTGAGCTCCTGGCCGGTCACGTACTGGATCGCGTCCACGATGTGGGCGCCGATGTCGCCGAGCGCGCCGGACCCGGCGGCTGAGCGGTCCAGGCGCCAGGTCAGCGGCGCGTTCTCGTCGCTGAGCCAGTCCTGCAGGTACACCGCCCGGGTCTGCCGGATGCGGCCGATCTCGCCTGACTCGACCAGTTCCCGCGCAAGCTGGACGGCCGGCACCCGGCGGTAGGTGAAGCCGACCATCGCGAACACCCCGCGCTCCCGGGCCTTCGCCGCGGCCTCCGCCATGGCCCCGGCCTCCGCGACGGTGTTGGCCAGCGGCTTCTCGCACAGGACGTGCTTGCCTGCGTCGAGCGCGGCGACGGCCACCTCCATGTGCGCCGAACCGGGCGTGACGACGTCGACGAGATCGATGTCGTCACGTTCCACGACGTGCCGCCAGTCCGTATCGCATTCTGACCAGCCGTAGCGGTCGGCGGCCTCGCGCAGCGTCTCCGGGTTGCGGCCGGCGACGGCCACCATCTCGATCCGGCGCGGCAGGTCGAAGAAGCGGTGCGCGGTCCGCCAGGCGTGCGAGTGCGCGGCTCCCATGAACCCATGGCCGATCATCGCCACGCGCAGCGGCGGACGTGCGGCGTTGGTCACCGTCAGTCCTCCTTCCGCGCGAAGGCGGCGTCGAAGGCGGCCTCAGGGGCATCGAAGAGCTTGCCGCGCACGAACGCGAGCGCGTCCGGAGCGCCCACGAGCCGGTCCATGCCGGCGTCCTCCCACTCGATCGAGATCGGGCCGGAGTAGCCGATGCTGTTGAGCGCGCGGAAACACTTCTCCCATGGGACGTCGCCATGCCCGGTGGACACGAAGTCCCAGCCGCGGCGCAGGTCCGCCCAGGCCAGGTGCGAGCCGAGCCGGCCGTTGCGGCCGTCGCCCACGTTGAGCTTCACGTCTTTGCAGTCCACGTGGTAAATGCGGTCGGCGAACTCCAGGATGAACCCGACCGGGTCCAGGTCCTGCCACATGAAGTGCGACGGGTCCCAGTTCAGCCCGAACGCCGGCCGGTGCCCGACGGCCTCCAGCGCCCGCTTCGTCGTCCAGTAGTCGTAGGCGATCTCCGACGGGTGGACCTCGTGCGCGAAGCGCACGCCGACCTCGTCGAAAACGTCGAGGATCGGGTTCCACCGGTCGGCGAAGTCCTGGTAGCCGGCGTCGGTGAGCTCCTGCGAGACCGGCGGGAACATCGCCACGTACTTCCAGATCGACGAGCCGGTGAACCCGACGACGGTGTCCACGCCGAGCCTGGCGGCGGTGCGGGCGGTGTTCTTCATCTCCTCCGCCGCGCGCTGCCGGACTCCCTCGGGGTCGCCGTCGCCCCAGATCGCGTCCGGGAGCATGGCGCGGTGCCGCTGGTCGATCGGGTCGTCGCAGACCGCCTGTCCCTTGAGGTGATTGGAGATCGCGTAGACCTTGAGGCCGTACTTGTCGAGCACGGCGCGCTTCTCGTCGAGGTAGGCGTCGTCGACGGCGCCGCGGTTGGGGTCGAGGTGGTCACCCCAGCAGGCGATCTCGAGGCCGTCGTACCCCCAGGAGGAGGCGAGCCGGGCCACTTCCTCGAACGGCAGGTCGGCCCACTGGCCGGTGAACAGGGTGATCGGGCGCGACATTGCGGTTCCCTTCGTGATACACCCGATCAGGCCGGGGTGACGAGACGCCGGATGAGGGCGTGC
>NZ_JADBGC010000043.1:0-12112 GCF_014892245.1 Microbispora sitophila | reverse complement strand
GAGTTGATCGGCCGCGCGGCCGACGCCGTAGTCGCCCTCGTACTCACTGGAGAGGTAGCCCGACCACCCGCGGCGCACGATGATCTCCAGGAATTCCGCCCATGGGATGTACTGGTCCCTCAGGTCGTCGTCGATCTCGTAGAACTTCGCCTGCACGTGGACGACGTGGTCGAGCACGTCCTCGAGGTCGGACACCGGTACGACCGGCACCTCCGGCGGACGCGCCGAGCCTTCGCCGAGCCGGCTCGCGACACCTCCGCGGCGGTGGTGCATCCGAGTCTGGAAGACGCCGGTGTCCATGAGCAGCCCGAAGTGCTCGGTACCGGTGCGCTCGATGAAGGCGAGGTAGTCGTCGACCACCTTCGACCTGATGACGGACGGCCAGTGGATCTCCGGACAGATGACGATCCCCTTCTCCGCCGCGAGGTCGAGCACCCGCTCGGTGGCGGGCTCCCAGACCGGATCGGGTTCCAGGTCCGAGGTGACGACCCCGAGCTTGGGGCGTACGAAGCGGAAGCCGAGCGTCGCGGCCAGCCGGATGTCTATCTCCAGTTGCCAGACGGCCTCGTCCACGGTCATGGGACGGCCCTCGAACCGGCGGGTGTCCACCCAGGAGCCGTAGCACGTCGGCGTGAGGCCCTGCCGCTCAAGCCGGGCGAACCAGGCGTCGATCCAGGCCGCGGGCGGGTTCGGGTAGTCCTGAACGTGGGCCTCGCCGAGGATCTCCAGGCCGGTCGCACCGAGGTCGGCGACGTCCTCGACACAGTCGTCGAGTGTCATCGTCACGCCGTACTCGCCCGTGTAGCTGTAGAGCGAGACGCCGTACTCGAACCGGGGCTCCGTCATCGCGTGATCACCAACCTGCGTTCCTCGCTCCAGACCGTCGGCTGGAGCTCCTCCGGGATGTACGACATGCGCAGCCGCAGTTCCGCGGCCACGGTGTGGAAGCCGATCGACAGTGGCCGCGGGCGCGGGACCGCGAGGATCGCGGGAACGTCCACAGGCCAGCGGGCGGTCTCAGAGGCGCGCAACTCGGCCGGTGAGTACCGCACACCGCCGATGCTCCAGCCGATGTCGCCGGGAGCGAAGCGCTCACCGTCAACGGTGATCGTCGCGCCCTCTATCAGGTTGGTCCACAGGCCCCGGTAGTACGGCAGCCGCAGCCGCACCTCGAAGCCGTCTCCGGCCGCCCGGTTGCGGAACCCCCGGGTCTGGATCATGGGGACCTCCAGCACGGTCACCACCCTCCGATCGTGGCCGTCGACGCGGCCGTGTCCTTCGTGTCCTTCGTGTCCTCGGTCTCGGCGGCGAGCCGTGCCGCGATGTCCCGGGCTCCGCCGACCGCCAGGGCCACCGACGTGAGGGTCGGGTTGCAGGCGATCGGGGTCGGGATGACGTTGTTGCCGGCCACGTAGAGGCCGGACACACCCCACACCTCGCTGTTGGGCGCGCATACCGAGGTGTCGTCGTCGACCGGGCCCATCCGGGTCGTGCCCTGGTAGTGCAGCGACGCCCCGGGCGAGAGGACCATCGGCTCGTCGCCGATGAAGTCGCCCAGCGCGCGTGCGGCTCGCAGGATGGCCGCCCGCGCCCGCCCCAGGGTCTCGTGGTCGCGCGGGGTGAGCGTGTAATGGATCCGTGGCTTCGGCATGCCGTAGTCGTCGGTCGCGGAGTCGTCGAACTCGATGCGGTCGGACTCCTGCAGGTCCTTTCCGCAGAACCAGCCGAGCCCCACGATCGTGCCCGGAGCGGGCTCGTCCTCGTCCAGCAGCGGGATCGGGGACGCGTCGAGCTGCATGACCTGGCCGTGGAAGGGCTCTTCGTCGATGTAGGGGACCCAGGAGACGCCGCTCTCCTCGGCGATCGCGGTGTCTCCCCGCGGGCTGTGCTCCGCCTCCGGCTGGCGGCTGACGTCGCGGAGCCGTACGGCGAAGATCATCTGCGGCTGGTCGTTGAGATACCGGCCCAGCGCCGGAGGGCGCACCCCCGAGGCGTACAGCAGCTGCGGGGTGCGCAAGGCATCGGCCGCGACGACGACGAACCGCGCACGCACCTCTCGCTCGCTGCCATCGATCCGGTCCCGGACGATCACGCCGACGGCCCTGCCGTCCTCGACGAGCACGCGGCGCACCTGCGCGTCGGCGAACAGCAGGAAGTTCGGGTTGTTCCTCGTCGCGTCACCGAACACGACATCGGAGCCGCTCCAGGCAAGGGCGCCGTCCGCCCGTCGCCGGACGGCGAGGGGCATCGGCCGGACGCGCCGTTCTTCGGGCCGGCTAGGGTCGAACTCCGTTCCCAGCCGCGCCCGCACCACATCGGCGTAAGGAGCGTCGTCGAACGGGTGCCGGTCGACGCCGAGGAGCCGCTCGGCCTCGTCGAGCAGCTCGTCGAGGTCCGGCAGGAACGCGATGCGCTCCGCGCCTCCGGGTCGCGGGCACGCGGCGGTCCAGTGGGCGCCCATGCCTCCGACGTTGGTCGACATCGCCAGCGCTGGCAGGCCGTCCTCACCCGGCTGCCGGTAGCCGTCAGGCAGCAGGTGCGTGCCTGGGCGCACCACCCGCCGCGAGGGGTCGGGGTAGTGCCCCTCCGGGCTCTGCGTGTGCGGCCGCAACCCCTCGGAGCTGCGCTGGGCGGCGACCCTCACCACAGGGTCGGCGATGTTCTTCACGTGCATGCCGGGCGGGTCGGTGAGCACCGGCCCTGACTCGAAAACGGCGACGGCGGCTTGGGGAGCCTGCTCGCTCAGGATCCGGGCGTACGCCGCGCCTGTTGGCCCGCTGCCGACGATCGCCACGTCGACAGCGTTGGGAAAGGACCTGGTCATGCCGCTCCATTCGGTGAGAGGGGGGATCACAGCGCACGCCGTCGAATGTGGCAATTCTGCCGATTTTCAACATAACTGGTCAACGCGGTGCGGCCACGTACCTGCTGATAGCGGGTATCAACCGTGCCGATGCCACGGGAATCGCGTCACCCCGGTCACCCGCCCTCGTGCGACGCGACCTGGTGGCCGACCGCTTCGTTCCGTCCCTGCCCGGTCGTCCGAGCGCCACCGCTCAGCCGGCGATCCGGGAGGAACAGCGACACCGCGAGAGCCACCACGAACAGCAGCACCAGCCCCAGGAGCAGGGGCGTGAGGGCCGCCAGGTAAATCTCGGCATAGGCATGTCTCAGGGCGGGAGACAGTGTCCGCAACTGCACCGGCGACAGCCCCGCCAGGTACCGCCGGTCGCCCAGGCCGCTCAGGAGGCGGGCACTCAGCAGGCCGCCCAGCGCGGCCGCTCCGATGGACACCCCGACCTCCCGAACGAGGGCGACGGTGGAGGTCGCGGTGCCGACGACCCGGTCCGGGACGGCATCCTGCACCGCCACGGTGCTGATCTGCATGAAGCAGCCGACGCCGAGGCCGACCACCCCGATCCAGACCGCGACGAGGAGAACAGGGGTGCTTGTCCGGACGGCGGCCAGACCCAGCATGCCGGCGGCGGCGATCGTACAGCCGAGCAGCGGAAAGTCGCGGTAGCGACCGGTGCGTGCCATCCGGTGTCCGGCCAGCAGGCTCGTCGCCATGAGACCGAGAACCAGGGGCAGTATCAGCGTTCCGGCGGGCGTGGCGGACAGACCGAACGCCGCCTGCATCACGCCGGGCACGTAACCGACCAGGCCGAAGACACCGGCGCCGACGACGAACGCCAGCACGCTGCTGATCACGACGGTCCGGTTCCGGAAGATCGAAATCGGGATGATCGGATGCGGATGCCGGCGGCACCGGTGCACGAACAGCCCGAAGGCCACAAGCACGAGGCCGGTCGTACTCAGGATGACCGGGGACGACCAGGGGTAGGTGGATCCGCCCCACGCGGCGACGAGGACGACACCCGTCGCCCAGACGGCCAGCAGGACCGCTCCGACGCTGTCGAACCTGTCCCCTGTTCGTCCTGGGACGATCCGGGGGACGGACCGGAAGGCCAGGAGGAGAGCGAGCCCGCCCAGCGGCGCGTTGACCCAGAAGATCCAGCGCCAGCCCACCGTGTCGGTCAGCGCCCCGCCGAGCAGCGGCGCCACGACGCTCGCGACCGCGAAAACCGCGCCGATCGGCGCGAGGAACCGGCCCCGGTCCCGGGCGGGGACGGCGTCGGCGACGACCGCCTGGCCCAGCACCACGATCCCGCCCCCTCCGATCCCCTGGGCGAACCTCAGTGCGATCAGCGAGAAGAAGCCGGCCGCGAAGCCACACAGCACGGAGGCGAGCACGAAACCGGCGACGCAGGCGAGATAGAGCGCTCGGCGGCCACGGAGGTCGCCGAGACGTCCGAAGACGGGCATCGCCACGGTCATCGCCAGTGTGTAGGCGGTGAAGACCCATGCCGTCTGCCGTTCTCCGCCCAGGTCGGCGACGATGGTGGGCAACGCGGTCGCGACGATGGTCTGGTCGAGCGCGGTGAGCAGGGTGATGACGATCTGCGCGACGAAGAGCAGGCGCAGCCGAGCCGGACGGCCGTTCGCCGCCCCGAGACGAGGATTCACAGGGAGAAGTCACCTTCTCGACCCACGGGAGGGGTCACCGACGGCGGCAGGGTGCGCGGCTAGCGGCGCTGCGCCGAGCCGACGGGCACGCTCTTCAAAGGAGACGACCCCGACCGTCGGTCAAGTTTAGCGGGAAACATGCACAATTACCCATCAGCGACCGTACGCTCGGCCCGGCGGGCATGCCACCGGCCCTGTGAGGGTCGAGAACCAGGACCCCGGCAGGCCGGTAGGCGGGACAAGTCCACTGTCGTGATCAAGAGTTCAGAGGCGACGGCGATGGCGCGACCTGCGGCTTCACCGAGCAGTGCGGACGAAGCTGTGCCGCGCCTCTGTTTCCACGGCTGTCAGCCGCACTCCAGCTCAGCGGTCAGGGCGGGCGGCTCCTCCAACATGCTCACGGCCGTGCCCCGACGGCGCGGGCATCCCGCAACTCGGCCGCGAGCGCCCGGGCGCCGCGGACAGCCAGGGCGACGCTGGTCAACGTCGGGTTGCAGGAGTTCGCCGTCGGAATGAGGCCGTTGCCCGCCAGCACCAGCCCGGACAGGCCCCACACACGCGACCAGGGGTCGCACACGCACGTGCCGTCGTCGGCGGGGCCCATGCGCACGGTGCCCATGTAATGGAGGGAGCTCCCGGCGGGCATCAGCACCGGTGTCCCCGTCACGAACTCGCCCAGCGCCGCTGCGGCGCGTGCCTGGTGGGCGCGGGCCCGCTCGAGCTCCGCGTGCTCGCGCTCGGTGAGCTCGTAGGCGATGCGGATGCTCGGCAGTCCGTTCTCGTCGGGCTGCTCGTCGTCGAAGAAGAGCCGGTCCTCGGGCCGCGGCCACTTGCGCACCCCCCAGCCCATGCCCACGTAACCCGCGGGGTTGTCACGATGCGGGCTGTCCTCCGGCAACGGCACCGGGCAGACGGGCGAATACATCAGCTGCGCGTGGTACGGGTGCCGCTCCTCGTCGTAGCCGATGGAGACGACGGCGCGGATCGGATCCACCGGTGTCGCAACCCCCTGCTGCGACGGCAGGAGTCCTTCGCGGACCGCCACCACGCCGAAGACCAGCGGATGCTCGGTGAGATAGCGCCCCAGGGCCGCCGGCCGGATGCCCGACGCCCACAACAGCTGGGGAGTGCGGATCGCGTCGGCCGCCACGACGACGGCGTCGGCGCGCACCTCCTCCTCGACGCCGCTGCCCAGGTCCCTGAGGACGGCACCGACGACACGGTCACCGTCGCGGACCAGCCGTACGCACAGGGTTTCCGGCCGCAGCGTGAAACGCGGGTCGTCAAGGACGGGGCAGAGGACGACGTCGGTGCCGCTCCACCGCAGAGTTCCGTCAGGCCGAGGATCCGCCGCCACCGGCAGCGGGCGGACCGCGATCCCATCGGCTGCGAACTCCTCGCGCACACACTCGAGGATCGCCGCGGCCTGAGGCGAGTCGCCGAAGGCGGCCTTGTTGACGTGCAGCAGCCCCTCCGCGGTAGCGACGTGCTCGTCCCACTCGGCCTCGTCGACGAAGGTGATTCGCTCACTTCCCGCGGGCCTGGGCGTCGCGCAGGTCCAATGCGCCCCCTGCCCGCCCACACAGGTGGCGACGGCCGCCGCCGGCATTCCGGGCGAGCCCTCGGCCGCGCGGCCGATGAGGTGCGTGCCCTGCCGCGCGGTGATCGTCCCCTCCACGACGACACCACCCGGGATACCCGACACGCCCGCCTCGCCGGCCCGCCCCTGCGAAGCCAGCCGCGCGGCCGCCTGCTCGTCGGCCGAGGGAATGTTCTTCACGTTCATACCGGGCGGCGAGGTGATCATCGGACCGGCCTCGACCATGAGAACGGTCGCCGGCGGGACCTGCTCCAGCAGCACCCGCGCGTAGGTCGCCCCCGTCGGGCCGCTGCCGACGATCAAAACGGTCGGGTGAGCGGTCATACGTACGCCTCCTCGGCGGTCGATCTGTATCCGGGGGTGGTGGGCGCTTTCTCAGGACATGTGCGGCATGCCATGACAACTCCTACCGATTTGAGGGCTTGCGCGGATCGACCCAGCCCGGGAGGTCCCACGGACGGGCCAGTACGCCGCGCAGCCGTGCGGCCAGGTCGGCGGGATCCGGCAGCGGCGAGGGACGCCCGTCGGCCCGCTCGTAGACGCGACAGGTGAGGGCGGGTGGGGCGTCGCCGGGGAAGACGTCGCGCCGCCCCACCTGGAAGGTGGGCGAGCCGGGAAACCCGAGCCGCTCGGCCTCCTCACGCGAGGTCACCTGCCGCTCAGCGACGTGCACGTCGCCCCGGCCGAGCTCGGCGAGCGTCCCCCGGAGCATCTCGGCGGCGTGCTCGTGCGTCGGGCAGCCATCCCACCACAGCAGCTCCACGCGCCACTTGATGGAACAGCCCGCCGGAGAGGTCAGCGGCCGGGCCACCTCACGGCCGGACAGGACGTCGTCGAGCGCCTCACGCAGCCACCCGGCGTTCTGGGCCGGGTCGTCGAGGTCGCCATCAGGTGCGCCGTGGTAGCGGACGAGGCCCATACGGTCGATCACGAAGATCTCGGGGGTCGCCGTCGCACCATACGCCTGGGCTACCCACTGGTCGGTGTCTCGCAGGAAGGGGCCGGCGAGCTCGCCGGCGGCGACCCTCTCACGCATGGCCGCGATCGAGTCCTCCGGATGGTCGGTCTCGTCGTTGCTCACCACCTGCAGCACCGTGACGTCCCGGTTCGCGTAGTCGCGGGCGACCTGCTGGATTCGGTCGTGCCAGGCGTGGGCGAACGGGCAGCCGTTGGCGGTGAAAACGACGACGGTCGCGACGGACCGCTCCGGGCTGAGGCACACAGGTGCTCCCGCGGTGTCGGGCAGCTCGAACAGCGGCGCCCGGTCGCCGACCGTCAACCGTCCACTCAGCACGAGGCCACCTCCACCCAAGTCTGCTTCTGCGCGGCTTCCAGGACCGCGGCGGTCACCTGTGCCGCGCGCAATCCGTCGGCGAAGGTTGGCAGGCCGTCCGGCTCGACGCCGTCCACTGCCGCGTAGGCATCGGCGACGAAGGCGTCGAAGCAGTCCTGGTAACCCTGGGGATGTCCGGCGGGCACGGCGGTGTACCGCGCGGCGACCAGGGACTCGCTGGTGCCGCGCAGCAGCTGCCGATTGATCTCCCGGCCGCCGATCCACAGCGTCTCGGGGTTCTCCTGGTCGAAAGTCAGGCTCTCTTTCGCACCGTCCACGGAGAACCACAGCCGGTTCTTCCTGCCCGGGGTGACCTGGCTGACGGTGACATTGCCTACCGCTCCCCCGTCGGTCTCGAAAAGCACGACTGCCGCGTCCTCAGTCTCCACTCTCCGCCCGCCGCGGGCAGGTACCGCGATCATCGTCTGGGCCGCCACGCGCACGATGCGGTGCCCGCTGACGAACTCCACCAAGTCGCACCAGTGGACACCGATGTCGGCGAAGGCGCGGGACGGCCCGCCGGCCGCGGGGTCCACCCGCCAGTTGTCGTCGCTGTCCTCGGCGAGCCAGTCCTGAAGGTACGAGCCGTGCAGCAGACGTACTGGCCCGGCAGTGCCGTCCGCGACGCGGGCACGAGCCTCCCGGACCGTCGGATAGAAGCGGTAGACGAACGGGACGGTGGCCGTGACACCGGCATCGACGGCGAGCTGCACGAGTTCCTCAGCCTCGTACGGGTTCACTGCGAGCGGCTTCTCGCACACGACGTGCTTGCCGGCGGCGATGGCCGCGCGCGCCAGCCGCGCATGGGTCGCGTTCGGTGCGCAGATGTGCACGACGTCGATGTCATCGGCGCTCAGCAGCTCCTCGACCGTTTCCGTAAAGACTTCCGGACGGAGGCGCTCGGCGGCGTTCCGGGAAGACTCCGGTGTCGAGCCGACGGCCCGGACCACGACACCGCCCGCGCGCCGGATGGCCCGAGCGTGCACCGTTCCCATGAAACCGACGCCGACGATGCCGGCACGCATGCGATTGACCACCAGAGACCTCCAGAGGGTACCCGTGGCCCCGACCACGGACTGCCTGCACATATTTATGAATGAAATCGACGGAAGTCAACGCATACGAGGGCCATCAATCCCTGATGGCAGACATAGACGAGGCTGATTCCCTTGGCATGGAGGGCCGGCCCATGCGCCATCTGCGGGCCGCATCAACGCTCCGCCAGCCGGAGCATCCAGGGTGGCATCGAATGAGGACTGCCGTTACGCTCGCGTCCGGCGTCCAGGTCTCCGACATGTGAACACCTTGAGTACCAGATCATGGAGACCAAGGAGTTCCTGGTGGCATCAACGCCTACCCGCCTGAATTCAAGGCCGACGCCGTCGCGCTGTACCTGTCAGGCTCGGCCCACATCTGGGCATCAGCCGTGAGACCTGCGACCGTGGGTCCGCCAGGCGCCCATGAACTGGCACGCCAAGCGAGGTCGGCGCCGAGGCGTTCGGACGCGCTGCACGATCTGCGCTTCGATCTCCCGCAGCCGGTGATCGGCGTCCTGGATCGCCGCCTGCAACCGGGCCTGCTCCGCGCGCAGTTGCTCCGTCGCGGCGGTGATCTGCATCGCGTCCAGGCCGCCGAGCCGCTCAACCCACTCCCGTAGCTGGGCGTTCTCCGCTTCCAGCCGCTTCTTGCCGCCGAACAGCCCGCCGCCGGAACGTTCCGGAACCGAAACTACGGGAGCCTCACGGACCGGCATGGCGTGGCGGCCGTTCGTCCCAGCAGGAGCAGGCGGCGGAACGGGTGCGTGAGCGGGTGGGGCGTCGGCCACCCAGAACTGCCAGCCCGCCGGAGGCGGAGGCCAGGACGGGTCCGGCTGCCATCCAGGAGGAGGCCGCCATCCAGGAGGCGGGGCCGGCCACCCCGGCGGCGAGTTGAAGCGGCACGACGCACGCCTGAGCGGCCGGGGCTTCCTCGGCAGCACGGCGGCACTGGTTGAGCGAGGCAATACGGCGAACCGGGAGGCACCGCTGCAGTGATCAACTGAGGGGAGTTCCAGTTTCCGCAGCGATTCCGCCTCGCGCACCGACACCATCGGCAACAATACGTGCGCGAGCTATTGCAAGTAGTAATCGGCACCCGATTGGCGGCGACCGCGAGGCAGCTTCCAGATCGCCGTCAGTCACATCTGTCCTGCTCGATGAATGTTGAGGCGGCGTGAACCACCCCTGGGTCATCTACCTGCGAGCATGCCTCGCCGTTCGGATACAACGCGCGCGAATGGCCCCCACCCGCGGAGCCTCAGCCGTCGAGTGGGTCATCATCACGGCCATCATCGCCGGCGTCGCGCTGGGCTTGGCCACCCTGATCAAAACCGTGGTCGAACAGAAGCAAGGCGAGATCCAGCAGACCCTCGGAGGCGGCAGCGGAGGCACGTGATTCCGAACCTCCGGCCGCCATCACATCGCCTCGGCGCTCATCATGTGGGTCGGTCAACGACCGCCCGGCCACACCGCCGCCCTGCAGGCGCCCCACTTCACGCGCATGTCCGTACCGACCTGCCCCTGACAGAGCTTGAAGACCTTCACCGATCCGAACAGGGAACTGTCGGTCGCGCAACCGCCCTGCGGCGCCCGCACCTCGAACGGCTTTCGCGCATCGATGGGATTGTCGTTGTGCCAGACAGCCTTGTAGGCCAGGTTGTCCACCTTGGCGTCGCACACCTTGATCGACGACCGATCGGCCGGCACGATCACCCGCCCGTCACCGTAAGCATCGTTCCAGCCGGGCGTCCCCGCCAATGCCGCTCTGGCTGAGCCCATAACCAGCGTCCCGACGACTAGCGTGACCGACACCCACCCTGCTCGCGATCTCATACATCCCCCCGATGCTCACTCGCAGGTGATTACTTCATGTAGTCGATCTACCACGTCAAGCACTCGCAAGAACGTGTCGATAGCGCCAAGGCATGGGAAGGTAAACAGATCCCGCTCCCCTCTGCCGCCCATCCAGGCTGGGTCTGTCCAATATCAACGGGTCTGTCCCGTAATCGGTGGTGGCGCTCAGCTATTTTCAGTGCAGCAGAAAGGTGGCGCAGGAGGTCGAACCCGGCCCGGCCGTGCATCTGCCGCATGACTCTCTTCGTTCACGTGTTGACGCCTTCGGTTCGGCCGTTGTGATGGGGCAAGGTGATGCCGGCGTTACAGCCTCGCGGTCGAGCTCGAGGCCGTTGGCGAAGCCGTGCAGGTGGGGCCGGTCAGCGGCCCGGGCGTCGGTGAGCCAGGCGGCGAGCTTGGCGTCGTTGCCTGCGACCGGGGCGAGGAGTTCAGCGAAGGCACGGACCAGGCGGGCGAGCTCGGCCAGTTCGGGGGCACGTACCACGAGTTCCTGCAGCAACGTGGTGTCGGCCTCACGCAGCCTGCCGGGGCGGGTGAGTAGGAGCCGAGCAAGACGGCGCGGCGTGACGACGGGCCGATCGCCCTCGGCCCGGCCTTGAGTGATGTAGCGGTAGAGCAGGTTGAGGCTGCGCGAGTACCCGAGTTCCTTGATCTCACCGAACAGCTGGGGGACCGGGACGGCCAGCTCGGCGGCGCGCCGCTCCCGCACGCAGGATGGCTAGCATCCGTCACCTTTCCTATACGATCCGAGTGGTCGTCAGCATGCAGCAGCGTTGCGATCGATGTCAACAGGTTCGCGAAGACGCTAGAAGGGACCTCACGTCACGATGGACGACGAAGCGACGATCGCGCGGGGCCGTGAGGCCATGACCGGCGCATGGCGTAGGCGGCGGCGTCGGGGTCACGCGCGGCGATCGCGGCCACGACTTCTTCGTGCTCGGCCATGGCCAGGTGAGTGACCTGGGTGTCGTGGAGAAGCCGGAACAGGTGCACGTGCGTGTGCAGGCGAGCGAGCGCTTCGCGGATGACCTGGTTCTCCGCGCTCAGGGCGACGAGATCGTGAAAAGCGGCGTCGCGCAGCCCGAAGGCGCCATAGGCCATAATCCCGTTGCCCCCCTCCAGCTCCGCCATCTCCTCCAGTATTCGTCGCAGACCGGCCACTTGCTGCGGGGATGCGCGTTCGGCGGATCTGCGCGCCGCTGCCGGCTCGGGGAGCAGGCGGAGCTCAAGCATGTCCTCGAATCGTTGACGGGTGATTTGGGGGGGAATGCGATAGCCGGCATGGGCACACGCACGACCAGGCCCTCGGCCTCCATGCGGTTGAGAGCGTCTCGGATCGGCGTCTGCGAGACCCCCAGCTCTCGCGCCAGGGCGTCGATCGTGACGCGGGAGCCAGGCTCGATCCGTAGCGACATCAGCTGTCCGAGCAGCGTGTCGTACACCTCGTCGGCAAGCCGGCCGCGAGATCTTCCCGGCGACGTTCCGCCCGCACATCCTGCTGTCCGGCGAGCGGTTCCGGCGATTGTTCGACGAAGTCAAGGGCGCGGACGAATAGCGGTAAAGGCTTGACGGGCGGGCCGGGCCGAGGAATGCTGACTCAATCGGATCGGATCCGATTGGATCCACCTCACCCGCCCCAGTTGCGAGGAGAAGTAGGTGCCCAGAGCGCTGCTCCTTACCGGCGATGCCGCCGAGGAGCTCGACACCATGTATCCCTACTATCGCGTGCAGGAGGGCGGCTGGGACGTCGACGTCTCGTCA
>NZ_JADBGC010000042.1:0-51570 GCF_014892245.1 Microbispora sitophila | reverse complement strand
GGCCAAGGCGTCCAGGGCGACGAGGCGGCCATTCCTTCGAAGCCACAACCGCAGCAGACAGACATCAGCCACACCCCGTCGCCCCGGGAATCCAGAGCGACTCACTCCAGACAAATCGATCTTAGGGGAGACAGACATGTCCAGGGAGTCTCTGGAGTGGCTGAACGCCAACACCTTGATTGGCTTCACCGAGAAGCGCGGTACGGCCTGGCACTACCGCGCGAGCATGCAGGCCGAGGAACCGAACCACTATCCCGGCCCGATCCCCGTCGACGACGTCAAGCGTCGGCTGTTCGGCTGGGAGGCGCTGAGCAGCCCGGTCTACGTGGAAGACCCGCGCGGCGGGCTGGCCCAGGTGCCCGGACGACAGGCCATCGTGCGCAGCGACAACGGCCATGTCATGGGCATCTTCTCCGACGGGTACGAGCCACATCCCTACGTCGAGTGGCTGATCAACACCGTCTCCCGGCTTCTGGACGCCGATCTGTCGATCGGATCCGCCGGACTGCTCAAGGGGGGAGCGGTCGCCTGGGTGTCGGTCGAGGTGCCCGAGAACGTCGTCACGCCCGAAGGCGTCGAGTTCCGGCCCCCACCTGTTCGGGGCGACCTCCTTTGACGGCTCGCTGGCCACGACGTTCAAGCGGGCGGTGACCAACATCGTCTGCGACAATACGATGGCCGCCGGCCTCGCGGAGCGTGGGCAGCAGGTGAAGATCAAGCACTCCCGGCACTCGAAGTTCCGGCTCGCCGAGGCCCGCGAGGCGCTGCACATCGTGTACGCACTGGCCGACGAGTTCTCGACGGCGGTACGCGACCTGTGCCGGGTCGAGGTCACCGAACGGCAATGGCATGCGTTCCTGGACGCCCACATACCGATGCCCGGTGAGCGAGGCCGCAGCCGCACCATGGCGGAGAACAAGCGAGACATCCTGGCCAAGCTCTGGAACCACGACCTACGGGTAGCCCCGTGGCGTGGTACGGGTTGGGGTGTGGTGCAGGCGGTGAACACGTTCACCCATCACGAGCAGAACGTACGCGGCGCCGAGCGAGCCGAACGCAACATGCTCCGCGCGGTGACCGGCGGCATCGACGAACTCGACCAGGGAACCCTGTTCACCCTGTCCAAGGTGCTCGGCGAAGACGTGATCGCTCGCCTCCGTCCTTAGTCCCGGGACGGCGCGAGGGCTGTTGCGCTGCTGAGAGCGTAGCGTGGCCCTTCGCTCTCAGGAACGCGAGTCACATAGACGGGCTTATCACCGGGGGTGCGGTCTGGGAGGAGAAATGCGTTTCGGCTCTACTCAGGCGACGCCACTGGCGACGAGGTGAGCGCGGATGGCGGACTAGAGCTGACAGGGCCGAGTGGGGCCATAGGGTGTTCTCGGCGGTGGTCCGCGTCTACATCACGGGAGGAGAAACAGGGTGAATGCCGAGACGGCGAACCTGCTCTTCGACGTGGTTGAGCGCCTGGAGAAGAGCATCGTCGCTCGTGACTGCCCCGCAGTCGTCGTGCTGGATGGAGAGCGCCGTCTCGTCCTCAGCGACTACGACTACCTGCGCGATCGAGAGACCGCCGTTGCCTTCGAGCGTAGAGCCGCCGCGAAGGCCGGTGAGATCGGCGTGAGGCGCTGGGTCCTCGCGGTGCCGCAGGTGTGGATCTTCGAGCCGCCCAGCACCGTGGCCACGCGCGCGGTCTCGAACCATGCACTGCGCGAAGGCGAGCAAGAGGCGATCACCTGGATGAGCTTCGACCGTGATGACGGCGTCGACTACGGCCGCGTGGCCTATGCGCGCCGCCCCAGCGGGGAACCGGTCTTCGAAGAGCCGGAGATGTTCGAGGTCGGTGTACGGCCGAGGGAGATCATGCCGGGGTTCACGCTGCTGCGGGAACTCCTCAACGAGTAGCGGGGCCGCCCCCAAAGGGAACGGCCCCTGACCGGTTTCACTTCCTTCGCCAAAAGAGAAGGTGAGATCGGCCATGTCCAGCCTACGGCCCCAGAGTCGACGGTGAAGAGCATTCGGCGGTCACGTCGCGAGGACAGCCACAAGGCAGCCGGCGAACATGAACGGTCCATACGGTATGAGGGTGGATGCGGAGCCCATCCGGCTGATCAGCATGGTCACCGCGTATAGCGCCGCCAGTATGAGCCCCGCGCCGATGCCGACGACCCAGGCGTGTACACCGATGGTCCCGAGGACCCCGCCGACAAGACCGGACGCCTTGACGTCTCCCGGCCCGAGTGCGGTGTTCATCCGGCGGAAGCACCAGTAAAGCGAGAAGGCGCCCATCGCGCCGAGGGCCAGGCCCACGGCGAGTTCTCCGTCCCTGCTCACTATCCCGCCGACGGCCACGAGCGCCAGAAGGATGACGTACGAGGGCAGCGTGAGCGCGTCCGGCAGTCGTCGCGTCCGCAGGTCGATCATGCTGAGCGCCACTCCAGCAGCGGCCATGTAGAGGTATGCGGGGAGAAGCGGAGCAAGACCGATCCGCCAGCCGAGCAGCCCGAACACCGCCGCAGTGATGACCTCGGTTAAGTACGGCATGCCCTTTCGCGGGGCGAAGTGGTTGGCGATGACCCGGGTGGCCCGCCCGATGGGGAGGCCGACGGTGGCAGTTCCCAGGGCAACGCCGATCGTCGACACGATGTCCCCCGCTCAACAGGTGCTCTCGTATGAACCGCAGCGAGAGCAAAGGATAGCTGTGAGTGATCGACCATGTTCAAGCTGTTGCGCTTGCTCCGGCCGCGAGGAACTACACGACCTGCCGGCTGAGGGGAGGATCGGAACGACCAGTAGTGAGAGCGGTCAGCTGGTGAAAGGTGAACAGCGGCAGTTGATGAATGGAAGGCTGGGGCGCGTTGGCGACGTCATCTCACCGTCCCCCTGACCCGAGAGGGAGCCCGATGCCCCCGACCCGCACCCTGCTGCTGCCCCTCGTGCAGGACGCCCTGGCCGGCCTGTACCAACTGGACACGCTGCTCCTGAGGCTCCGAAACGTTCTGGTCCTGGACCACGAGGGGGGGCCGATCCTGGTCCCGGACGCTGAGGGGGTGCCGATCCCCAGCGCGCCCATCGAGGACGTCTCCGAGGCGTACTGGCGGGTGCTCGACGCACTGCCCGAAGGAACGGAGGAGCTGGTGGACGGGACGGAGGAGTACCCGCCCAACATGCTGCTGTTGCTGAGTTCCGACGGTGGGGCGGTGGTGCACCTGACCGCCATTGAGGTGGCCGAATCGGACCTCGCGCTACTCGCCGCGTTCGCCGACGCACTCGACCGCGCGGCAGGCCCGCGCCCCGGCATAGAGTTCGAAGCCCTGACGGAGGCGCTGGGCGAACTCGGGCGGGAACCCTACTACCAGTGGATGCCCGAGGGTGACGAGCCCACCGTCGCCCGCTGGGTGCGGCGGGCACTGTCGCCGATCCTGCGCTCGCCCTTCGAGGGCCCGCACGGCGCCGCTGACCACGAGATGCTGTTCAAGCTGCTGCGGCACGCCGAGGGCTGTGACAGCGTCATCGTGGACCAAGACGAGGAGGAGGCGGCCGAGCGCGCGATGCTGAGCATGTTGCGCGCTGCGCTGCCGATCTGACGGGTCGCCGGGGCCGGAGCGGCCTTGAAGTCTTTCCACGGATAACACCCTGAATGTCTGCGGCATCGATCGCTGAGCTGCGGCTACGCCGGGCTGGGAGTGCGTGAAGAGACCCTGTTATCTGCGGCGAGGGGCTCCCGTCCCGCGAGTCCTTAAGCCTTTGTCAGCAGGCTCTTAAGACGGCCGTACGGCTCCGGCGTAGTCGCTTCGCGACATCGGGGCGATCTGCACGTGGCTGCCGGTGTACGGAGCGTGGACCATCTTCCCCTTGCCGATGTAGAGGCCCACGTGGTGAATCGCCGCTCGGCAGTCGAGACGATGTGCCGTACGGCACGCTCGCCCGCACATCGCGCGGCCTGGCACAGTCGGGCGCGTACGTCCGTGGTGTCCAGATCCAGGCGGCGCAGGGCGCGCAGGTAGCCGCCCAGGATCTCGGAGTCGACGTCGGCCGGGTCCCCGTAGGGAAGGTCCCGGGTGAGCGCCGCGGCGATCATTCGCAGGGTGGGCATCGCCATGCCGACGGCGGCGACCGTCCACGCTCCCTTACGCACCCGTGCCCGCGTGACCAGCTCCCGCCAGACGGCGTCACGCGTCTCGTCGCTGACATGCCGGCTGGTGAGCAGCATCCGCAGCTCCGCGAGGTTCACCTCGCCTCTGGCTCAGGGCCTCCCGAATCGGCCCCACCGGCGTACTCTGCAGGGCCCGGTCATGGCCGGAAGCGTAGGCCGGGCGTGCAGGTCGAGATCGTCACCGTTGGCGGATGCGAAGGGGACGAGCTCGACGCACGTCAGCACGCCGTCATCTGGGAGATCCTTCAATGTCTATTCGAACGGCAGGAGCCGTGAGTTACCCATGGGATGCGCCCGATGCCGAGGCCGCCATCGAAGCCAGCGGGATTCCGCTGGCGGTGGCATGGCTCGGGCGCACCTCCACCGACGATCAACAAGATCCCACTCTGTCCCTGCCGCGTCAGTTGCGTAGCTGCCGGGACGCGCTACCGGACGGGTGCCTGATCGTCGCTCATTTCTATGACGTCGAGTCCGGGCGGATGGATCTCGCCGCCCGGGGTCGTGGGCGAGCGCACGAGGCGTTCGACATTCCGATCGCGCGCGATGGCGGGATTCAGGATCTGCTGGCTGAGGCGAAGCGGCCTGACCGCCGCTTCGCCGCCGTCATCTGCGAGTCAGTCGAGCGGGTGGCCCGGCGTACGTACTTCGGCACCAAGATCGAGTATGAGCTGGAGCAGGCCGGGGTGATGCTGCTCGCGGCCGACGAGCCCTTGCCGCAGCTCGACCGCCCGCGCGGCGGACGCGCACGCAAGCGGGCGACGCCCGTGCTCACACGTCGAGTTAAGCAGGCCGTGGCCGAGTGGTACGTCCTGCAGATGCTGGAGCTGTCGTGGGACGCCTTCTGCGAGCACACCGAGCAGGGCTGGAATGTCGGCAAGCCCTGCTACGGCTATCGCGCCAAGAAGATCCCACATCCGGTCGCAGCCAAGCGCGCCGAAGGCAGGAGCAAGACCAGGCTCGTCCCCCACCCGGTTGAGGGCCCGACTGTCACCCACATCTTCACGCTGCGCGCGGTATACCGGCTCGGGTACGACGCCATTGCCGACAAGCTCAACCTCGAACCCGAAAAGTATCCGCCGCCGATGCCTGTGGACCCTCGTCGTGCGCTGGGCCGGTGGAGCGGCTCGGCAGTGCGGGAGATCCTGTGCAATCCGAAATACACGGGCTACATGGTGTGGAATCGTCGGGCCACGAAGAAGGGCGGCAAGAACAATCCGCCGAGCGAGTGGATCTGGTCGCCTCGCCCCACCCATGAACCGTTGGTGACCAAGGAGCTGTTCCAGTCGGTCACCCCCATCGGGAAGGTCCGGCAGGGGTCTCGGACCACGCCCGGGGCCAGCTCACACCCTCAGACTCACAGGAGTTACCCGCTCCGCTCATACGTGTCTTGTGGGATCTGCGATCGCCGGATGTATGGCAAAACCAAGAAGGATGTGCCGTACTACGCGTGCGAGCCAGACATGCGGCACCACAAGGATCGCCGCGAGTGGTATGCGGGCCACCCGAGGAGCCTGTGGATTCGGGAGGACGACCTGCTGGATCTTGTCCACGAGTTCTTCGCCGAGCGCGTTTTCGGCCCGCACCGTCTGGCCACTCTAGGCGCCAGGCTGGCAGAGAACATCCCGAGGGACGACACGGCGCTTAAGCGTCTGAAGAAGGAGATCCTCGACCTCGACAAGCGGCAGAACAATGTGCTCGCCCAGATCGAGGACCACGTTCCGACGGGCGACGACGACATCGACCGCGACTTCCGCGAACGGCTTCAGCGGCGGTACGCAGACCTGGCGCGTGCCCGCAAGGCCAAGGCCGAGGAGCTCAAGGCGCTGACCGAGCAGAAGCCACAGGCCCGCGAGGATCACAGCGTTCTCGGCGAACTCCCCACCCTGGCCACGAGCCTCGCCGCGGTCCCCGAAGATCTCCAGCGCAAGCTCTTCGACGCCTTCAACCTTGAGCTGCGCTACCGCCCCGCCACCCACGAAGTGCTGATCAGGATCACCGTCAAGGAGGACAACTTGCCCGCGATCAACGCCGCCGCAAAAGAGATCGCCGACCCTCCCGAAGGAGGATCGGCGTCCAGAGAAGTTTCCCTTGTTCTGGGTGCCCCCGGCAGGATTCGAACCTGCGGCACCCGCTTTAGGAGAGCGGTGCTCTATCCCCTGAGCTACGGAGGCGTGATGTGCACCAGTAAGCCTAGCGAAAGGTTGGGCCCGCTCGCGCCTCCACCGGGGGTGTCGTTTCGAGGTCGCCGGTCATCGGCGGGCTGACCTGCGGTAAAGGCATGGCAAGTCGTCGTACGGCGACCAGGGGAGGGTGGTTACCGTCGCTGGCCGTGACCGTAACGAGACGTGGATCCGCGCGTGGGCTGCGATCGGTGGTGCTCGTCGCGGCGCTGCTCGCGCCGGCGATCCTGGCCTCGGGCATGCTCATGGCCGACTTCAGCGGCTACGGGGAACGGGTGCGGAGCGATCTCTCACGCGAGGCGGCCGTACGGGCGGAACCGGCCGGGACGGCGGATGGGAAACCCGCCGGAGCTGCCGGCGAGACGGCGGGAGACCGGGCCTCCGCCGGGACGCTCGGTGAGCGGCCGGCCGTGCTGCCGAATCTCGCGGACGGTCAGGAGGCCCGGGGGATCGCCGTGGTTCCGATGGCGGGGACGGTGCGGGAGCCCCTGCTGAACCCGACGCCGGTGCCCGAGCCGTCCGGTCCCGCGCGTCTCTACGAGGGGATCGTACGGATCCTTCCAGTCGTCCAACCCGTCCGCGAGGTCGTTCACCGGGATGCCCCGAAGGTGAGCCGGCCGGTGGAGAAGCCGGAACCTCGCGAGGAGACGACCTTCAGGTGTGCGCCCGAGTGGCGGGACACGTGGCTGTGGGAGCTCTGCCGGGAACGTGAGGGCCAAGCCGAAGGCGGGCGATGAGCGGGAAACGCGCAAATGCGACGTGACCGGTCAATAGCGCTTATGCGAACCGGGGCTCGGGCACACAGGGCGCTGTAGTAACGTGCGTCCCTGACCCAGGTCACGAGTTCGCAAACGGGGGAGTCGATCGTGCCATCTCCTCGATCAGCCAGGCTGATCGCGGTCGTCACGGTGATGACTTCGCTGGCCGTCTCGGCGCCGTACGGCACGGCGACGGCGGCCCTGGCCGACACCACGACCGCGGAGGGCTCCGCGAACACCCGTGCGGAGGCCGCCGGAGATAGCGTCTTGGCCGGCGTGCTCGACAAGGAGCCCACCACGCTGACCGAGCTGCGGCGGGAGGCTCAGAAGGCGTACAAGTCCATCGAGGACGCGAACAGGGTGCTGGTGGCGCGGCAGAAGAAGTTCGGCGCCGTGGAGAAGGAGCTGGCGACCAAGCTGCAGAGTCTCCAACAGGCCACGGCGGAGCTCAACAAACTGCGCAAGCCGCTGTCCGACCTCGCCTCGTCCATGTATCAGGACCCCTCACTCGACGGAATCAGCCCGTTCTTTCGGGCGGGGAACGGCACCGAGACGCTCCGGAGGATCGCCGACCTCGACCACATCGTCGCCGGGCGGAACAACGTGCTCGGCGACGCGGTGAAGCTGCTGGAGCGGCAGCAGCAGCTCGCCCAGGAGGCGCAGGAGCTCCGGGCGGCCAGCCTCCTGCAGGAGGCGCAGCTGAGCGCACAGGTCACCGCTCTGCGCAAACGCTCCACCACGCTGGTCCGGTCGCTGACCAAGGCGCTGATCAAACTCGGCGTGAAGATCGGCGATGGAACGCAGGGGGCGGGCGGCTGTGACCCGACCAGGATCGGTCAGGCGGAGCAGTATCCGAACGGCCTGCTGCCCAAGAACATCCTGTGCCCCCTGCCGCAGGCCGGAGAGGAACTGCGGGCGGACGCGGCGATCGCCTTCGCCGATATGAACATCGCTTACAAGAAGCGCTTCGGCACCTCGATGTGCATCTCCGACAGCTATCGCAACCTGAGCGAGCAGCAGTCCATCTACTACCGGCGGCCCGGATTCGCGGCTACCCCGGGAAAGAGCAACCACGGCCTGGGGCTCGCCGTGGACCTGTGCGGCGGAGTGCAGAACTTCCGGTCTGTTCAGTTCAACTGGCTGGAGGCCAACAGCAAGCGGTACGGCTGGATGCACCCCGACTGGGCGTATCACAGCCCCTTCGAGCCCTGGCACTGGGAGTACGACCCCAAGCTCGGCTCGCTGCTCTGACGGATACGCGCAGGCCGAAAAGAACGGGTCGCGTCAGTTCGCGTCGAGGTGGACGGCCTGGCCGATGTAGTCGCGCAGCGCGGCCTCGTCCATCCCGTCCAGTGTCTTGATCTTGACGTGGCGGGTCTTCTTGCCGACTCCCTGCAGAAGGCCGTACGGGTCGGACATCTCCGCGCCCCGCTCGAAGGCGAAGGTGAGATGGGTCTTGCTCTGGCTGATGACGGCGAGGATCTTCTTGCCCCGCCAGGCAGGCGAGCCGTACGTGAGACATTCGACCGCCTGGGGGGCCTCTTCGGCCATAAGGGTGCGCAGGGCCGCCACGATCTCGTGGTACTTCGGGTCGAGCGTCGTCTCGACGTAGGTGTCGATCTCGCTGGTGGTCATGGTCATGATCCCCTCGCTCTCCGTTCTCCTGGAGGTCGGCCGTGCGTGTTCTGAGCGCCACAGTATAATCACGATTATTGACAGTCAATGATCGTGACTAAATTTGCGGGGACGGTGAATCGTGACGGTTCCTGACATCGGCGTGCTGGCCGGTCAGTTGATGCGCGCTCTCCAGGAGGAGCTGTTCGAGACCCTCGCCGAGCAGGGGCATCCCGACGTGAGTCCGCGGCACGGAACGGTTCTGGCGTTCCTCGAGCCGAACGGCGTGCGCGCGACGGACCTCGCGGCCCGGTCGGGCCAGCACAAGCAGATCATCGGCACGATCCTCGACGAGCTCGTCAGGCTCGGCTACGTCACCCGCGAACCCGATCCCGCCGATCGCCGGGCCAAGCTCATCGTCCCCACCGAGCGCGGCATCGACGAGATCAACAAAGCGCGCGCCATCCTCGCCGCCATCGAGGAGCGGCACGAACGAATGCTCGGCGCCGAGCGCTACGCCGGGTTCAAGGAGATGCTCCAGCAGGTCACGCGTGACCAGCGGGCCTGGAGACAGGCTGGGGCGAGCACCGCCTGATCGGCGTCATCCGCCGCCGGACACGGCCGATCAGTGGGGGTGAATGGTCACCGAGAGCCTGCCCTGTGCCTGGGCCTGGGCGAGCTGGGCCGCCTGCCCGGGGGTCGTGGCCAGCACGAGCAGCGCGCCGCCGTCCGTACGGCCCGGCGGCCGGGCGATCACCCGCACCTCCTGGGCGACGGTCCGGGCCTGAAAAGGGCCCTCCTCGAAGGCCGCCAGGATGTCGATCACGTCGCCCGGCGAGAGCAGGCGGGCGGCGTCGGGATCGGCGATCCTGACCGGCGTCGCAACCATCCCCGGCGTCCCTGCCATTCCCGGCGTCCCTGCCATCCCCGGCCCAGCGGCCGGAGCCCCCGATTGCGTGGCCG
This sequence comes from Microbispora sitophila, assembly GCF_014892245.1. NCBI lineage: Bacteria > Bacillati > Actinomycetota > Actinomycetes > Streptosporangiales > Streptosporangiaceae > Microbispora > Microbispora sitophila. Next base: position 41,902 of record NZ_JADBGC010000042.1, on the reverse strand, counting down.
GGGCCCATCGCCCCGCGGCCGGACCACCGCCGGCCGACCCTCCGGACGCCTGACCGCCGGAGCCCTGCCCAACCGGCTCCTGCCCGGCGGATGCCTGCCCGATCAGGGACTGGCGGAACAGGCCCGGGCCGAGCAGCCGCGCGTCGGTGAGGAGTTCGCCCCGGCGCAACGGACCGGCGAGCACGCGGCCCGAGACCGGGGCGCCGGGCGCGTACGCCCCGGCGGGCACCGTGTCGGGCGGGAGCCGTACGACCACGACGTCGGAGGCGGTCAGCCGGCCTCCGGTGAGGTCGCGGGCGGCGGCGAGGACCTCCACCCCGTCAGGACTACGGACGGCCAGCAGCACGCAGGCCACCGCCATACCGGCGAGGACGGCGGCGATCGGACGGCGACGGCGCGCCGTCAGCCGCCTCAGATCACGCATGACCACCTCGTGTCAGGGGAGCTCGATCGGCAGCTTGATCCCGTCGAGGGCGTTGCCGCAGGGGCAGGGGCGCTCCTCCGGAAGGGCCTCGACGACCTGCGCGACCAGAGTGCGCATCCGCTCCACGTTGGCGGCGAAGAAGGCCAGGACCTCTTCGTGGGTGACCCCCTCACCGGCCTCCACGCCGGCGTCGTGGTCGGTCACGAGGGCGAGCGTCGTGTAGCAGAGGGCGAGTTCGCGGGCGAGCACGGCCTCGGGGTGCCCGGTCATGCCGATGATCGACCAGCCCGCCCCCGAGAACCACTTCGACTCGGCCCGGGTGGAGAAGCGGGGCCCTTGGACCACGACCAGAGTGCCGCCGTCGACCGTGTCCCAGCCCGTCTCGCGCGCCGTGGTCACGGCGGCCGCCCTGCCGGAGGGACAGTAGGGGTCGGAGAACGACACGTGCACGGCCCCGCCCGCGTCGTAGTACGTCTGCTCGCGGCCCTGCGTGCGGTCCACGAGCTGGTCGGGGATCACGAGAGCGCCCGGGCCGATCTCCGGGCGCAGGGACCCGACCGCGCTGGGCGCGAGCACCTGGCGGACGCCGAGGGACCGCAGGGCCCACATGTTCGCCCGATAGGGGATGCGGTGGGGAGGGAAGGTGTGGCCGCGACCGTGCCGCGGGACGAACGCGACGGTCCGCTCGCCGATGCGGCCCACGGTGATCGAGTCACTCGGCGGGCCGTACGGCGTCGTCACGTCGATCTCTTCGGCGTCCTCCAGCAGCGAGTAGAACCCCGAACCGCCGATGACCCCGATGTCTGCGCGATTGACCATGGGCCGACCCTAGCGAACGGCGCCGCACACCCGCCGCGTCCCGCCGACCCCTGTGGATAACCTCAGGCGGCGGCGGTGGAGCCGGACGACGACGTGCTCGACGAGGAGGTGCTCGACGAGCTCGTGGAGGTCGCGGGCTCCTTCTTGCCCGAGTCGCCGGACGGCTTCGAGGACGACGTCGTCGTGGTGGACGTGGTCGTCGACGAGCTCGACGAACGGCTGTCGGTCCGGTAGAAGCCGGAGCCCTTGAACACGATGCCAACGGCGGAGAAGACCTTGCGCAGCTTGCCCTGGCAGGCCGGGCACTCCGTGAGCGGGTCGTCAGAGAACTTCTGGACGGCCTCCAGCTGCTCACCGCAAGCGGTACAGGCGTACTGGTAGGTAGGCACTCGCTCCTCCTGAGACTGGCACTCGACCGGGTCGATTGCTAATGGTAAGCAGTCAACAAGCCCAAACGCCACTCCAGCCCGGTTTATTGCCCCGCGCCGTCCCATTCGCTCACCCCACGATCCGCCCGCGAAACCTCCGCACAACCGCCGGGCGACAGCGGTCAGCCGCCGCGTTCGCCGTACCAGCCGGCGAGCTTGCCGCGGCGGCTGACGGCGCGCAGGCGGCGTTCGACCGTCTCCCGCTGGGCGGCCGTGGTGACCACGAGAAGCTGGTCGCCCGCCAGCAGCCGGGTCGTCTGCGTGGGCACGAACGACTGTCCGTTCCGTACGACGAGCGTGACCATGGTGTTCGCGGGCAGCCGGAGCTCGAAGATCTCCACACCGTGCATGAGCGAGCCGCGCGGGATGCGGACCTGCAGCAGGTCGGCGTTCAGTTCCTCCAGCGGCGCGGCCTCCACGTCGAGGTCACGGGCCTCGCCCTCCGCCGTCACGCCGAGCAGCCGCGCGAGGTACGGCAGTGTGGGCCCCTGCACGAACGTGAACACGATGACGATGATGAACACGTCGTTGAACAGGCTCTTCGCCCCGGGCAGGCCGGCGGCCCAGGGGATCGCGGCCAGCACGACGGGCACCGCGCCGCGAAGCCCTGCCCACGACAGGAACACCTGCTCGCGCCACGACAGCGAACCGAGGCGCAGGAGCCGCACCAGCACCCCCGACACCAGCACGGACGCCGGGCGGGCGAGCAGGACCAGCAGCAGGCCCGACACCAGGGCCGGGACGAAAACGACGGGCAGTTCGCGCGGGTCGGCCAGCATGCCGAGCATCACGAACAGCCCGATCTGGGCGAGCCAGGCGGCGCCCTCGGCGAAGCCGCGCGTGGCGGCGCGGTGGGGGAGACGGGCGTTGCCCAGGATCAGCGTCGTCAGGTACACCGCGAGGAACCCGCTGCCGTGCAGCAGCGTGGCCCCGCTGTAGGTGACGAGCGCCAGCGCCAGGACCGCGATCGGGTAGAGGCCGGAGGCGGGCAGCGCGACCCGGCGCAGCGCGTACACCCCTGCCGGTCCCACGGCGAGGCCGACGGCCGCGCCGATGAGCAGTTCGACGGCGGTCTCCAGCAGGACGTGCGGCAGCGAGAGGGTCAGCGTCGGGCCCGCGCTCAGCATCATCACGAGGATGACGGTCGGGGCGTCGTTGAAGCCCGACTCGGCCTCCAGGATCCCGGCGAGCCGGGGCGGCAGCGGTAGCCGTCTCAGTACGGAGAACACGGCCGCCGCGTCGGTCGACGCGAGGAACGCGCCGAGCAGCAACGCCATCCGCCACTCCATGCCGAGGAGGGCGGCGACGGTCACCGCGAGCACGACGACGCTGACCGCGATCCCGACCGTGGCGAGCACGAGCGCGGCCGGCACGGCGTCGCGTACGTGGTTCCAGTTGGTGGTGAGACCGCCTTCGGCCAGGATCACGGCGAGCGCGATCAGGCCGAGTTGCTGGGCCATCTGGGCGTTGTCGAAGTTGATGCCCCCGATGCCGCCCTCGCCGAGCAGCAGGCCGAGGCCGAGGAAGATGAGCAGCGTGGGAAGGCCGGTGCGGTGCGCGATCCGTACGGACGCGATGGCCGCGATGACGACGGCGGCGGACAGGAGCAGCCAGACGTTCAGACCCACCCGCTCCCTTCGCCGTCACTTAGGCCAATCTTGTCACATCTGTACCAATCGGGCGATTCCGCTCGGAAGGGCGGCGAAGCGTACGCGCTGGTCGTGAGGCTCCGTGGGGACCCCTTCCATCAGCTCACCCTCGTGCAGGAGCGCCACCGTCGGTACGTTCGGCCCGACTCGGGCGAGCGCCCGGTCGTAGAAGCCGCCGCCGCGGCCGAGCCGTACGCCGGTGACCCGGTCCACGGCCAGGGCCGGCGCGATGACCAGCGCGGCGGTGCGGATCGCGTCCACGCCGCGCCGGACGTCCACGGGTTCCATGATCCCGTTCGGGCCGGGCGCCAGCGAGTCCGGGCCGTCGTACACCGCCCAGTCGAGGTCGCCGTCCGGGCGCTGCACCGGCAGCATCACCGTGGCGCCGTGCTTCCACAGGGCCAGGATCAGCCCCTGTGTGGACGGCTCGGTGCCGGTCGACCAATAGCAGGCCACCAGCCCCGCCATCTGCACCCACGGCTGGTCGAGGAGTAACTCCCTGATGGCCGCCGACGACTCGCGCAGCGTCCTGGGATCGAGTTCCGACCGGCCGCGCAGGATACGCCGACGCAGGTTCATCTTGTCCAAAGACTGCTCCGTTAGTGTCTACTCATGGCTGACTTCGATCCCGTGACCAAAGCCGTCGTGCCCGCCGCGGGTCTCGGCACCCGCTTCCTTCCCGCGACGAAGGCGACCCCCAAGGAGATGCTGCCCATCGTCGACAAGCCGGCCATCCAGTACGTGGTGGAGGAGGCCGTCTCCGCCGGGCTGCTCGACGTCCTCATGGTGACCGGCCGCAACAAGCGCTCGATCGAGGACCACTTCGACGTAGCGTACGAGTTGGAGGACGCTCTTCGCGCCAAGGGCGACGAGGAGCGGCTCAACCAGGTGAAGGAGCCTGTCGATCTCGCCACCATGCACTACGTGCGGCAGGGCGAGCCCAAGGGCCTCGGCCACGCCGTCCTGTGTGCCAAGCAGCACGTCGGCCACGAGCCGTTCGCCTGCCTGCTCGGCGACGACATCATCGACCCCCGCGACCCGCTGCTCAAGCGCATGATCGAGGTGCGCGCGACCTACGGTGGCAGCGTCGTCGCACTCATGGAGGTGCCGCGCGAGCAGGTCTCCCTGTACGGCGCCGCCGCCATCGAGCCGACCGACGAGGACGACGTCGTCCGCGTCACCGACCTCGTGGAGAAGCCCCCGGCCGACGAGGCGCCCTCGAACTGGGCCATCATCGGCCGGTATGTGATCGACCCCGCCGTGTTCGACGTGCTGGAGCGCACCCCGCCCGGGCGTGGCGGTGAGATCCAGCTCACCGACGCCCTGCGCACGCTGGCCTCGACGGGCCCGGAGGAGGGCGGTCCGGTGCACGGCGTGCTGTTCCGCGGCCGTCGCTACGACACCGGCAACAAGCTGGAGTATCTGCAGACCGTGGTGCAGTTCGCCGCGAACCGGGACGATCTCGCTCCGGAGTTCCTGCCCTGGCTGCGGGAGTTCCTGAACAAGTCCGGACAGTGAGCCGATGAAGCCCGTCGACCGCCATCTCGCCGACATCCTCGCGACGGTGCGACCGCTCGCACCGCTCGAGGTCGAGATCGAGGCCGCCCTCGGCGCCGTATTGGCCGAGGACGTCGCCTCGCCCGTCCCGCTGCCGCCCTTCGACAACTCGGCGATGGACGGCTACGCCGTACGGGCCGAGGACGTGGCCGCCGCGCCCGTCACGCTGCCCGTGATCGGGGACGTGGCGGCGGGCGACGGCGGGCTGAACGCCCTCGGCCCCGGCCTGGTCACCCGCATCATGACCGGGGCGCCCCTGCCCGCCGGCGCCGACGCCGTCGTGCCGGTGGAGTGGACCGACGGCGGCACCGCCCGCGTACGTATCGACAGGCCGGCGCCGGCCGGCAACGCGATCCGGCGGGCGGGGGAGGACGTGCGGGCGGGCGACGTGGTGCTCCGCGAGGGCGCCAGGATCGGGCCCGCCCAGGTGGGGATCCTCGCCGGGGTGGGCCGGCGCCGGGTGCTGGTGCGGCCCCGGCCGAGGGTGGTTGTGCTGTCCACGGGTGCCGAGCTCGCCGAGCCCGGCACCCCGCTGGGCACGGGCCGCATCTGGGAGTCCAACAGCTTCATGCTCACCGCGGCCGTACGGGAGGCCGGGGCGGAGGGGTTCCGGGCCGGTTCGGTGACCGACGACCCCAAGGAGTTCATGGACACACTGGACGCCCAGCTCCTGCGGGCCGACGCCGTGATCACCAGCGGCGGTGTCTCGATGGGGGCGTACGAGCCGGTAAAGGAGGCCCTCTCCCCGCTGGGCACGGTGACCTTCGAGAAGGTCGCCATGCAGCCGGGCATGCCGCAGGGCTTCGGCGTCGTGGGACCCGACCGAGTGCCGATCTTCACGCTGCCGGGCAACCCGGTCTCGTCGTTCGTGTCGTTCGTGCTCTTCGTCAAGCCGGCCCTGCGGGCGATGCAGGGCCTCCCGGCCGGTCCGCCCCCGACCGTACGGGCCACGGTGACCGCGCCGCTGCGGTCTCCCGAGGGGAAGCGGTCATACCTGCGGGCCGTGCTGAGCAGAGATACCGGGGAGACGGGGGAGACCGTGGCGCCGGTCACCCGGCAGGGCTCGCACCAGCTCGCCGCGCTGGCCGGGGCGAACGCGCTGATCGTGGTGCCCGAGCACGTGACCTCGCTGCCCGAGGGCGCCGAGGTGGAGGTGATCCCGCTGTGAAGCTCACTCATGTGGACGAAACCGGCGCCGCCCGGATGGTGGACGTCTCGGAGAAGGACGTCAGCGCGCGCACCTCCGTCGCGACGGGCCGGGTGCTGCTGTCGCCGGAGGCGGTGGCCGTGCTGCGCGCGGGAGACGTGCCCAAGGGCGACGCGCTCGGCGTGGCGCGGATCGCCGGGATCATGGGCGCCAAGCGCACCCCCGACCTCGTGCCGCTGTGCCACCCGATCGCCCTGACCGGTGTGAAGGTCGACCTGGCCGTGGTGGACGAGGGAGTGGAGATCACCGCCCGGGTCCGTACGACCGACAGGACGGGCGTCGAGATGGAGGCGCTGACGGCCGTCACCGTCGCGGCGCTCGCGCTGGTGGACATGGTCAAGGCGGTGGACCCGGCGGCGGTGATCACCGACGTCCGGGTCGAGGAGAAGACGGGCGGCAAGACGGGCCACTGGACCCGTTCCGGACAGGAGTGAGGGCGTTGCGCGCTTTGGTGGTGACGGTGTCCAACAGGGCGTCCGCGGGCGTCTACGAGGACCGCTCCGGGCCGCTGCTGGCCTCCCTCCTCAAGGAGGCGGGCTGCGACCAGGTGGACGGGCCCCGCGTGGTCCCGGACGGGGACGCCGTCGAGGCCGCGCTGCGCGAGGGCGTCGCGGCGGGCTACGACGTGATCGTCACCACCGGGGGGACCGGGGTCACGCCCCTCGACCTCACCCCGGAGATGACCCGCCGGGTGCTGGACCGGGAGATCCCCGGCATCGCCGAGGCCGTACGCCTGGTCAACCGGGAGAAGGTGCCGGCGTCGATCCTGTCCCGCGGCCTCGCCGGGCAGGCCGGCAAGACGCTGGTGGTCAATTTGCCCGGGTCCTCCGGCGGTGTACGGGACGGCATGGCCGTGCTGACCCCGATCCTGGGCCACGTCGTCGACCAGATTCACGGGGGCGACCATGCCCGCTGAGGAGCCCGCCGAGACCGGGGCGCGTCCCGCGTGGCGCGTTGACCGTGTTCCGGTGGATGATTGACGAATGGATCGACTTCGCGGCTGGCCGGCGTCCATGGCCGAGGGGGCCGTCGGGCTGCGGCCGCTGCGCCTGCGTGACGTGCGGGACTGGCGCGACACCCGCCTGCGCAACGCCGAGTGGCTCCGCCCCTGGGAGCCGAGCAACCCCGAGACCCCGCTGTTCCGCACCGGCCTCGGGCCGTACGTCTCGATGGTCGGCACGCTGCGCCGCGAGGCCCGCCAGGGGATGGCCATGCCCTGGGTCGTCACGTACGAGGGACGGTTCGCCGGGCAGCTCACCGTGGGGGCGATCGTGTGGGGCTCGGCCCGCTCCGCACAGGTGGGCTACTGGGTCGACGGCGCGCTTGCGGGGCGGGGCATCATCCCGACCGCGCTCGCCATGGCGGTGGACCACTGTTTCTTCACGACCGGTTTACACCGGCTTGAGGCCAACATCCGGCCGGAGAACCACGCCAGCCGCAGGGTCGTGGAGAAGCTCGGGTTCCGCGAGGAGGGCATCCGCCGGCGTCAACTGCACATCGACGGCGCTTGGCGCGACCACATCTGCTACGCGCTGACCGTCGAGGACGTGCCGCGCGGACTGCTCGTCCAGTGGCGCCGCACGATGAACTCCGCCGCCCGCCGCAGCGAGTCCAGCCCCGGTTAGGAGGCGGCGCCCGGCCGGTTGCAATCGAAGGACAAACCGATCACTAGCGGGTGCTGTGATGCTCCGTGGCGGTAACCGAAACCGCGTCACGGGAGGCATCCACATGAGGAAGCGGGCTCCGTCCATCGCACCCCGGCCGCCGCTGGCCCAGCGGTAGCACGTTCTCACGGCGAGCACCGGCGTGCCTGTGGGGATCACGCGCTCGCACGGGATCGAATTACATGAAGAGCTTTGACGATCTCGCGACACACCGGACTGAATGCTCGTCATTCAGTGACACACAGTCCTACGGTGCGTGACGTGAACACCTCTCCGCCGACACAGGGCCACGGACGTGTTCACCATGCCCATCGCCGGAGGGCGTGGGGGTGGGCGCATGGGTAGCGCCCTGCTCTACCTCGCCATCGTCGTCATGTGGCTCAGCGTGCTGCTGCCCATGTGGCTGCGCAGGGACCGGCACACCGACGACGACCTGTTCGAGGAGCAGGCGGAGGCGTCCACGCTGTCCGAGCGGCCCGCCGCCGACGACTCGCCGGAGGCCGCCGCTGCCGACGACGCCTCCGGCAGCGCCGACGGCACCGGTGACGCGGACGGGGGCGACGCCGACACGGTCGTCACCCCGCCGGCCGCGTCCGCGGACTCCGCAGATTCCGCCGCGTCTTCCGTCGCGGCGCCGGGCGCCGAGGCCGTCATCTCGGACCAGATCGCGGCGGAGCGGCACGCGCGGGCCCGCCGTGTCGCCGCCCACCGTCGCGCCCGGATCCTCGCCCGGCGTCGGCGGCGGCTCCTGTGGAGCATCCTGCTCGTGCTGGCCTCCGTGGTCACCGCGGCCGTCCGCGTGATGCCCTGGTGGGCCGTCGCGCCCTCGGGCATGCTCCTCGTCGGCTACCTCGCCGTGCTGCGCGTGGCCGTCCGCGCGGACAGGGAGCAGCGGGGGAAGGCCGCCCGGGCGCGGGCCGAGCACCTGCGCCGCCAGCGGGAACGCCGTCGCGCCCTGGCCGCGGCGGCCCGCGAGGCGGAGATCATCAAGTTCGAGGCGCGCAAGCGCGTCCAGGTCTTCGACCAGTACGCCGACGGGCGCCGCGCGGCCGGAGACTGATTCGGTGGCGCGAACACCCCGCAGAGTTTGCTAATCTAGTCGAGGTCGTTGGGGCTATAGCGCAGTCCGGTAGCGCACTTCGTTCGCATCGAAGGGGTCTGGGGTTCAAATCCCCATAGCTCCACCACGACAGAGGCCGGTTCCGCCCAGCGGGACCGGCCTCTTTGATCTTCTGGGTGACTAACTGAGTGACTACGCCTTGAAGAGGTCATCCATCGCCTCGGCCCCCTCCAAGAGCACCGGACGAAGCTGCTTGCGGTAGACCGTCTCAGTGACCTTCGTGTTGCTGTGACCCGCGTCGTTCCACCGCCGCACTCCTGAAACAGGCGAACGGCAGCGAGGCGCGGGTAGAGGTGTTCGATTACCTGGTCGACCGCCACCAGCAGCGCGTCGGACCGGCCGTGCATGTTCCGGACCATGCCGTCGCCACCATGCTCAACTACGCCACTACAACGGATATTGATGCCATTGCCTGGCAGATGAGGGCGCAAGGTCGCTACAGCCTTACCGCTCAGGCTCTCCAACAGGCTCTCCAAGCCCGTCGTGATAGCGATGGTGAGGAGCACCCGGACACGTTGAGGAGCCGGAACAACCTGGCGACTGTGCTGGGTGAGCTGGGGCGGTTGGAGGAGGCGGAGGCCGAGCACCGCGCGGTGCTGGAGGTCTGCCGTCGGGTGTTGGGTGAGGAGCACCCGGACACGTTGGTCAGCCAGAACAACCTAGCGACCGTGTTAGAGACTCGTGCAACCGGAAGCGATCAAAGATCTGAACGACTCATCGGTCCTATCCCAGATGAGAAGGCTTGAGCCTGGGCGTGGGAAGTCAGTGAAAAGTCAGCGAGACCGCTGACGCGGGGTCGCTGCGGAGATCACCAGACAGCATGGTGAGCGCATGCGACGCACTCGTTGACACCAACTGGTCAGAGGTGGCGCGCTGTACCAGCGTTCGCGTCGAAGGTCTGGGGTTCAAATGCCCATAGCTCCACCACGACGAAGGCCTGTCAGGTGATCCACCTGATGGGCCTTTCTGCTGCTCAGGGCCCGTACCGCTACCTGCCGGACCGTCCGCTGCCGAGGCCGGTCGGTACGGCTACCGCCTCGTTCTCGCTGCTGGGAGCTCAGCGGGAAGTCGGCGAGGCCTTCGCCGTGAGAATCCTCGACGCCTCCATGACGGAGCGCCCGAAACCCGAGAGCACGACGGCGTCCATCTCGTGCAGCCGTTCGGTCCATCGGCCGTCGTCCATGTCGACGTGCCTGGGCACGCCCAGACAGACGCGCAGAGTTCCTGATCAGGAGCTGAAATGGTTTGCGGCATACTTCCTGGATGAGGACTGATGCCCCGACCCCGCTGGGGTCGATCACCTGTCCGTCCGGGCGATTGGTGATCGCCGACACGGGCTACCTGGGTTCGTGGTCGGGGGATGCGCCGCCGATGGTGGACGAGTCCATGCTCTCCACTGTGGACGACCTGGCGTTACGTGAGAGCATCCGTATGTCGGTTGACCTTGCCGTGGCCGGCCCTGACGCCGAAGCCGCCGCCGAATCCTTCAACCGCCAGTCGGGCACGTGGCTCTATGACATCCCCGGACACGGCGTCGAGCAATTGACCGGCATCTTCGCCGAGCACTGCCGGACACACGGTTTCGATGCTTGGTTGGAACGCCTAGAACCGCGGGTAGCGCATCGTGAGCGTGTCGAGCACGCGGTGCGGGCCGGCGGTTCGGAGTTCATCATGAACGGCGTTCCGGTCGTGGCGATCGGCGGTCTACCCACCGATCGCGAGATCACCGTGACAGCGACTCCCCGAGACTACGGGCGAATCGGTGTGCGGTGGGAGTCGATTTCACTGAGTGTGCGCTCCACGCAGCCCATATCGACCACGTTCCTTGGGCATGTCGGGGTGGATGCGAGCCGACTCAGCCTTATCGATGCCGACGGGCTAGGAGTATGGCGGCATGAGGAGCCCATCGACGGCATGGCCGACGTTGCGTTCTGGGGACGCTCGGTGCAGGAGGCAGTTGCCCACTTCGGCGCCTCACTCCTGGCCAACCCAGGCGAGGACGGGGTGTACGGGTGGGCGAATCTACCCGTCGACGAGGCCGTCGACCGTGCCATTGCCGTGCAGGAGTGGAAACAAGCCGTTCGAGAACGGATGATCGCGGTCGATTTTCGGCCGCACTCCCACCACTGGCAGGTCATGGCCAAAGTCCGAGCCGCGGAGCACGAGGCCGGGACGATCGAGGTCGGCGGGACCCGGACGATGTGCTTGATGACCAGTTGGGGAGACGGGCTCTTCCCTGTCGCGGCCGACCACGATGCCGCCGGGCACCTTGTGCGAATCCGGATCAGGCTGGGAGACCCGCAACGGCAAGCCCAGCTTGAGACGATGTACGACCGATTCAGCCTGGACTGAGTTCGCTGCACCGAGCGCCGGTGTTCAGGGGTGGTGCCCTCACCGAGGTTCGCATCGGTGGGGGTCCGAGGTTCGGATCCACATAGGCTTCACAACGGCCTTTCTACTGCTCAGCGCCATTTTGCCGTAATAATGGAGCGCCCGAACTCGGTGATCGCAATAGAATGAGCCGCAACGCGATGACGGAGACAAGTAGTTCCGGGATCACGCGAGTCAGAGAGCCGCCGGAAGCTGCGAAGGCGGTCTCGCGCCCCGGAACGAAGACCCTCCCGAGTGCGGGGAGGAACGGCGAAACCGCCCAATGCCCCGCCGGTCGGCCCCCGTGATCGGGCCGAGATGAGGCCGCCGCGAAGGCGGCGGCGAAAGTGCGGTGGCACCGGGAGTTCCCTTCTCCCCCGCACTTCCAAGGGATCGCTCATATTCCTCGAGGAGTGTGATGATCTCTCGTACTCTCGCTGCCGACCTGCCCGCGCACGTCGGCCGCCGTGTCCGCCTCGCCGGCTGGCTGCACCGCCGCCGCGAACTCAAGTCGGTGTCCTTCCTTGTGATCAGGGACCGCTCCGGACTCGCCCAGATCGTGCTGCGCGAACCGGTCCAGCTGGTCGAGGAAACCGTCGTCCAGGTCACCGGGACCGTCGCTGCCGCCTCTCAGGCCCCCGGCGGGGCCGAACTGGTCGACCCGATGATCGAAGTACTGTCCACGCCGGTCGAGTCGCCACCGTTCGACCTGTACCGGCCCGTCGTCGCCGGTGCACTGCCCACGATCCTCGACCACGCGCCCGTGGCATTGCGGCATCCCCGGCTACGGGCATCGTTCGACATCGCCGCCGCAGGGGTCGCCGGATTCCGGGCCGCTCTGGACGGGCTCGGGTTCGTCGAGACGTTCACGCCGAAGATCGTGGCCTCGGCGACGGAGTCGGGCGCCAATGTGTTCGGCATCGACTACTTCGGCAAGCCCGCTTTCCTGGCCCAGTCTCCGCAGTTCTTCAAGCAGGCGCTGGTCGGGGTGTTCGAGCGGGTCTACGAGGTCGGGCCGGTGTTCCGGGCCGAGCCGCACGACACCGCCAGGCACCTGGCGCAGTACACGAGCCTGGACGTCGAGCTGGGCTTCATCACGGACCATCGCGACGTCATGGCGGTGCTCACGCGTGCCCTCGGCGGCATGCATGCGGCCGTTACCGAGCGCGCCGGGGCGGCCGCCTCTCTCCTGGAAATCGACGTGCCGAGGGTTCCGGAGGAGATCCCGGCGATTCACTTCGCCGACGCACAGGAACTTCTCGCCCGGCACACTGCCGAGGACCCGCGTGGTGAACCCGACCTGGCTCCCGCGCACGAACGCTGGCTCGGTGAGTGGGCGCTACGCGAACATGGGTCGGAGTTCCTGTTCGTCACGGGCTATCCGATGGTCAAGCGTCCCTTCTACACCCATCCCGACGCGAGCAGGCCGGAGTACTCGCGCAGCTTCGACCTGCTTTTCCGAGGACTGGAACTGGTGACGGGAGGCCAACGACTGCATCGTCATGCCGACTATCTGTCCGCGCTCGCCGGCAGGGGCGAGGACCCGGAGGCGTACCGGGGTTATCTCGCCGCCTTCGCCCACGGCCTGCCGCCCCACGGGGGCTTCGCTATCGGCCTGGAACGCTGGACCTCCCGTCTGACCGGCGCCGCCAACATCCGCCAGACCACCATTTTCCCCCGCGACCTGCATCGTCTCAGCCCGTGACCAGAACCGTCGCTGGGCCTCCAGGACGATAGAGGCCGGTTCCGCCCAGCGGGACCGGCCTCGCTGCTTCTCCGGGTGATCACTTTTTCGCTGGAGTCATGCGGAGGAGACGGGGGAGAATCCTTGGCGTTCCACAGGAGATGCAGGTAGGGCCTTGACGCCCTGCCGAGATTGAGTGGTCGCCGCTTTCCCCGCCCTTTCCGCCCCATGTGGTCCACTGGCCGGAGGAGCCAGGATGAACCTGCAGGGCCGCTTCTCCATCACCAGTCGCATCACCCTGTTCACCGGGGTGATGTCCACGCTGCTGTGCGCGCTGCTGGCACTGCTCCTCATGGCGGCCGTCCACCATTACGCCCGCGACACCGTCACCAGGGAGGTCGCGGCGGCGGGTGGCCGTGTGGCCGTCGAGATGGAGCGGGGACAGCTGGCCTATCCCCTTGCCGAGCACGAGTTCCGTCACCTTCAGGTGCTCGACCCATCCGGCCGCGTGGTCGCTTCGACCCCGGATGTGCGGGGGATGCCGAGAATGGCCCGCTTCACCCCGCCGGACAGCAGGAACAGCGCGACCTGCGTCGTGTGCGGCGGTGTCTTTCCGGCTGCCGACTGCAACATCGTGGTGGCGCAGTGGGCGCACCGCGCCGGCGAGAGATGGATGGTCTACAGCGCTTCCCCGGCAGTGCCCCCGTGGGTCGACGCCCGCTTGGCCGGGCTGGTGGGAGTGGGCGCGGCGGCGCTGGCCGCGGCCATCACCTTCCTCGGCTACCGGAACGTACGGGCGTCGCTCAGGCCGGTCAACGCCATTCGCGCGGAGCTCGACGAGATCAACGGGGACTGCCCCGGTCGCCGGGTGCCGGTGCCGGCCACGGACGACGAGATCCAGGGGATGGCCGAAAGCGTCAACCACACGCTCGGCCGGCTGGACACCGCGCTGCGCCAGGTGCAGAACGCGCTGCAGCAACAGCGACAGTTCGTCTCCAACGCCTCCCACGACCTGCGCACCCCGTTGGCCGCCATGCGCGCGGAGGTGGAGGACGGGCTTCTCGCGCCGGAGGAGACCAGCGTGCCCGAGCTGGGTTCGGTCCTCCTGCCCAGCCTCGACCGGCTGCAGGCGATCGTGCGCGATCTGCTCACCCTCGAACGGCTGGACCACGGCCAGCGCGGCGAGCCGCAGCGGCTCGATCTGGCCGAGGTCGTGGCCGCGGAACTGCGGAACCGCCGTCACCCGGCCAAGCGGGTCGAATCCGCCCTCCAGCCCGGGGTGCTCGTGCTCGGCGACAGGGTGGGGCTCGCCCGCCTGCTGACCAACCTCCTCGACAACGCCGAACGGCACGCCCGGACGACGATCACCGTGTCCGTACGGCACGAGCCCGGCGGCGGCTACGGCGATCGCTACCCGCAGGGCGCGGCGGTGATGGAAGTCGTCGACGACGGGCCGGGCATCGAACGGGACAAGCGCGAGATGGTGTTCGATCGGTTCACCCGGTTGGACTCGGCTCGCAGCAGGGACGCCGGGGGTGCGGGGCTGGGGCTGCCGATCGCCAGGCAGATCGCGGAGACCCACGGGGGCACCCTGACAATCGAGGACAGCCCCGTCGGCGCCCGCTTCGTCCTGTGCCTCCCGTCCGCTCCCGCCGCGGCGACGACGGCACCGGCCGACGGCCTGTCTTCCTGAACCGATCGCCCGGCAGAAGGCCGTCCACCAAAACGCGTTGACGGAGTGAGTGCTCACTCCGTAGCGTTGGAGGCATGACAGAATCCATTTCCCGCCGGCGGGCGCCGGCGATGAGCCCCGAACAGCGCAGGGCGATGATCGTCGCCGCGGCGCTACCGCTGGTCGCCGAGCACGGCGCCGCCGTCACCACAGGTCAGATCGCCCGTGCCGCCGGCATCGGTGAGGGCACCGTCTTCCGGGCCTTCGGCGACAAGGACGAACTGCTCGACGCGTGCATGGCCGAGGCGATGAACCCCGATCACGTGCTGCGCGAGCTGGCCTCCATCTCCCTCGACGAACCACTTGCCGACCGGCTCACCCAGGCGGCCGAGGCCCTGCGCGCCCACCTGGGACGCATGGGGACCGTGGTCGGAGCCCTGCACGGCACCGGTCACCGCCGCGGACGAAGCCGCGGCGACCGGCAGGCCCCCGATGATCGGCCTCCTCCAGGCGGCCGCGAGGCCTCGATGAGGGCGACCCACGAGGCGCTGGTCGAGCTGATCGAACCTGATCGGGCGGCGCTGCGCCTGGAGCCCGAGAGGATCGCCTCGGTCTTCCTGGGGATGCTCTTCACCCGCCTTCACTTCGCGTCCGGCGGCGTGGACCCGTCCCCGGAGGAGCTCGTCGACATCCTCCTCCACGGCACCCTCAAGGATCCGGAGAGCCCTGCATGACCATCACGCTGAACCACACCATCGTCCCCGCCGTCGACAACCGCGAGGCGGCCCGGTTCTTCGCCTCGATCATGGGTCTGGCGCAGCTCCCGCCCGCCGGCCGGAACGGCCACTTCGCGCCCGTACGGGTGAACGAGACGCTGACCCTCGATTTCATGACCGTGGAGAACCCCGCCGGCGTGCATCTGGCGTTCGACGTGGATCCGGCCACGTTCGACCAGATCCTGGAGCGCCTGAAGGAGGCCGGGGTGCCCTACGGGAGCGATCCGGCCCATCCCGACAACGGCCGCATCGATCACCCGCTGTGCCCGCGCGGGCTGTTCTTCGTCGACGCCGCGCGCAACCTCTACGAGGTCATGTCCCCCGAGTGACCGGTCCACGTGAAAACCCAGTTGTCTTCAAGAGATCCTCAAGCCGCGTCTGGGACCTTCGATGAGCACATTCCTTACGGAAAGGCTCATCAGAGATGAACGACTTCGACAAGGCCCTCCGCCCGCTGGACGACAGCCAGCTGGAGGCCGTCACCGGCGGACTGCCCTGGAACTACGACTGGATGAACTACGACTGGCGTGACGCCGTCATCGAGGCCCTGCCGTAACCAGGCGCCACAGCACGCCCGGAGGCCGGTCTCTCGAGACCGGCCTCCGGTGCGTTCCTGGCCACGCGTCACGGACGTGTGGCCGCGACCATGGACGTCTTGGCGTGTGGCCCGCCGTACCAGAACCGCCAGCCGAGGTCGTACACGTGGACGTCGGCGGCCCCGCACTCGCGGAGCACGTCGGCGTAGCGGCCGGCGTTCCTGAAATCGGCCACGCGCAGCCTGCCGCCCGGCTTCAGCACACGCAACGCCTCCCGCACGGCGTCGGCGCGCCCTTCGGCGTCGGTGATGTTGTGCACGGCTAGGCTCGACACCACCAGGTCGAACGTGGCGTCGGGGAAGGGCAGACCCCGCATGTCGGCGGTGACCAGTGCGACCCGGTCGGCGACGCCCTCGGCGCGGGCGTTGGCCAGGGTGGCCTTGCCGCTGTTGCCCGACTGGTCGTGCGTCCACAGGTCGACGCCGGTCGCGTCGCCGCCGGGAACCCGCGCCGCCGCCTTGAGCAGGACGAGCCCGCGGCCGCAGCCCATGTCGAGGACGCGTTCGCTTCCGGTGAGGCCGAGCCGGTCGAGCTCGGCGTCCCACACGCGGAACTTGCCGCGCAGGGTGGTGTGCGCGAACAGCGCCGCGCCGATGATCATCATGCCGCCGCCGATCAGCAGCACCACCGCGGGGACGGCCCACCCGACCGCGAAGAGCACGGCGGCCGGCGCCGTCTCCGCGACTCCGCCCAGCGCCAGTCCGGCCAGCACTCCGGGGGCGTCGACGCCGTACTTCCCATGCGGCTTCACCACGATCACTTTCTACCTTCGGCCGTCCCCCTCGTACAGACCGAAGATCCTGGCGGCGTTGTCGTGACAGACGGCGCGCAGCCAGTCGTCCCCCACTCCGGGGGAGGGGAGGCCAAGGCCGGCCAGGGCCGACAGCGCCTCCGAGTACGGGTAGGGGATGTTGGGGAAGTCGGTGCCGAGCAGGACGCGGTCCTGAAGCTCCAGCAGCAGCGGGACGGCCTCCCGGGGGAAGGGCGCGGTCTCCTCGGTGAAGCGGGTGAAGGCCATCGTGGTGTCCAGGCAGACCGCCGGATAACGCAGCGCCAGGGCGAGGAACTCGGCGTACTCGGGAGTGCCCATGTGGGCGATCACGAGCGGCAGCCGGGGATACCGCGCGAGCAGGGCCGCGATCGGCTCCGGCCCGGTGTGCGGCCCGGGGGCCGGGCCTGACCCGCAGTGCGTCACCACCGGGATGCCGTGGTCCTCCAGCAGCCCCCAGACCTCGTCGAGCAGCGGGTCGTTCGGGTCGTACCCGCCGACCTGGAGGTGCGCCTTGAACACCCGGGCGCCCGCCTCGATCGCCCGCGTGACGTACCGCGCCGCGCCGGGTTCGGGAAAGAACGTCGCCGTGTGCAGGCAGTCGGGCACCCGGGCGGCGAAGCCGGCGGCCCAGTCGTTCAGCCACTCCGCCATGCCGGGCTTGTGGGGATAGAGCATGGAGGTGAACGCCCGCACGCCGAAGGCCCTGAGTCGTTCGACGCGGTCCTCCTCCGGCAGTCGATACGTGATCGGCCAGGTCCGGCCGACCAGCGGCCCGGCGGAGTCGAAGTACGCCCATACCTTGGTCAGGACGCGTTCCGGCATGAAATGGGTGTGGATGTCGATCAGACCGGGCAGGCCCAGGCTCCGCCAGAACGCGTTCACGTGTCGAATGTCGTCGTCTGCGGCAAATATCTCGTCCGGCATGGCCTCACACGCTACCTGCCCCCGCGGCCCGGTAGCGCTCGGCGAGCGCGCACAGGTGAGCGCGCAGTTCGGGCGGGTCGAGCACCGTGAAGGGCACGTCGAGCGTGGTGAGGAAGGCCGTCAGGTTGTGGAGCGAGTCGCCGCCGGTCTCCAGCACGCAGGCGTCCGCGCCGTCGGCGCGCAGCAGGCCGGCCGCGGCGGTGAGCCTCGCGCCCATGACCTCGACGGGCGCGTGCAGCCGTACGACGGCCCGGTGCCTCCAGGCGGCAGAGCCCGTCCCGCGCACGACGTGGGCGGCGGCGTCGCCCTCGGGTGGTTCCCGCGGGGTGAAGCGGGGGCCGTTCGGGGTGCGCAGCCGCACGCGGTCGGCACGGAAGGTCCGCCAGTCGCGCCGGTCGACGTCCCAGGCCAGCAGATACCAGCGCCGCCCGGTGAACACGAGCCGGTGCGGCTCGGCCGTCCGGCGCCCCTCGTTCCCCCGATGGTCCAGGTAGTCGAAGCGCAGGGTCTCGCGGTCGCGGACGGCCGCGGCGATCGAGGTCAGGGTGTCGGGATCCACGGTGGGGCCGTATCCCGGCACCGCGACCGTGGCGGCGCGTACGGCCTCGATCCGGTGGCGCAACCGCGACGGCAGCATGCGCTGGAGCTTGGCGAGCGCGCGCAGCGAGGTCTCCTCGATGCCGGTCACGGTGCTGCCCGCGGCGGCCTGCAGGCTGACGACCACCGCGACGACCTCCTCGTCGTCCAGCAGCAGCGGGGGCAGGGCGGACCCCGCGCCCAGCCGGTAACCGCCGGCCGTGCCGGTGGACGAGTGGATCTCGTAGCCCATGACGCGCAGCCGCTCGACGTCGTTGCGCACGGTCCTGGTGGTCACGCCGAGCCGGTCCGCCAGGTCGGCGCCGGACCAGCCGGGCCGCGCCTGGAGCAGCGCCAGCAACCGCAGCAGCCGTACGGAGGTTTCCAGCATGGCCACAGTCTCCCGCGCATTGCGGAACCATACGTTCCTCAACGGCTCCTAACGTAGGTTCTCGACGAAGGGAGCACACATGTTGCGCGGAATGACGACCGTGAGTTTCTGGGCGGACGACGTCGAGCAGGCGAAGAGGTGGTACGCGGAGCTGCTCGGCGTGGAGGCGTACTTCGAGGGCCGGGGGCCGGACGGGCGGCTCGCCTACGCCGAGTTCCGCCTCGGCGATTACCAGCACGAACTGGGACTGATCGACCGCCGCTACGCGCCGCACGAGGTGGGCGGGCCGGGTGGGGCCGTCGTCTACTGGCACGTGGACGACGTGGCGACGAGCCTGGACAGGCTGCTGTCGATGGGCGCCACGCAGCACGAGGCGCCGACGGAGCGCGGCCCCGGGTTCGTCACCGCCTCGGTCGCCGACCCGTTCGGCAACATTCTGGGGATCATGTACAACGCCCACTACCTGGAGGTCCTACAGGCCCTCCGGTCCTGAGAGGCCTACCCGAGGCCGGCGTACTGGCGGGGGCGCAGGGCCTGGGCGCGCAGCGCGGCGAGCGCGGCGCGCCGCCCGGCGGCCGTGAGCCGCCACGCCACGGCGCTCGCGGCACGCCTCACGGGCTCCCGGCTCGGGTGCTGAAGTGCTCGGGTGGCGATCTCGGGTGCCGAACCTACCGCCTCGGGCGCTGGACCCGCCGCCTCCGGCGCAGGGCCTGCCGCCTCCGGCTCATCGGCCGCGGTGTCCAGGCCGAGGGCGTCGAGGCGGTGCCGGAGCCGGGCGAGCGGGCCGGTGAGATCGGCGCCGCCGACCCGGCCGCCGTCCGTGGCGCGCCAGCCCTCGCCGTTGACCACCTCGGCGACCCGGTCGCGCAGGTCGCCGTCCCGCACCACGTCGCCGTCCACCAGGATCATCAGCGCCGACTCGCGGATGGAGACCTCGAAGTCGTGCTCCCCGGGGGCGGGGACGAGCAGCGTGGGCGTGGCCGCCTCCCACATGGCGGCGCGGTCGTCCAGCAGGTTCCTGCCCGTGGTGGTGAGCACCAGCCGCCGGCCGCTGCGCCGCAGCGCCCCGAGATCGTGTACGGCGATCTGCCGCAGCTCGGTGAGGGCGGGCACGTCGGCCTCGCCGCGTACGACCCCGGACCTGGCCCGATTGCCCCAGCCGAACCGGTCGGCCGCCTCGGCGGCCACGGCACGTCCGACGTTGAGCCGCTCGGTCAGGCGGACCCCGGTGCGGGCCAGGCCGAGCAGCCAGCGCAGCGGTTCCAGGTGCGGCTCGTCCGGAGCCGCGATGGGGGCGTGCAGCCGCACCTCGAACGGCTGGGCGAGCTCGCGGCGGGCGGTGCCGCGCCCGAGCACCCAGCGGTTCAGCCGCTCGCCGTGGACCCGGTGCAGCCAGCAGTCGCCGCCCAGCTCGGCCCGAGGCGAGGTGAGCCAGCGGCGGGTCAGCTCCTCGCGGTCCACCGGGTCGCCGGTGACGATGGCCAGCTCCAGGGCGGCCGCGCAGGCGACGTGCGCCCCGAGCTCCTCCGGCCCCATGATCGAGCTCCACGACAGCTCGGCGATGTCCGGGGGCAGCACCCCGGTGGCCTCGAGCTCACGGTGGTAGGCCGCGGCCCCGGCCTCCTCGCCCTCCCTGGCGTACGTGAGCAGGATCCGGGCGGTGGCCGGGGAGTCGCACAGGGCGGCGTAACGCTCCATGCCCGCGAGCCTGAGCAGCCGGCCGAGGGCCCTGGCGATGGTCGCCTGGTCGCCCGGCACCTTGATCGGCAACGTGTACCAGAGGAACTCGCACACGTCGAACTGGCTGATGGTCTCCAGCGCCTCGCCGCCGGCGAGCCACTCGACCGCGACGCGGGCGGGCTCGGCGATGTCCGGCTCGGAGCGCTCCAGTTGGGCGAGGAGCGCGGCGACGTCAGGTGCGGGCATGACCCGCAGTCTGCCGTATCGACCCCATCGTTGACGACGACCCGGCATCACTCGCGACCACCCCCCCTCTGGGTGCACCCTAGGGCGCACGGTACGCGCCCAACCATACGGGGGGGTCAGATCCACGAGTTGAACAGCATCCTCGCGTGCCAGGAGTCGTACGGGATGGACTCGGCGGCGATCACGGGATAGAGCCAGCCGAAGTTGACCAGAGCCAGGAGCACGAACGCGCCGACCACGGCCGTGCCGACCACGCGCCGGTTGGGCCGGGCCGGATCCTCCCTGCCGATGATCAGCCCGCAGGCCAGCACGAGCGCCAGGATCATGAACGGCACCATCGGCATCGCGTAGAACATGAACATCGTCCGGTTGTCCGCGACGGCGAAGTAGAACCACGGCAGCCACCCGGCGGCGTAGCCGAGCAGCACCGCTCCCGCCCTCCAGTCGCGGGTCGCGACATACCAGGCGATCATGCCGATCAGCGCGAGCAGGCCGGCGTACCAGATGATCGGCGTCCCGGTGCCGAGGACCGCCCAGGAGCAGGAGGCGGCGCCGCAGTTCTTCGGCGACTCGTAGAAGAACGCCACCGGGCGCAGCAGCAGCGGCCACTGCCACGGCTCGGACTGGTACGGGTGGCTCGTCTCCAGGCCGGTGTGGAAGGTGAGCACCTGCTTCTGGTAGTCGAACCACGAGCGGAGCGAGTCGATGACGAAGTAGACCGGGCCGTTCGAGGTGGCCTGGTCCCAGTTGCGGCCGTACCCCTTGTCGGTGACGAACCACCCGGTGAACGACACGACATAGGTGACGATCGGGACGACCGCCATCCACACCGCGGCGAGCGGCAGGTCGCGGCTGGCGACCGCGCCGTACGGCCGGGGCGTTCCGACGGCCCGCCGGGCGCCCGCGTCCCACAGCAGCGTCATGATCGCGAAGGCGGCGATGTAGAAGCCGCCGGTCCACTTGGTGGCCATGGCCAGGCCGAGGCACAGCCCGGCGGCCAGGCGCCAGGGCCGCAGGCCCAGCCGCGGCCCGTCCGCGGGCGACCCCGCCTCGTGCCACTCCGCGAGGCGGCTGCGGGACCAGTCCCGGTCGGCCACGAGGCAGGCGAACCCGGCGAGCACCCAGAACATCAGGAAGATGTCCAGCAGCGCCGTACGGGACAGCACGAAGTGGAGGGCGTCGAGGGACAGCAGCAGGCCGGCCGCGCAGCCGAGCAGCGTCGAGCGGGTCATCCTGCGGGCCGTGCGGGCGAGGATCAGGATGGACAGCGTGCCGAGCAGCGCGGCGGTGAAGCGCCAGCCGAACGGGTTCGCCCCGAAGATCATCTCGCCGAGGCCGATCAGCCACTTGCCGACCGGCGGGTGCACCACGTAGGAGGCGCACTCGCTCACCGAGCCGCACTGCTTGAAGATGTTCTCGTTGCCGGCGAGCAGGAGCTTGTCCGCGCCGTCCACGAACTGCCGCTCGACACCGTATTTGACGGTGGCGAAGGCGTCCTTGGCGTAGTAGGTCTCGTCGAAGACGACCGCGTGCGGGGTGCCCAGCCGGTAGAACCGGAGGAATCCGCCGAAGAGGGCGACCAGGATGGGGCCGAGCCAGCCCCACATGGCGCTGCCGGGCATGGGCGGCACGAGCCGGTCGCGCAGGGAAACCGCGGGAGCGTTCTCCTGTGGTCCCTCTTCCGGCTGCTCGAACGCCTTGTGAGAATAGTCGGTCACGGCCACGCCGACAGATTACTGGTGAGTCCCCGCCAAGGACACGGGTCGCGCGTGGATTGGGGCAACCGGCCGTTCGTCGATGAATGTTTCACGCCCGCCATAGGGTGGACGCGTGCTCGTTCTCGCCGCAGCCCCGATCGGCCAGCCCAAAGACGCGTCCCCACGGCTGCGCGAGGTGCTCGCCGCGGCCGACGTGATCGCTGCGGAGGACACCCGCCGGCTTCGGCGGCTCGCGGCCGACCTGGAGATCGCCATCGGGGGCCGCGTGGTGTCCTACTACGACGCCAACGAGAGTGCCAGGGCCGCCGAGTTGCTGGAGGCGCTGCGCGAGGGCCGGACCGTCGTCGTGATCACCGACGCGGGGATGCCGGGCGTCTCCGACCCCGGCTATCGGCTCACCCGCCTCGCGGTCGAGGCCGGCCTGCCCGTGACGGCGCTGCCCGGCCCGTCGGCGGTGACGACCGCCCTCGCCGTCTCCGGCCTGCCGAGCGACCGGTTCTGCTTCGAGGGGTTCCCGCCGCGCAAGCCGGGGGAGCGGGCCAGGCGGCTGGCGGCGCTGGCGGCCGAGGAGCGCACGATGGTGTTCTTCGAGGCGCCGCACCGTCTGCACGCGACCTTGGAGGCGATGGCGGAGGCCTTCGGCGCGCAGCGGCCCGCCGCCGTCTGCCGGGAGCTCACCAAGACCTACGAGGAGGTGCGCCGCGGCGGCCTCGGCGAGCTGGCCGAATGGGCCGCGGGCGAGGTCAGGGGCGAGATCACGCTGGTGGTGGCGGGACGGACCGCCGAGGAGGCCGCGCCGGGCATCGAGGAACTGGTCGAGGAGGTGGCCAGGCGCGAGGGCGCGGGCGTGCCGCGCAAGCAGGCCATCACCGAGGTGGCCAAGTCGGCCGGCGTCTCCAAGCGCGAGCTCTACAACGCCGTCCACGGCGTCTGACTCCGGAAAAACGCCGTCCACGGCGCCTGATCCCTCGCACAGGGGCCGGGCGCCGCGCGCCGGGTCAGCGGAGCGAGGGGCGGCGGCGCGAGGACGGACGCAGTGACGACAGGCGCAGTGACGACAGGCGCAGTGACGACAGCCGCGGCGAGGGGCGGCCCAGCAGGCCGGCGGCGGTGATGCCGGCGGCGAGGCAGGCGAGCGGCACCGCGGGCAGCAGGTAGCGGTAGTCGAACTCGGCCGTCGCCGCCGGGGCCAGGATCAGCCCCACCGCTCCCAGCCAGGGCAGCAGCTCGGGCCCGCCGAGGTCGCGCCAGCGCCGTGCCACGCCGTACAGGCCGAACAGCAGCAGCAGGCCCAGCACGAGGCCCGGCAGCCGTACGACCTTCTGGTAGCCGATCATGATGTCCGACCACGGCGAGACCACATGCGTCGCGGCCGGGCCGTTCTCGTACGCCTCGGCGTCCTTGTCCGTGGTGCTGTGGTAGGAGCTCCACTTGGGCAGCTTGCGGGTGTACTCGTTGTCGAACTCGTACTGCAGGAAGGTCTTGGCGTCGGGGAACCGCGGGCGGCCCCACTGGAAGGCGCGGAAGAAGTCCTTGGCCACCGCGGCCAGGTAGTCGCCCGGCTGGGACAGGATCGCCCTCTTCGCGAACGCGCTGGCGTTCGCGTTGATCTCCGGGGTGAACTTCATGCCCGAGCCGAAGACGTGGAGCTGGTTCTGGTCGTCCCACCACAGGTACGCCTGCGCGGACAGGCCGCGGTCCTTGGGTGCGACGTTGATGCACATCAGCGCCAGCTCCAGCTCGCGGCGCTCGTCGATGTTCATCTTGTGGCAGTCGGCGAACAGCGACGTCCTCATGTAGAGGATCACCCCGTCGCTGTTGGTCATCGCGAACTGGCCGTTCACCGCCTTGAACCAGCCCATGTACGCGAGCACGGGCAGCGCGCACGCGACGACCATGGCGGCGATCGGCTTCCAGCCCGCCCGCTTGATCACCAAATAGGCCACGACCAGGGCGAGGATGGGCAGGCCGATGCTCCGGGTCAGCGCCGTCAGCGCGAGCAGCAGCCCGACCACGGTCCCGCCCCGCCAGGTCATCCGCTCCCGCCACAGCACGAGCGTCACCACGCCCACGACGAGCAGGATGAACATGGTGTCCGACATGATCAGCTGCTCGAGCTGGATCTGGTAGGCGTCGAACATCACGGGAGCCGCGGCCAGCGTCGCCCCCCAGCCTGGCATCCCAAATCTTCTGGTCAGCAGGGCGTAGATAAGGAACGCCGCCGCCAGGCCCATGAGGTGCTGGGTCAACACCACGAGCGAGAAACTGTGGAACGGCTTGAGCAGCAGCAGCCAGAAGCTGTACCCGTCCGGGCGGATCGGGTGCGGACGCGGGCGCAGCGCCACCGACACGTAGTCGTAGGAGTCGTTGAACCACATGGCCGGGCCGAAGCCCAGCATCGTGACGATCCGCAGCACGAAGGCGACGCCGAGCGCGACCGCGAAGACCCGGTGCCGGCGCAGCAGGGCGAGCGGACGGCCCCAGCCGCCGACCGGGGAGGCGTTCACCGACGGAGGATCCGCGATCGCGACCATCAAAGTCGCGCGGATTCGACCGCCTGCTTCATCCGGCGGGTGAGTCCGCGCTTCCTCCCCTCGAGTTTCGCCGGTGCCTTCCAATGGACACCCGCGGGCGTGTGGTGAAGGAAAACCGCGCCACCCGGGCGGAGTTCCGGCACGTCACCTGCGGGCATACCGCGCACGCCGGCGTGGCCGGCGGGCTGGGAACTCTCCGGGCCGGGCTCGTCCTCTGCGTCGCCGCTTGGCCGGCGACGCGGAAGGCCCGCCGCTCCAGCGGTGGGTGGAGTCACGGTTACAGAATGCCAGCCGTTTCGCGGACTTGACTCGGACGCTACTGGGAAGCGGGCATCATTGGTGTCCTGCCGTCATATGCGAGGAGTTGCGACGTGGAACTTACCGTTGTCATGCCATGCCTCAATGAGGCCGAGACCGTTGAGATCTGTGTTCGCAAGGCACTCACCTGCATGCGTGAGAACGGAATCGACGGCGAGGTGGTCATCGCCGACAACGGCAGCACCGACGGCTCACAACAGCTGGCCCGTGACGCGGGCGCCCGGGTTGTCCATATTGACGAGAAGGGCTACGGCAACGCCCTGATCGGCGGCATCCGCGCCGCCCGCGGCAGGTACGTCATCATGGGCGACGCCGACGACTCCTACGACTTCACCAACCTGATGCCCTTCGTCGAGCAGCTCCGGGACGGCGCCGAGCTGGTCATGGGCAACCGGTTCCGCGGCGGCATCGCCCCGGGCGCCATGCCCCCGCTCCACCGCTACCTGGGCAACCCGGTCCTGTCGTTCATCGGCCGGCTGTTCTTCCCCAGCGAGATCGGCGACTTCCACTGCGGACTGCGCGGCTTCCGCCGCGACTCGATCCTGCGGCTGGGGCTCCAGACCGGTGGCATGGAGTTCGCCTCCGAGATGGTCGTGAAGGCGACCCTGCAGGGGCTCGACGTCCGCGAGGTGCCCACCACCCTGTCGCCCGACGGCCGCTCCCGCCCGCCGCACCTGCGCTCCTGGCGGGACGGCTGGCGCCACCTGCGCTTCCTGATGCTCTACAGCCCGCGCTGGCTGTTCTTCATCCCGGGCTTGGTGCTGATGAGCCTCGGCCTCGTCGCCGGGGCCGCGCTGTCGTTCGGCCCGGTCTACATCGGCAAGCTCGCCTTCGACGTCGACACGCTGGTCGGCGCGTCCGCGATGGTGGTCATCGGCTTCCAGGCCGTGCTGTTCGCGTTGTTCACCAAGGTGTACGCGGCCGAGGAGGGCTTCCTCCCCGAGGACCGGCGCATCCGCAGGCTGGTGGACGTCGTCACCCTGGAGAAGGGCCTGCTCGCGGGTGGCGCCCTGGCCGTGGCCGGTCTCGTCGGCCTGGTGGCCTCGCTCGCCCACTGGGGCGGCCGCGGCTTCGGCGAGCTCATCCCGGCCGAGTCGCTGCGCCTCGTCGTGCCGTCGGCGACCGCGTTCGTCATGAGCTTCCAGACGATCTTCGCGTCCCTGTTCATCAGCATCCTCGGCATCCGCCGTACGCGGGAGAACCCGGTCGACATCGCGGCGTCCGCCGCCGAGGAGGCCGCCGAGGCCGTCAGCCGCGAGTCCGAGACCGCCGGCCGCGAGTCCGTGGCCTAGTAGGTCGCGTCCCTGACGACGCCACCGGCGTTTTAACCCGGGGAGTCATCTCCCCGGGGCCGATAGGATTCGCACATGGCGGCTACAGGAACGACTGCATCCGGGGAGTCGGCGTTCTACGTGACGACGCCGATCTACTACGTCAACGACGCCCCGCACCTGGGCCACGCCTACACGACCGTCGCGGGCGACGTGCTCACCCGCTGGCACCGCCAGCGCGGCGAGAAGGTGTGGTACCTCACGGGCACGGACGAGCACGGTCAGAAGATCATGCGTACGGCCGAGGCGAACGGCGTGTCGCCCCAGGAGTGGTGCGACAAGCTCGTCGAGGACGCCTGGAAGCCGCTCTGGGAGCACCTCCAGATCGCCAACGACGACTTCATCCGCACCACCGAGCCGCGCCACACCGACCGCGTCCAGGAGTTCGTGCAGGACCTGTACGACAAGGGCGAGATCTACAAGGGCGGTTACGAGGGGCCCTACTGCGTCGGCTGTGAGGAGTACAAGTCGCCCGGCGATCTGCTGGAGGGCGACCTGTGCCCGATCCACAAGCGACCGGTGGAGTGGCTGAAGGAGGAGAACTACTTCTTCAGGCTCTCGGCGTACGGCCCGCGCCTGCTGGAGTTCTACGAGCAGAACCCCGACTTCGTCCAGCCCGCCTCGGCGCGCAACGAGGTCGTGCAGTTCGTGAAGCAGGGCCTGCAGGACCTGTCGATCTCGCGGTCGACCTTCGACTGGGGCGTCCCGATCCCCTGGGACCCCAAGCACGTCATCTACGTCTGGATCGACGCGCTGCTCAACTACGCCACGGCCGTCGGCTACGGCTCGGACCAGGCGAAGTTCGACGCCACCTGGCCGGCGAACGTGCACCTGGTCGGCAAGGACATCCTCCGGTTCCACGCGATCATCTGGCCCGCCATGCTCATGGCGAACGGCCTGCCGCTGCCGGGGCGCGTTTTCGCCAACGGCTGGCTGATGGTCGGCGGCGAGAAGATGAGCAAGTCCAACCTCACCGGCATCTCGCCCCGCGACCTGACGAGCCACTTCGGCGTGGACGCCTACCGCTACTACTTCCTGCGGGCGATCCCGTTCGGCCAGGACGGCTCGTTCTCCTGGGAGGACTTCTCCGCCCGCTACACCTCCGAACTCGCCAACGACTTCGGCAACCTGGCGTCCCGGGTCGCGGCGATGATCGGCAAGTACTTCGACGGAAGCCTTCCCGAGGCGAAGGCCGCGGGCCCGGCCGAGCAGGCGATCGCGGACGGGCTCGCCGCGGCGGTGGCCCAGGCGGACGCCATGATCGGTGACAACCTGGACTTCGCCGGCGGCATCGGCGCCATCTTCGACTTCGTCAAGCAGGTCAACGGCTACCTGAGCGACCAGGCGCCGTGGAAGGTGGCCAAGGACGACTCGCCCGAGGGCCAGGCGCGGCTCGCGACGATCCTCTACACGGCGGCCGAGTCGCTGCGCGCGATCGCGGTCCTGCTCCACCCGATCATGCCGGCCACGAGCGCCAAGCTGTGGGCGTCCCTCGGGGCGGAGCCGCACCTGGGCGCGCTCGCCGACCAGCGGATCGCCGACGTCGCCACCTGGGGCAAGCTGCCCGCCGGGGCTCAGGTCGTCAAGGGGGAGATCCTCTTCCCGCGACTGGAGAACGCCTGACCATGTCGCGTGAGCGTCCCGCACCGCCCGAGGCACTGCCGGCGGAGGTGTTCGACAGCCACTGCCACCTGGACATCATGGTCGGCAACCGGCAGGCCTCCTCGGGCGATCCCGTCGCGCTGGCGGCCCAGGCCGCCGGGGCGAGCGTCGAGTCGATCCTCGCCGAGGCGAGGTCGGTCGGCGTGACGCGCCTGGTGACGGTCGGATACGACCTGCCGTCCTCGCGGTGGAACGCCGAGGTGGCCGGCGAGCACCGGGACGTCTACGCGGCCGTGGCGATCCACCCGAACGAGGCGCACGCCTCCACGCCCGAGGTCCTCGCCGAGATCGAGGACCTCGCGCGGTGGCCGCACGTGCGGGCGGTGGGGGAGACCGGACTCGACTACTTCCGCGACTGGGCGTCGAAGGACGACCAGCACGCCAGCTTCCGGGCGCACATCGAGATCGCCAAGCGGACCGGCAAGGCCCTGGTCATCCACGACCGCGACGCGCACGACGACGTGCTCGCCGTGCTCGCCGCCCAGGGCGCCCCCGACGTGGTGGTCTTCCACAGCTTCTCGGGCGACGCCGAGATGGCCAAGCGGTGCGTGGACGCCGGTTACTTCATGTCGTTCTCCGGCCCGGTGACGTACAAGAACGCCGGATATCTGCGCGAGGCGGCGGCGGTGGCGCCGCCCGAGTTGATGCTGGTCGAGACCGACGCGCCCTACCTGCCGCCGACGCCGCACCGGGGCAAGCCCAACGCGCCCTACCTGATCCCGCTCACGCTCCGCTGCCTCGCGGAGGTCAAGGGCATGGACGTCGCCGACCTCGCCGCCCGGATCTCGGCCAACGGCGAGACCGTCTTCGGCGCCTGGTAGAGCGGGAGACACTGGAGGCATGAGTCTGCTCGGGCCGGTCGAAGTGCGTGCGCTCGCGGAGAAGCTGAACATCCGGCCGACGAAGAAGCTGGGGCAGAACTTCGTGATCGACGGCGGCACCGTCCGCCGCATCGTCCGGCTCGCCGAGGTCGCACCGCACGACGTGGCGATCGAGGTCGGGCCGGGGCTCGGCTCGCTCACCCTCGCCCTGCTCCCGGAGGTCGCCGAGGTCGTCGCCGTGGAGATCGACCCGGTGCTGGCGGAGCAGTTGCCGCTGACGGTCGCCGAGCGGGCCCCGGAGGTGGCCGGTCGGCTGACGGTGGTGCGTGCCGACGCGCTCAAGGTCGGGCCCGCCGAGCTCGGGACCGAGCCGACCGCGCTGGTCGCCAACCTGCCGTACAACGTGTCCGTGCCGGTCGTGCTGCACCTGCTGGAGGTGCTGCCGTCGCTGCGGCGCGGGCTGGTGATGGTGCAGTCGGAGGTCGCCGACCGGCTCGCCGCGACGCCCGGCTCGCGCATCTACGGCGTGCCGTCGGTCAAGGCCGCCTGGTACGCCGACGTGCGCCGGGCCGGTCCCGTCGGGCGCAACGTCTTCTGGCCGGCCCCCAACGTCGACTCCGGCCTGGTCTCCCTCGTACGGCGTGAGCCGCCGGCGACGACGGCCACCCGCGAGGAGGTCTTCGCCGCCGTCGACGCGGCCTTCGCCCAGCGCCGCAAGACGCTGCGGGCGGCCCTCGCCACCTGGGCGGGATCGCCGGTCGCGGCCGAGAAGGCGCTGGTCGCGGCGGGGATCGACCCGTCGGCGCGCGGGGAGCAGCTGCGCGTCGAGGACTTCGCCCGCATCGCCGAACAGCGGGCCGCGGCGGCGGCGAACTAGATCGGCCGGCGGCCGAGGTAGGCCAGCAGCACGGCCACCTCGTCGGCGTCGTCGCCGGCTTCCAGAGCGGGAGCGTACGCGCCGTAGGCCCGCAGCGGTTCGACGATCCGGGTGGCGACCTCCATCAGCGGCCGGGCCATCTGCGGGGTGAGCGGCGAGGGCTGCCCCGTGGCCATGGCGATGTCCCAGGCGTGCACCGCCGCGTCGAGCGCGCACGCGCCGGCCGCGAGCCACGCGGGCATGGGCCCCTGGGGGAGCGGCACCGGCACCTGCTCGGCGTCGCCGTCCACGGTCGCCCAGGCGCCCGCCGAGGCGTCCAGCGCCGTGGCCAGGTGCGCCGCGGGGTCGCCTTCGATGTGGCCGGAGGGCGAGAACGGGTCCTCGGAGGGCCACGGCCCACCGGTGATCGCGGCGGCGTAGGCGATCTGGTCCCCTGTCGCGTGCTGCAACACCTGGGTGACCGACCACTTCTCGCATGGAGTCGCGGCGTCCCACGCCTGGCTGCCGACGCCCGCGACGGCGTCGCGCAACGCGTCGTGCGCCTGGGTCAGCAGGGTCCGCCAGCTCGCCGTCGTGGTCTCGCTCATCGGTGCTTCCTCTCCTTGGAAGGAACGGAATATTCCGTTCCGATAGACATCACACTAGCAGAACGGAATGTTCTGTTCCACTGCTACTGTTACCGCATGCCGAAGCAGATGGACGACCACGGTTCCGTCGGCCTCGCCGGGCGGCGGGGGCAGGCCGCACGCAACGACGCCGCCATCCTCGACGCCGCCAAGGAGGTCTTCCTCGCCGATCCCAAGGCGCCGGTCGCGGCCGTCGCGGAACGGGCCGGGGTCGGGATGAGCGCGCTCTACCGGAGATATCCCGGCAAGGAGGACCTGCTGCGCAGGCTGTGCCACGACGGGCTGCGCCGCTGGATCGAAGAGGCGGAGGCCGTCGAGGCCGAGCCGGACGCATGGAAGGCGCTCGTCGTCTTCCTCGAACGGATCGTCGACGCCGACGTGCACTCGCTCACGGTCCACCTCGCCGGCACCTTCACGCCGACCGAGGAGATGGGGCGTGACGCGCGGCGCGCCGCCGGACTGATGGGCCGGATGGTGGAGCGGGCCCACGCGGCCGGACGGTTGCGCCGCGACGTGGTCGCCGACGACATCGGTCTCGTGCTGGAGGGGTGCGCCGCCGTCCGCGTGCCCGACCCGGAACGTACGCGGGAGCTGCGGCGGCGCTTCCTGTCGATGGTGCTCGACGGTGTCACCGGAGCCGATGCGGCCGCTCTCCCCGGCCCGGCTCCGGAGCCGGGCGAGCTGAACTGGCGGTGGCGGCACCCATCGGTTAGACAAAGCTGACCGAATTGGATCATTACGGACATGCATCGGCTCTTGCGGCCGGTCTGGGGGCAAGACGACGATCTCCGGTACTTGTGGCACTTTTCTCCGGAGGACTCATGCCCCTCACGCGTTCCGCCGTCCTGGCCGCCGGTCTGGCCGGCGCTCTCGCCGCCGCGGTCGCAGGCGCGGCCGCCACGCCCGCGACCGCGCAGGCCGGTGCCTACGCCGCCACGGCGACGGCGACCGTGTTCGCCCCCAACCCCGTGCAGCAGCTCGGCCTGCAGGACCTCGCCGACGCCAAGGACGCCGACCGGCCCGAGTTCGGGCCCGCGTATACGAAGGTCACGCTGACCGATCTCGACGGCTCCGGCACGCTCACCGGCCGGTACGTCCGGGTGAAGAGCTCGACCGGCGCCGCCGCCAAGGCCGCGGGCGGCGCCTTCCCGGCCTACCACCGTGACGTGGACCAGTTCGAGCAGGTCATGGGCTACCACTGGGTGACCACCGCACAGCACTACATCCAGTCGCTCGGCTTCGGCAGCACTCTGCGGCCGGTGAACGAGCGGCAGATCGAGTTGCGCATCAACCAGTACGGCAGCGACAACTCCTTCTTCCGCGAGGACAAGGCCAACATCACTCTCGGCAAGGGCGGTATCGACGACGGCGAGGACGCCGAGGTGATCGTCCACGAGTACGGCCACAGCGTCCAGGACGGTCAGGTGCCCGGGTTCGGCACCACGCTGGAGTCCGGCGCGATCGGCGAGGCCTTCGGCGACTACCTGGCCGTGGCCGTGAGCAGCTGGGCGACCGGGGTTCCGACCAGGACCGACGAGGCGTGCGTGGCCGACTGGGACTCGGTGAGCTACTCGCCTGCCCCGCACTGCCTGCGCCGCCTGGACGGGACCAAGCACTACCCCGAGGACGTCAGGGGCGAGGTCCACGCCGACGGCGAGATCTGGTCCCGCGCCCTGTGGGACATCCGCCGGGCCCTCGGCGACCGGAAGGCGAGCACGCTGATTATCGAGGCACAGTTCGACTTCGCTCCCGACACCACGTTCAAGGCGGCGGCCGAGGCGACCGTCGCCGCGGCCCGGCGTCTGTACGGCGCGAGCGCGGCCGGTGCTGTGGCCGGGGCGTTCGCGGATCGCGGCATCCTCTGAGCGCCGTGCCCCGTCCGGCCGGGCGGTTCGGGCGGGGCACGCCCCGGGCACGCCCACGCCCGGGGGTGCGGGCGCTCTGACGGAGCGACTTTGACGTGATCAACTAGCCTTCCCGTTCCGTCGGATCAGTGTGATTTGCATCACATTGAGGAGTCGAATGGATCAGTGACGCTCCGTGACAGACCTGCGACGGCGACATCTGTGATCAGCGAAAACGTGACGGCGCTCGGAGGTCGTCGGGCGGCGACGGAAGTCGCGATCTTGACCGGCTGATCAGACTGAAACGACTTAAGGCGGTCACAAGCCGCAAATCCTTAGATAGCTTCTTACTCGTCCTTTACTGACGGATGGGGCGCAAGTGGCGCCCGACGATCAGACCAGGGAGTAGTAAGTTGAAGCGCACCCTCACCCTCGGCGGCATCGCGGTCGGCATGCTGGCCGCCGCCGCTGTCGCCACCCCCGCTCAGGCCGACTCCGACGTCGCTCCGCCCATCAACCTGGCCAACACGAACTTCGCCGCCAAGCAGGTGGCGGCGTTCTGGTACGGCCAGAACAAGGCCAATCTCGTCAACGCCACCCCGTACAACGTCGAGACCACGCTGCCCACCAAGCACGTCTCGACCGGTGGCGCCTCCGCGGACAGCAAGGCCGGCGTCGTCGGCTCCAGCGGTGACAAGAAGGCGACCAGCGGCACGTCGAAGAACGTCAACCTGCCGAAGACCACCGGCAAGGTGTTCTTCATCGGCGCCGACAAGAAGCCGCACTGGTGCTCGGCCACCGCGGTGCAGAGCCAGTACAAGAACCTGGTCGCGACCGCCGGTCACTGCGTCTACGACACGGTGAGCAACAAGGACACCCTCGACAAGTGGGTGTTCATCCCGGGTTACTACCAGGGCAAGACCCCGTGGGGCATCTACGTGGGTAAGACCGCGTACACCCACTACGACTTCGACGTGTACGAGGACGGCGACCGCGACTACGCGTTCGTCACCGTGTACAACGGCGTCCTGCCCACCAGCGTCTCGACCGACAAGGTCAAGAACTGGGTGGACAACCGCACGTTCGAGACCAGGGCGGAGGCCGAGAAGGCCCAGAAGGAGCTGGAGCTCAAGAGCACCGGCTTCGCGGGCAAGATCGTGCCGGTGGTGGACTACAGCAAGCGGGTCCCCCTCCGCACGCCGGACTCGGCGAAGGCGCCCGCCACGCGCGACCAGCTCGGCGGCAACACCGACGCGAACCGGACCACCCTGGAGAACCAGGCCAAGGAGCACGGCACCTCCACGTACCAGGACAAGACCTGGGGCACGGTCGTCAGCCGCGTCTCCAAGGGCGAGTTCGGCAACGGCGGCTGGTCGTCCGACGGCAAGGCCTTCTACTTCGCCAAGGACAACGGCTGGTACAAGGCGACCTACTGGGGCAACTTCGACGTCGACTACAAGCTGCGCGGCAGGCTGGTCGACATCGCGCTGAAGGACGTCGGCACCCTCGGCAGCAACGTCGGTGGTCAGGGCCTGGCCTACAACCAGAAGATCGGCACGGGGATCTTCGTCTTCGGTTACCCGAGCGGGTCGCACCCGGACGGCAACTACGCCTTCACCGGCAAGACCCTCAAGTGGAGCTACGGCAAGACCTTCAAGGCCGCCGCTCCGTCCATGAAGGCCGAGGAGCTCGTGGGCATCAAGTCCTCCTTCACCGGTGAGGGCTCGATCGGCTCGTCCTGGCTGTACCGCTACAGCAGCACCAAGCGTCTTGGCTACCTGAACGGTGTGACCATCGCGGTCTCCGACACCGACGGCAACAAGCGCATCGACACCAGCGTCTCCCCGTACTTCGACGGTGAGACCCTGGCCGTCTACCAGTACGCCGCGAAGTTCGCTTCCGGCAAGATCGTCTGAGACTAGCTCTCTGACAGTCTGACTGGACCACAGGAAAGGGCCCGGCCTCCAGCCGGGCCCTTTTCCGTATGCGCGGGCACGGCTGATCAGCGGAAACTCGCGAGATGTTCCGAGGGGCGTGTGACGCTAAGCTCGGATCTCATGGTCAGGCACAGACGACGTGGCCCCGCCCGTCGCCCAAAACCAGGACGACACGCACCAGGACGGCACGCACGAGGACGGCACGAGCCGGTGAACGGGCGATGAGCGCGATCACGGTGCGCGTGCCGGCGAAGGTCAACCTCCAGCTCGCGGTCGGCCCGCTGCGCGAGGACGGCTACCACGACCTGGTGAACGTCTTCCACGCGGTCTCGCTGTTCGACGAGGTCACCGCCGCCGAGCCGGCCGACGGGGTTCTCTCCGCCGCCCCGCTGAGGGTCAGGGTCGAGGGAGACCACACCGGAGAGGTTCCGGTGAGCGACGACAACCTCGCCGTCCGGGCCGCCAGGGCGCTGGCCGAGCGGGCGGGCCGTTCCTACCGGGCCGATCTGCTGATCCGCAAGTCGATCCCCGTGGCCGGAGGCATGGCCGGAGGGAGCGCCGACGCCGCCGCGGCCCTCGTGGCCTGCAACGAGCTGTGGGGCCTCGGCCTGCCCGTCGAGGATCTGATGGAGATCGCCGCCGACATCGGCAGCGACGTGCCGTTCGCGCTGCTCGGCGGCACCGCCGTGGGCACCGGGCGCGGCGAGCGGCTCGCCCCGCTGGAGACCGCCGGGGTCTTCCACTGGGTCTTCGCGCTCGCCGACGGCGGCCTGTCGACCCCGAGGGTGTACGGCGAGTGCGACCGGCTGCGCGAGGAGGCGGGGGTGGCGGCGCCCACGCCCGCGGTGAGCGAGGCACTGCTCGCCGCCCTGCGCGAGGGCGACGCGAAGGCGCTCGGGCAGGCGCTGTCCAACGACCTCCAGCCCGCCGCGCTGGCGCTGCGTCCCTCGCTCGCGGACACGCTCGCCGCGGGTCGTGCGCACGGGGCGCTCGGCGCGCTCGTCTCCGGGTCCGGCCCCACCTGCGCGTTCCTCGCCGAGTCGGCGGAGCGGGCGCACGAGCTGGCCGGCCTGATCAAGGACGTGGACGGCTGCCGGGCCGTCGTCACCGCCCACGGGCCCGTCCCCGGGGCCACCATGGCCGGATAAGCTTTACGAGCGATGAATCTGGTCAATCTGGAGTCCGTCTCCCACGCCTTCGGGCCCAAGCCCCTGCTCGCCGACGTCTCTCTCGGGCTGGAGCAGGGCGACCGGATCGGCGTCGTCGGCCGCAACGGCGGTGGCAAGACCACGCTCATCTCGATCATCGCCGGAACGCTCAAGCCCGACAGCGGCCGGGTCACCCACACCCGCGGGCTGCGGGTCGGCACGCTCTCCCAGCGTGACCAGTTCGACCCGGACGCCGCTGTGAAGGACATCGTCCTGGCCGGCCGGGCCGAGCACGAGTGGGCCGGCGACGCGGCGATCAGGGAGATCCTCGCCAACCTGCTCGCCGACATCGACCTCGCGGCTCCCGCGGGCGCGCTGTCGGGCGGTGAGCGGCGCCGTACGGCCCTGGCGCGGCTGCTTGTCGAGGAGCACGACCTGCTGATCCTCGACGAGCCCACCAACCACCTCGACATCGAGGCGATCGCCTGGCTCGCCGGGCACCTCGTCCAGCGCAAGTCCGCGCTGCTGGTCGTCACCCACGACCGGTGGTTCCTCGACGCGGTCTCCACCCGCACGTGGGAGGTCGTGGACGGTTCCGTCGAGCGATACGAGGGCGGCTACGCGGCGTACGTGCTGGCCAAGGCCGAGCGGGCGCGGATCGCACAGGCCGCGGAGGAGCGCCGGCAGAACCTCATGCGCAAGGAGATCGCGTGGCTGCGGCGCGGTCCGCCGGCCCGGACTTCCAAGCCCAAGTTCCGGATCAACGCGGCCGAGGCGCTGATCGCGAACGAGCCGCCGCCGCGGGAGACCGTCGAACTGCTGAACTTCGCCTCGGCACGGCTCGGCAAGACCGTCGCGGACCTGGAGGACGTGACGCTCCACGCGGGCGGCCCCGGTGATGGAGAGGGCGTCGGGCCGCTGGTGCTCGACCACTGCACGTACCAGTTCGGCCCGGGAGACCGGATCGGCCTGATCGGCGTCAACGGCTCGGGCAAGTCGTCGGTGCTGCGCCTGCTGTCCGGCACGGTCGAGCCCGACTCCGGCCGGATCGTGCGCGGCAAGACGGTGCGGCTCGCGCACCTGTCGCAGGAGCTCGCCGAGCTGGACCCCGCACGGCGGGTGCTGGAGACGGTCGAGGAGATCCGCAAGTACGTCCAGGTGGGCAAGAAGGAGTGGTCGGCCTCCCAGTTGCTCGAACGCCTCGGCTTCCGGGGCGAGGCCCAGTGGAAGGTCGTCGGCGACCTTTCGGGCGGTGAGCGCCGGCGACTCCAGCTCCTCCGGCTGATCATGGACGAGCCGAACGTGCTGCTGCTCGACGAGCCGACCAACGACCTCGACATCGAGACGCTCACCGAGCTGGAGGACCTCCTCGACGCCTGGCCGGGCACCCTCGTGGTGGTCAGCCACGACCGGTACTTCCTGGAGAGGGTGGCCGACCGCTGCGTCGCGCTCCTGGGGGACGGCAAACTCTCGATGCTGCCGGGCGGCGTGGACGAATACCTGGAACGCCGTGCGTCGGGCGCCGCGTTGTCGGCCCGGGCGGCCTCCGCCGCGAGCGCTCCCGAGCGGGCCCCGCAGTCCCGGCAGGACGACCAGCCGGCGCCTGCGGGCGGGCTGTCCGCCAAGGAGCTGCGGGAGCTGCAGAAGGAGCTCAACCGGCTGGAACGGCAGATCGACAAGTTCGGCGAGCGCGAGGTGAAGCTGCACGCCGAGATGGCCGAGGCGGCGAGCGACTTCGAGCGCCTCGCCAAGCTTGACGCCGAGCTCCGCGAGATCGCCGCGCAGAAGGAGGCGGCCGAGCTCGAATGGATGACGGTGGCGGAGCGCCTCGAAGGGCAGTAGAGCGTCGCCGGAGTCGCCGGCGAGGAGAAACGGAAAGGGGCCCGGCGTGATGCCGGGCCCCTTCGCGTACGCGGTGGCGAATCAGACGATCTTGCCGGACCAGTTGTTGGCGGCGACCTTGTACACGCCGTAGGTCTCGCCGTCGAAGTACGGGGAGACGCTGGTGTCGTAGCGCTTGTTGCCGTCGCGGTCGGCGACGCCGATGGTCACGCCGTTGAGGTAGCCGAGCCGCTTGGTGTTGCTGTAGCGGTACAGCCACGCCGAGCCGAGCGCGCCCTCACCGGTGAACGACGACTTGATCCCCACGAGCTCCTGGGCGTTGATGGTGAGGGAGCTGGCCTTGAAGGTCTTGCCGTACGACCACTTGAGGGTGTTGCCGGAGAAGGCGTGGTTGCCGTCCGGGTGCGACCCGCTCGGATAGCCGAACACGAAGGTGCCGCTGCCGATCTTCTGGTTGTAGGCCAGGCCCTGTCCGCCGACGTTGGAGCCGAGGGTGCCGACGTCCTTGAGGCCGATCGACAGGGTCCGGCCGGTCAGGCGGTAGTCGACGTCGTAGTTGATCCAGTAGGTGCGGACGACGTACTTGTCGCCCTTCTTGAGGTAGAAGGCCCTGCCGTCGGCCGACTCCTTGCCCTCGACCCAGCCGTCGGGCTTGGAGGTGTACTCCTTGTCCGTGACGCCGGTGCCCTCCTTGAAGGGCCCGTCGGCGGGAGTGCCCTCGGGGTTGAGCTTCTTCCACTCGTCCCGCTTGACGTAGACCTTCCGCGACTCGCGGGTGCCCTCCTTGACCACATGGTCGGTGTCGAGGACGGGCCGAATACGCAGGTGGGAGTAGGCGCTGTCCCTGTCGAGCCTGGCCTTGGCCCGCCTCGCCTCACGGGAGGTCTCGTACGTGCGGGCGTAGCTCTTGCTGGAGCCGCCGGTGGGCAGGACGCCGTTGTAGACCGTGACGAACGCGTAGTCGCGGTCGCCGTCCTCGTACACGTCGTAGTCGTAGTGGGTGTACGCCGTCTTGCCGACGTAGATGCCCCACGGGGTCTTGCCCTGGTAGTAGCCGGGGACGAAGACCCACTTGTCGAGGGTCGCCTTGTTGCTCTTGGTGTCGTACACGCAATGGCCGGCGGTCGCCACCAGGTTCTTGTAGTGCGACTGGACCGCGGTCGCGGTGCACCAGTGCGGCCTGTGGTCGGCGCCGATGAAGAACACCTTGCCCGTGGTGCGGGGCAGGTTGACGTTCTTCGTGCTGGTGGTCGCCTTCTTGTCGCCGCTGGACCCGACGACGCCGGGCTTGCTGTCCGCGGACGCCCCGCCGGTCGACACGTGCTTGGCCGAGACTCGGGTCTCCACGTTGTACGGCTTGGCGTTGCGGAGGTTGGCCATACGCTCGCCGAACCAGAAGGCGGCGACCTGCTTGGCGGCGTAGTTGGAGCTGGCAAGAGTGTCGTGCGGTACGGAGTCCGCGTGTGCGGGGGCTGCGACGACCGCGGAGGCCAACAGGCCGACCGCGATGCCGCCGAGGGTGAGGGTGCGCTTCACGGGGTGTTCTCCTCGATCTGTCGGGGGCACAAAATGCGCCCACTCGTCAGTAAAGGGACGGTAAGAAAGCTAGCGGAGGAGTCAGGCGGAAAGTAGCGCCGAGAACCGCTCCGCATGCGCACCCGCAATGATCGAAGGCGAATCCGATCCTGAATGTTTGCTGTGTTTCCGCTGATGAGATGCTGATTTCAAGATGCTTTCATCACGCTGAGTCACTGATCGCTTGAGCGGCAAATGTGACGTAAATCACAATGGCGGGATGGAACCGTGCGCCGCTGTGATCACGTCTGATTTTGCCCACGCGCGGCGGTCCGGGGATCCGGGAGGCGATCCCGGCGGAGCGGAGAGCCGGCGACGCGGACGAGCCGGGAAACGGAAGAAGGGCCCGGCAGACTGCCGGGCCCTTCACATGAGGTCGAGCGCTCAGACGATCGCGCCGGACGCGGTGGCCGCGGCGACCTTGTAGACGCCCAGGGTCTCGCCGTCGAAGTACGGCGAGATGCTGGTGTCGTACCGGTCGTTGCCGTCGGTGTCCGAGACGCCGATGGTCACGCCGTTGAGGTAGCCGAACCGCTTGCGGTTGTCGTACTTGAACAGCCAGCCGGAGCCGAGCGCGCCCTCACCGGTGAAGGAGGACTTGATGCCCTGGAGCGCCTCACCCTTGATGGACGGTGCCACGGCGGGGAAGGTCTTGCCGTAGCTGTACTTGAGGGTCTTGCCGGTGAAGGCGTAGTTGCCGTCCGGGTGCGACCCGCTCGGGTAGCCGAACACGTAGGTCGGCTGGCCGACCTTCTGGTTGTACGCGAGACCCTGGCCGGGGACGTTGTCGCCGAGGGCACCGACGTCCTTCAGCGTGATGTCCACGATCTTGCCGACCAGCTTGTAGTCCAGGTCGTACTTCGCCCAGAAGTTGATTTTGTAGTAGCCGTGGTCGTAGATGAAGTAGACGCTCTTCCCGTCCTCGGAGACGCGGAACACGAGGTCGCCGATCTTCACCTCGTCCTTGGCCGAGTCGTACTCGGTGAGCGAGACGCGGGTGACCTTGATCCCGGTGCCGGGCGCGGTCTTGAAGTCGGTCGTCTCCCCGCGGCCCTTGTTGAGGATCTCCACCGCGTCCTTGGTCGCGGGGGCCTTGTTCTCAGCCGTCAGAGCCGCCGCCTGGAGGTTCTGCCAGTGCGCCCAGGTGCAGACGTCGATCCACGTCTGCTGGTATTCCTTGTTCTTCTTGTCCCTGACGACCGTCTCGGGCTTGGACACGAACGGCACGATCTTGCCGGCCCAGCCCGTCTCCTTGGTCTCGACGTCCTTCTGCGCCTTCTCGGCCTCGGCAAGGGTCTTGAAGACCCGCTTGTCGACCCAGTTCTTGACGCTGTCGGTCTTCACGTCGGTGACCTGGACGCCGTTGTAGACGGCCACGAACGCGTAGTCGAAGTCGCCGTCGGCGTAGACCTCGTAGTCGAAGTGGGTGAAGGCCGTCTTGCCGACGTAGATGCCCCACGGGGTCTTGCCCTGGTAGTAGCCCGGGACGAAGACCCACTTGCTCATCGTGTCCTTCTCCTTCACTGTGCTGAAGACACAGTGACCGGCGGTGGCCACGAGGTTCTTGTGCCCGCTCTGAATGGCGGTGGCGGAGCACCAGTGCGGCTTGTTGTCGGCGCCGACGAAGAAGACCTTGCCGGAGGACCGGGGCAGGTTGACGTTCTTCGAGGTGCCGGTGGGCTTCTGGTCGCCGCTGGACCCGACGACGCCCGGCTTGACGGAGGTGGGCTCCTTCGGCAGGTGGGCGACGACCTTGGACGAGACCTTGGTCTCGACGTTGTACGGCGTGGCGTTGATCAGGTTGGCCATCTTCTCGCCGTACCAGAACGCCGCCACCTGCTTGGCGGCGAAGTTGGTCTCGGCCAGGGGCTTGGCCGGAACCTTCTCCGCCTGGGCGGGGGAGGCGACGACGGCGGAAGCCAGCAGGCCGGCCGCCACGCCGCCAAGAGCGAGGGTGCGCTTCACTTTTTCTCCCAGGTCTGGCGTGGGGCGTGACTTTTGCCCCATGCGTCAGTAAAGGATGAGAATAAAGTTATCGGAGGAGATCATTGGGGCGTAAGGGCTGTTACTGGAGCGATGCGTGACAGCCACCCGCGATATAGGAAAAGGGCCCGGCTGGAGGCCGGGCCCTTTCCTTGTGGTCCAGTCAGAGCGTCAGAGAGCTAGTCTCAGACGATCTTGCCGGAAGCGAACTTCGCGGCGTACTGGTAGACGGCCAGGGTCTCACCGTCGAAGTACGGGGAGACGCTGGTGTCGATGCGCTTGTTGCCGTCGGTGTCGGAGACCGCGATGGTCACACCGTTCAGGTAGCCAAGACGCTTGGCGTTGCTGTAGCGGTACAGCCACGAGGAACCGATCGAGCCCTCACCGGTGAAGGAGGACTTGATGCCCACGAGCTCCTCGGCCTTCATCGCCGGAGCGGCGGCCTTGAAGGTCTTGCCGTAGGCCCACTTGAGGGTCTTGCCGGTGAAGGCGTAGTTGCCGTCCGGGTGCGACCCGCTCGGGTAACCGAAGACGAAGACCCCGGTGCCGATCTTCTGGTTGTAGGCCAGGCCCTGACCACCGACGTTGCTGCCGAGGGTGCCGACGTCCTTCAGCGCGATGTCCACGAGGTGGCCACGCAGCTTGAACTTCACGGCAGCCTTGACCCAGCAGGTGGCCTTGTACCAGCCGTGGTCCTTGATGAAGTAGACGACACCGTCGACGAGCTTGATCGGGGTCTCGTCGTTCCCCACCGCCGCGACGTACTCTTCCTTCGAGATACGGGTCGCCTCGAAGCCGTGGTGCCAGCTCGTCTTGTACGACGACGACTCACCACGAACCAGCGACCCGACCTGCGCCAGGTCGCACACGTCGCCGCACCAGCGGTTCCACGCGATCGCGATCTTCTGGGACTCCTGGCCGTACTTGGCGATCTCGTAGTCCTCCGGCACGAAGGGGACGATCTCGCCGGACCAGCCGGTGGTCTTGAGCTCGAGGTCCTTCTTGGCCTTCTCCGCCTCGGCGCGGGTGTCGAAGACGCGGTCCTTGACCCAGTTCTTGACCTTGTCCACGGCCACGTCGGTGACCTGGACGCCGTTGTACACGGTGACGAACGCGTAGTCGCGGTCGCCG
>NZ_JADBGC010000041.1:0-59950 GCF_014892245.1 Microbispora sitophila | reverse complement strand
GGTGTACAGACGCACCAGCTTGAGGCCGCGGTTGATCGCTTTCGCGTCCGGCCGGCCGGCGCTCTCCGTCAGCAGGCCCGAGAACGAGCCGGCGTAGGCGAACTCGTTCGGCTTGGTCAAAGCGGCACGCAGCGCCCGCGTCCCGCCCTCGGACACGCCGGCGACGGCCTGGTGCGCCGGGTCGCGGAGGACGTGGTACTTGTCCGCGACCGCCGTGCGGAGGTCCTTCAGCTCCTTGTCGTCAGCCGGCCCGTCACCGCCGCTGATCACGACCACCATCGGCTCCATCGAGCCCCGGGCCGACAGGTTGTCGAAGATCTGCTTGGCACGGCCGAGGTCGAGCCAGTCGGTGGCGCTCTGCCCCTCGCCTGACTGCAGGAACAGCGCCGGATAACTCTTGGGACCATCGGGCCCCTTCGAGTCTTCGGGGCCCCCGGCCTGGTAGCCGGGCGGCGTCCATACCAGAGCCGACCGCTCCTTCTTCTTGACCTGGTAGGTCAGGGTCTCGACCTTTCCGCCCTGTCCCTGAGGCGCGTCCGCCAGCAGGCGCGCCGAATCGCCCGCGACGAGGAAGGTACTCCACAGCGGCTTGGACACCACGCCGGCGCCGTTCGTCGGATCCTTGAGGCCCTTGGTGTCGTCACCCGTGACCTGGTAGGAGTACAGCCCCGCCTTGAGCGGGCCGAGGACCCCCGACCAGACGTCGCCCCGACGGGTCAGACCGAACTCCGCCCAGGTGGAGGAGGGGCCGAAGTTCCCCTCGATGACCACCTGCGACACCTGGCCCGCGTTGGCCTCGATGTAGGCCGCCGGGACGGTGAACGACGCGTAGCCGTCCTCCGAAACACTCAGCCAGGGCGTGTCCGCCGCCGCTGGTCGCGGTGCGAGCGACACTGCCGCGATCGCCATGGCCCCGGCGGCGATCGCCGCCGAGAGCCGTCGTGCGCCCGTAGGACGCATCATGCCGTGATACGATAACGCCATACCGAAACTCCCTTTGATGGTCGGCAGCGGGTGGGGCCGCTCAGCTGACCTAGTTGCTCGGTGGATGTGACGCGGTTTCTGTGTGTCTGCACCTCCGTTCGTCACTGGCTCGTTGTGTGTTCCTGAA
Organism: Microbispora sitophila; assembly: GCF_014892245.1. Classification (NCBI taxonomy): domain Bacteria; kingdom Bacillati; phylum Actinomycetota; class Actinomycetes; order Streptosporangiales; family Streptosporangiaceae; genus Microbispora; species Microbispora sitophila. Next base: position 58,839 of record NZ_JADBGC010000041.1, on the reverse strand, counting down.
CGCCGGGTGCACCTGGGTGGTGCACCTGTGGTCGGGCGTCAGGGTCTCGTTGTGATCTTCGGCGGCGCCGTGGAACCGCGGACCACCAATCGGGTCGGGAGCAGTATTTGGCGCGGGCCCTCCCACTCACCGGTCACGAGGCCCTTCAGCATGCGTGCGGCCTCGTATCCGAGTCGGTACATCGACTGGTCCACGGTAGTGAGCCCCGGCTCGGCCAACGCGGCCTCCGGAATGTTGTCGAAGCCGATCACCGACAGGTCGCCGGGAACGCTGAGCCCCAACTCCTTCGCGACCTCCAGGACCTTCAGGGCCATCCCGTCGCTCGCCGCGAAGATCGCCGTCGGACGGTCCGCCCTTCCCAGCAACGCGCGCGCCAACGGAACCGCGGACTCGGGGTTGAAATCCCCTCTGCCGATCAACGCCGGATCGACTGAAACACCGGCTTCGGTCAGCGCCCTCCGGTAACCCTCCTCACGGGACCATGCGGCCGCCAGATTGGAACGGCCCGTGATGAATCCGATACGCCGATGACCCAGGCCGAGCAGATGCTCGGCCGCCGTGGTGGCACCCGCGAGGTTGTCCGCCATCACCGACGGCACCGTCGAGTCCCTCACCGGATCGATGACCACGACCGGCGTGCTGCTCCGCACCTCACCCCAGGGCGTGACAACGATGCATCCGTCCGTGAGCGTGCCCGACAGGCGGGTCAGATGCCGCTGCTCCCAGCCCTCCGAATACGTCCCGTAGAGGTCGCTGTTGGCGTAGATGATCAAATCGAAGCCCGACTGGGTCAAGGCCTCCATCACACCCTTGAGCACCTCGGCCGTGTAGGACTGGAAGCTGTGGGTCACCAGGCCCAGGACATTGGTACGGCTGCGCCGCAGGCTCGTCGCCACCAGGCTCGACTCGTAGCCCAGCCGCTCAATGGCCGAACGGACCTGCGCGGTGGTGCCGGCACTGACGCCGTAACGCCCGTTCACCACTCGCGACACGGTTGCGACGGAGACGCCGGCCAGCCGCGCGACATCACTCATCGTCACCGGAGCTCCGCCATCGGCCATGCGGCCCTCTCTGATTGCAATCGTTATCGGTTACGTTTCCGATTTTTAACGTAAGCGAGAACGATTGGGAACACAAGACCTTTTCGGCCTCTCACCAACCCGACCGTAGGTCTTATAAGGACATGACCAGAATGAACAGGCCAGCCATCTCATCCGAGCGGGTGATGTGAGGGTGCCGGCGGCAGTTCGCCGACACCGACTGTGCCCGTGTAGATCTTCTGCACCTTCGGCCGGTCGGCGTCGCCGGTGATGGTGAACGTGCCCGCCAAGGTGTGAGTATCGGAGGAGAAGCCGACGTACACCTCGATATGCCCGGTTTCTACCGTGTAGTTCATGTCTCGGTCGTAGAAGCCAAGCTGCCCTGTGGGCAGGTGGAAGCGAAGGGCCGTCCGCTGCCCTGCACCGGCGGACACGCGGGCGAAGCTCTTCAGTTCGAGCACCGGCCGGGTGACCGTCGCCTGCGGGTCGCGGATGTAGAGCTGAACGACTTCCTCGCCGGCTCGATCGCCGATGTTGGCCACGGTCACCTCCACCGTGACGCTGTCCCCGGCGGGCACTTCGGCGCGGTCCAGCGTGGCCTGTTCGACGACGAACGGGGCGTACCCGAGTCCGTGACCGAAGCAGTATCGCGGGCCGGCGGGCGAGTCGACATAGTCACCGTGCCAGTGCGACCGTCCGCCGGACACCTTGTGTCCGTAGAAGACCGGTATCTGGCCCACGGTTCGCGGATAGGAGATGGGCAGCTTCCCGCTCGGGTTCACCTCACCGAGCAGAACCTCGGCGATCGCTCGCGCCCCGGTCTGCCCGGGCAGCCAGGCCATCAGCACCGCGGCGCACTTCTCGTGCAGGAAGTCGCTGCCGATGGGCCGGCCGGCGACGAGCACCGCCACCACGGGGGTGCCGGTGGCGACGACCGCACGAACCAGCTCCTCCTGGACACCAGGGAGCTCCAGGCTGGACCTGTCCCGCGACTCTCCCGTGGTGGCCCGGGTCGTCAACCCCGAACGATCTCCCAGGACCAGCACCGCGACATCCGCCGCCGCGGCGGCCGCGACCGCCTCGTCGAAACCGTCCCTCGATGTGTCGATCACGTCGCACCCGCGCGCGTAGCGCACCCGGTCACCCAGGCGGGCCGTGAGCTCGTCGCGCACCGTGGGCACCCCGTCCGTGCTCTCCTCGATCTCGAGGTCGTCCGGGACCGTCATCGTCTGCCCGAGCAGGCCCTTCCGCTCGCGTGCCTCCATCAACGACTCGACGTGCGCCGCGAAGGAGTAGTCACCGAGCAGGTGCCGGGCGTCGTCGGCATTCGGCCCGATGAGAGCGACCGTCCCGGCGCTGGGCCGCAGCGGCAGGATGCCCTCGTTCTTGAGCAGGACGAGGCTGCGGCGAGCTGTCTCGAGCGCCACCTCCTGGTGCCGCTCGACGTTCACCGTCAACGCGACCGCGGCCTCGTCAACGTAAGGGTTCTCGAAGAGGCCGAGCTCGAACTTGTGCCGAAGAACCCGCGAGACCGCTTCGTCCAGTTCCCCTTCGCCGACCTCGCCGGCGTCCAAGGCCTCCGCCAGCGCGCCCGCGTACCCATCCGTTGCCGGAAGCTCGACGTCGGTACCCGCGGTGAGCGCGAGAGCCGCCGCTCGCCGCTTGTCCTCCGCGAAATGGTGGTACGAATGGAGATCGTCGACGGCGAAGTAGTCCGACACGACGGTCCCCGTGAAGCCCCACTCCCCACGGAGGACATCGCTGAGAAGCTCACGGTTGGCATGGCATGGGATCCCGTCCAGCTCGTGGTAGCCGGCCATCACCGACTCAAGGCCCGCCTCGCGGACCGCCGCCTCGAACGGATACAGATACACCTCCCGTAGCAGACGAGGTGGCAGGTGCGCCGGCGCCCAGTTCAATCCGCCCTCGGACGCCCCGTAACCGACGAAGTGCTTGGCCGTCGCGATGACGCCCTCCGTCAGAGAAGCGCCCTGGAGACCCCGGATGAACGCCACGCCCATGCGGGCCACCAGGTATGGGTCCTCCCCGTAGGTCTCCTCCGTCCGGCCCCACCGCGGGTCCCGTACCACGTCCAGCACCGGTGAGAGCCCCTGGTGGCTTCCCATCGCGCGCATCTGCGCACGAACGGCATCCGCCAGCCGCCGGTTGAGTTCCGGTTCCCAGGTGCTCGCGACACCGATCGCCTGAGGAAAGATGGTCCCCTCCCGCGCCATCAATCCGGAACACACTTCCTCGTGCACGATCGCTGGTATCCCCAGCCGAGTCTCCGTCATCAGGAACCGCTGGATCGCGTTCGCCACCCGCGCCACCTGTGGCGCCTTCAGACTGGTGGCTCCCGCGACACGAGTCACGTGCCCCAAGCCGTGCCGAAGGACCGTCCGCGCCCGCTCCGCCGAGAACCGGCCACCCTCGATCACAGAGAACGCCCAAGCACTCCCCAACTGCGCGAGCTTCTCCTCCCGGGTCATCCGGGCCATCAAATCCGCGACGCGCTCCCCCACGGACGCGGCCGGATCGGTGTAAATCGCTCGAGATTCCCGGCTCACAGTGGTCATCTGATCACCCCAAACACCGCTAGAACCCACGCCCGGCGTTATCGATGACACCGCCGGTTGCGTCCGAACCCACCCGGCCAGACACGTGAATCCGGCCTTCGCAAACGTAATCGGTAACGTTTACAATCTCACCGTCTCCGATCCCGTCCGCTTTGTCCAGAGCCCCGTCAGAGACAGCGCGCGCAGGCGCTGGGGGACAGAGGGGAAGACCCGAGTGCACATCGTTCGATACCAAAGTGTCAGCGATTCCCGCCCACGCATCGCAGTGTTGAATGACGGCGTCCTGTCCACCCTGCCGGTCGCCGGCATGTTCGAGCTTCTGAACCACCGAATCGAGGAGGTCGAACGGATGTGCGCCGACGCCGCCCCTGACTGCCCGCTCACCGAGGTGCGTCTGCTCGCCCCCGTGGACGGCGCCATGGAGGTGTGGGCCGCAGGCGTGACCTACCTGCGCTCTCGGGATGCGCGGGTGGAAGAAAGCACCCTCAAATCGGTCTACGAGCTGGTGTATGACGCCGAGCGTCCCGAACTGTTCTTCAAGTCGCCCGCCTGGAGAGTGGTCGTCGACGGCGAACCCGTCGGTATCCGCTCCGACTCGGAGCTCAACGTTCCCGAGCCCGAGCTGGCTCTCGTGATGAATCGCTTCGAGGAGATCGTCGGCTACGTGGTCTGCAACGACATGAGCTCGCGATCGGTGGAGGGCGAAAACCCGCTCTACCTACCGCAAGCCAAGCTGTACGCCGGAGCATGCGCCCTCTCCTCCGGCATCAGACCCGCGTGGGAGGTCGACCCTTCCGACCTCGCCATCCGCCTGACGATCACTCGCAAGGGCGCCGTCATCTGGGATGGCACGACCTCCACGAAGCAGATCCGGCGCCCGTTCACCCAACTGGCCGCCTATCTCTTTCACTCCGAGAACTATCCCCACGGGGTCGTTCTCGCCACTGGGACCGGCCTCGTGCCCGATCTCGACTTCCGGTTACACGCGGGCGACCTGATCACCGTAACGATCGACGAGATCGGCGAACTCCGTAATCCGGTTGTCGTGGGCAAGGACCACTTCAACTTTCTGGCGACCCCGTGACGCCAGAGATGATCGCGTTGAGGGACAGGCGCACTCGCGCCCTTCCGTCGCGACCCGTGCACCGCCGTGGGCTGGGAGGCGAGGGGAATGGTGGCCCGAGCGTGAGCCGGAGTTCGTAGCCGCTCACGCGGAAGCCTGATCGTCCCGGTCGGCGGATCCGTGCACTGGGCGGGTCACGCGTCAGGGCTGACCAGTCCCGTTCGGTAGGCGATGACAACCAGTTGCGCGCGGTCACGCGCACCCAGTTTCGCCATCGCGTGGCTGACATGGGTGCGCGCGGTGGCCGGGCTGAGGGACAGTTCGGCGCCGATCTCGTCGTTGCTCAGGCCCCGCCCCACCAGGGCCAGCACTTCTCGCTCGCGCTCGGTGAGCACGGCGAGCCGGTCCTCCGCCGTCTTGGCCGCCGTTCGCCGTGCGGTGAACTGGCTGATAAGACGTCTGGTGATGCGCGGCGCGAGCAAGGCCTCTCCCGCAGCGACCACCCGGATGGCGTGCAGGAGCTCGGCCGGTCCGGCGTCCTTGAGCAGAAAGCCGCTGGCACCGGCTTGCAGGGCTTCAAAAACGTACGCGTCGGTGTCGTAGGTGGTGAGGATGAGAATCCGGACGCGCTCCAGCCCGCGCATCGCGGTGATCTGGGTCGTGGCCTGGATTCCGTCCAGCTTCGGCATGCGGATGTCCATGAGGACGACGTCGGGGCGGGCGGCGCGGGCACCCTCGACCGCTTCGGCACCGTTGGTCGCCTCTCCGACCACGGTGATGTCGTCTTCGACGTCGAGCAGCAGTTTGAACCCGGATCGCACGAGCCGCTCGTCGTCGGCGAGCAGCACCTTGATCGGAGCGGTGGTCGACGGTGACACGGATGCCGTGTTCACAGGCGCGACCCGGTCGGTGCGAGGGGCAACCGGGCCGTGACCTCGAACCCGCCGCCCGGAGTCGGCTTGGCGTCGAGCTCTCCGCCGAGCAGTCGACAGCGCTCGCGCATGCCCAGGATCCCGCGGCCGGCCTTCGCCGGCGTGTCCCTGCCGTTGCCGGAAGGCCGATCCGCGGAGCCGTCACCGGATCCGATGCGGCGGCCCTCATCGGTCACGCGGATCTCCAGGACGTCGATCCCCGGGTTCAGCGCGACCGTCACGCGGGTCGGGCCCACGTGGCGGATCACGTTCGTGATCGATTCCTGAAGGATTCGGTAGGCGGCACTGCCCACCGCGCTCGGCAACGGCGTCACGGGCGAGATCTCCTCGAGCGTGACGTCCAGTCCGGCCTCGCGTGCCTTGGCGGTGAGTTCGTCGATCTGCTCCAGCCCGGGGTAGGGCACCCGGCCGTCGTTGTCGTCACGGAGCACACCGAGGATGGCTCGCATCTCCCGCAGCGCCCGGGAACTGGTCTGCTCGATGGCCTGCAACGCTTCGCGGGCCCGTTCCGGTCTCTTGTCGAGCACGTGCGCGGTGACCCCGGACTGGACGTTGATGATCGCTATGGCGTGCGCGACGGTGTCGTGGACTTCACGCGCGATCCGGAGCCGTTCGGCGTCGACACGCGCCCGCGCCTCCTCCTCACGGGTCCGTTCAGCCAGCTCGGCGCGCTCCTGAGCTTCGGCCGCGATGACCCGCCGGGACCGGACCGACTCGCCGAGGGCCGCGCTCATGACCGACGCGCCGATCCGGAAGAACACCCAGCCGATGGCGGCACGTGGCTCGATGTCGGCGGCGGCGACCAGCCAGCCGATGGCCAGCACCGTGATACCCGCACCGGCGATCACCAGCGACCGGCGCCCGTCACCGTAGGCGGTGAGGGTGTACAGGGCGACGAAGAGTCCGAGCCAGCCGGGCCCGTCCGGGAAGTCGAGACCGTAATAGACCAAGCTGGCGAGTGCGGCGGTGACGAACACCGGAACCGGCCACCGGCGGCGGACGGTCACGACCAGGCCGCTCACCACCAGCAGCGCGAACCCGAGGTTTCCGAAGTCGGTGAGCGGACGCGGTGCCCCCTCGGCGGCGACGCGGGCGACCGTGCCCTGCACCTGCATCACGCTGACGAAGAGCGCGAGCACCACGTCTTGCGTCACGCTCCGCAGGGGAGAAGACACGGTGCGGTGTTCCATGCCGTGATCCTACTGGCGCCGCGCACGGACGACGCTCCGCCCAGACGCGCGACCTGCTACGCCGTCAGGCGTAGCGAGACACGAATCGGCTACGCCCGATTGCGTAGACGCCGCCATCCGCCGGCAGAGGCCACGCCGGCCTCACCGGCCCGACGATTGCCGCCGTGACTGATCACCCTCACCGACCTCGAGGAGCGCGGCATGCGTAGATTCTTCGCCGGCCTGGCGGCCCTGCAGGCGCTCGCCGTCGTCGCACAGTTCTTCCTGGCTGCCGGCGGTGCGTTCGACACGGCGCCCAACGACGAGTCCTTCCAGGCGCACCGCATGCTGGGCGCCGGAATCGTCCTGCTCGCGGTCCTGGTGACCATCGTCGCCGCGATAGCCCGGATGCCCGGGCGGCTCATCGGCATGAGCGGCCTGGTCGCCGGGCTCGCGGTTGTCCAGGTCGTGATCCGGGCGATCGCCTCGGCGTTCGACGGCACCGGCGGCAGCACGACCGCCGGCGAACTCGTCTTCGGCCTGCACGCGGTCAACGGCCTCGCCATCCTGGCAGTGGCCGGAAGGATCGTCCGCCAGGCCGGACAGTCGTCCAGGCCGGCCGCACCCGCACGACAGACGCCATGACCGCCGGGCTGTGGATCACCCTGGACCACATCGTCGCCCTGCTGAGCGTTGCCGCGTGGTTCGGGGCCGGAGCCACACTGGCGCTCCGGCGTGCCCGGCCGGCGCTCGCCGTCCTCGTCGCGGCGGTGCTCGTGACGCTTGTCCGCGTGGTCACCGTGGCGGTTCTGGCCGGCCATGGCTGGTGGTTCGTACAGGAGAAGGTGCTGCTGGGGCTGCCGATGCTGGGGGCAGCCGGGGCCTGCGCCGTGCTGTTCGCCGGCCCGCGACTGCTCGCGGCGAGGCGGGGACGAGGCGACGGTAGGTCGGAAGGCGGCGTGGTCTCGGTGCTCACCGCGGCTTACGCGGCGCTGGCCGGTCTTGTGGTGACCTTCCTGGTCGGGTATCCGCTCACGTTGAGCACGGCCTTGACAACGATCTCGCTTGTGTGCGCCGGCGCCTTGCTGACCGCGCGAGTGGTCGCGCCTCCCGCCGAGGAAACCGCTGATGCGGGCGTCGTACAGGTGCCGGGGGGTCGACGCGCGGTCTCGCGCCGCCGGTTCATCGGCTGGACCGGTGGCGCGGTCGCGGTGACCGCCGCCGGTGCGGGCAGCGGGCTGTCGTTCCTCCCCGCGGGATCGGTGACCATGGGAGGCGGTCCCGGACGCTCGTCCCGGACGGCCGTGTCGGTGGCCGACCTGCGGGGCTCCGGCTCGCCGGCGCCGGGTGGCGTCGTGCGGCGGCACGTGCTCACCGCGAAGAAGGCCACCATACGGCTCCCGTCCGGGCGGGAGATCGACGCGTGGACCTACAACGGCGAGGTCCCCGGCCCGGAGATCATCGCGACCCAGGGTGACCTGATCGACGTGCGGCTGCGCAACGCCGGCATCGAGGAGGGCGTGACCCTGCACTGGCACGGCTACGACGTACCGTGCGGCGAGGACGGCGCGCCGGGTGTGACCCAGATGGTGGTGGAACCCGGTGAGGACTTCGTCTACCGGTTCCGCGCCGGCCAGTTGGGCACCTACTGGTACCACACGCATCATGCGTCGCACATCGGCGTACACAAAGGGCTGTACGGAACCCTCGTCGTGAAACCGCGCGACGGACAGCGAGCCGGCGACCACTCCGCGGCGGAGCAGGTGGACCTGACCCTGCCCGTGCACACCTTCGACGGCACGGTCGTGATCGCAGGCGGAGAGGGCCGATCCGAACACCCCGTGCCGCCCGGTGCACCCGTACGGCTGCGATTGATCAACACCGACTCGACCTCCCATCGGATCGCCCTCGCCGGAACCCCGTTCCGGGTGGCGGCCGTCGACGGCCGGGACCTCAACCAACCGGGCGAGGTCAGCGACGTCGGACTGCACCTGCCCGCAGGCGGGCGATATGACCTGGTGTTCCTCATGCCGGACACGTCCGTGGCACTCGTCGTCGACGACGATCGTGACGGCGGACTGCGCCTGCGCCCGCGGGGCGCTGCCCCCGGCGAAGCGCCCGCCGAGGACACGTCCGGCTTCCCGGAGCTCGACCTGCTGCGCTATGGAGCTCCGGCCGCCGTGCCTTTCGACGCCCGCGATGCCGACAGGCACTTCACCATGGTCCTCGATCGCGGAGTGGCCATGGTCGACGGCCGACCGGCGTACGCGCAGACCGTCAACGGCCGCGGCCACCCCTCCATCCCGGACCAGTTCGTCGCCGAAGGCGACATCGTCCGCTTCACCGTCGTCAACCGAAGCCTGGAGACACATCCCTGGCACCTGCACGGCCATCCCGTGCTGATCCTGTCCAGGGACGGAACGCCGTCGACGGGCAGCCCGCTGTGGATGGACACATTCGACGTCCGGCCAGGCGAGAAATGGGATGTCGCATTCTCCGCCACGAACCCCGGGATCTGGATGAATCATTGCCACAACCTTCCGCACGCGCATCAGGGCATGATGCTGCGGCTCCACTACGACGGCGTCACAACGCCGTTCGGCGGCTCGCACGGCGGAAGTCCAGGCCATGGCCACTGATGCTGACCTCGCCGCTCGCCAGCCCGCCCGATGCGCGGACGATCCCACGTCGAACCTCCTTGCCCTGGTCCGCCGGCACACCCGGGCCGTCATCGACGCCGAACTGCATCGGCTGGCCCGTCGAGCCCCGTCCCTCTCCCCCGCCGACCTGGACGTCATCGACACGGCGCTGGAAGAGCTCGCCGATTCGGCGATTCTCGCCCCGCTGCGAAACGCACCATCGGACACAGCTTTTCTGCTGATGCGCGTTTTCGGCGGCGGAACGAAATCGCGCAAATAGACGGTTCACGGCGGGCGGTGATGACGACCTGTTCCGCGACTTTCTTGATCCCTATTTCGCTTGCAGAAGGAGAAGAGCATGACAACCGAGACTCCGCGTACAGATGGAGTCCTGGCGAGACTGGCTCGATTCTGTTTCCGGCGCCGCCGCCTGGTCCTCCTGACCTGGATCGTCGGCGTGATCGCCGTGGCGTTCGCCGGCTTCGGCTACGGCGCCGCCCCCGACAACGACTTCTCCGGCGGTGACTCCGACTCCGCCAAGGCACAGGCGCTGATCGAGAAGCACTTCCCCGAGCGGCAAGGGGACACGCTGACTCTCGCGATCAAGGCGGAGAAGGGGATCGACGACCCCGCCGCCCGGCAGAGGATCGAGAAGGTCCTCGCCGATCTGGCGACCTCACCCGTGGTAGGACCGGTGACCTCGCCGTATCAGGACAAGAGTCTGGTGACGCGGGATCGTCGTATCGCCCGTACGACCATCCCGCTGACTCGGAAGGAGGTGGACAAGACCGCGGTCAAGCCCCTGGTGGATCTGGTCGAGAACGCCTCCGGTGACGGCGTGACGCTGGGGCTGGGCGGGAATCCGGCGGAAAAGGCCGAGACACCCCCGCAGGGTTCGGCCGAGAGCGTGGGCATCGTGGCCGCAGCGGTGATCTTGTTCATCGCCTTCGGGTCACTGGTGGCGATGGGCCTGCCGATCGTGACCGCGCTGCTGGCGATCGCCGCCGGCATCGCCCTGACGAAGCTGGTGGGCCACCTGGTCCCCTCACCGGACTTCACCGCGATCATCGCCGCGATGATAGGGCTCGGGGTCGGCATCGACTACGCACTGTTCATCGTGACCCGCTACAAGGACAGCCTGCAGGACGGCGACGAGCCCGAGACCGCCACGGTCAGGGCGATCACGACGGCCGGTCACGCGGTCCTGTTCGCCGGCACGACCGTCGTGATCGCCCTGATGGGCCTGATCGTCATGGGACAGCGGCTGATGACCGGAGTGGCCGTCGCCACGTCGGTGATCGTGCTGGTGACGATGATCGCCGCGGTGACCCTGCTGCCGGCGTTCCTGGGCTTCACGGGCCACAAGATCAACTCCCTGCGCCTGCCCCGTCGCGCGGCCCGCCGGCAAGGAACCGGCGGTGTCCCGTCCCGGAAGCGCCGTACGCTCGCGGAGCGCTGGGCCGGTGCGGTACAGCGCAAGCCGCTGGTCGCCGCGATACTGGCCGGCGCGGTCCTGGTGGTGCTGGCGGCCCCCACGCTGTCGATGCGGCTGAGCAACCCCGACGCCAGTGTCCAGCCCCACGACAGGAGCAGCTACACCTCGTACGAGATCCTCTCCGAGGGCTTCGGCCCCGGCTACGGCGCACCCCTGATCTTCGCGACCGAGGTCGGCTCCAAGGACGCCGATCTGCGTCCCGTCATCGAAGCGGTCGGCAGGACCGAGGGCATCGCCTACGCCACGCCGCCTCAGGTCAGCACGGACGGACAGGCCGCGATCTTCATGGCCTTCCCCACGACCGGATACCAGGACAGGGCGACCGCGGACCTGGTGCACCGGCTCCGCGACGACGTGCTGCCCAAGGCGCCCGGCGGCGAAGGGGTCTACGTCGGCGGCCCGAACGCCGGCACGATCGACATGGCCGACGACATCGGCTCGCGCCTGCCCCTGATGATCGCGGTCGTCATCGCGGTGTCCCTGGTGCTGCTGACCGCGCTGGTCCGGTCGGTCACGATCGCGCTGCAGGCCGCCGTGATGAACCTGCTGTCGATCGGCGCCGCCTACGGCGTGCTCGTCGCGGTCGTCCAGTGGGGCTGGCTGGGCTCGGCCCTCGGTTTCCCCACCACCATGCCGATCACGACCTGGGTGCCGATGATGATCTTCCCAGTCCTGTTCGGCCTGTCCATGGACTACGAGGTCTTCCTGATCGCACGGGTCCGTGAGGAGTACGAGCGCACCGGCGACACCCGGACGGCCGTCGCTCGCGGGATGGCGCGGACCGCCAAGGTCATCACGGCCGCCGCCGCCATCATGGTCGCCGTCTTCACGACCTCCCTGCTCGGCCCCGACGTCGCGGTCAAGCAGGGGGGTCTGGGGATGGCCGTCGCCGTGCTCATCGACGCCACCATCATCCGGATGATCCTCGTCCCCGCGGTGATGGAACTGTGCGGCAAGGCCAACTGGTGGATGCCCGGACGCCGGGCGCCGAAGGCGACCTCGACTCCCCCTGCCGAGGTCGGAGAAGAGGCCAGGGTCTGACTCGTCGAACCGTTCAGGGCGCCCGGTCGCCGAGTGGTCGCGTCAGTCCCGGGCGAGGCGGATTCTCGTCGATTTCTTTCTCCGGAATCGCCCTATTCACGAAGCGATGGCTTCCGTTCGCTTCGAAGCCACTACGATGAACCGTTCGGAAGCGGCGCCGGCGACGCGGACCTCCAGGTTTTCCGGAGACGGAAATTCGCCGTCGGCCATCTACTCCGCCGGCCCCATCCGGCTACGATTGCACTGACCCGGAAAACAGAAATCCATTTCCCGGCACAGCGAGCAACTCCGCCGCCCGGCACGCAGAGGGAGCGTGATGGAAACCATTCAGAGGACGCATGTCATCGACACCTCTCCCCTGCCGTCGCCGTGGCGGGACGCTCGTGTGGCAGTGGTGGTCCCCACCTACAACGAGGCAGGCAACATCGCCGAGCTGACCCGCCGGATCTACGACCTGGAACTGCCGGAAATCCAGCTCATCGTCGTGGACGACGATTCGCCGGACGGCACCGGAGCGCTCGCCGACGACCTCGCCGAGCAGGTGAACAAGACCCATCCCGGCCGCATGGTGGTGCTTCACCGCGAAGCCAAGGAAGGCATCGGGCGGGCGTACGTCGCCGGAATGAAAGAGGCACTCGCCCGCGGCGCCGACTTCGTCGTGCAAATGGACGGCGACCTGAGTCACCGGCCCGAATACATCCCCCGGATGCTGGGCACGATCATGGCCGCGCACGCCGGGATGGTGATCGGCAGCAGATATGTGCCCGGCGGCTCGCTCTCCGCGCGGTGGGGCCGGCACCGGCGATTGCTGAGCAGGTTCGCCGGAATCTACGTCAACGCCATCCTGAAACTGCCCATTCGCGACGTCACCGGCGGTTTCAAGATGTGGCGGCGCGAGGTGCTGGAACACATCGACCTGAACACGATCCGGAGCGACGGATACAGCTTCCAGGTGGAGATGAACCATCTGTGTGAGCACATGGGGCAGTCGATCGTCGAGATCCCGATCCACTTCGAGGAGCGCAGGGCCGGCTCCAGCAAGATCAGTCTCGCGGTCCAGGTCGAGTCCATGCTGACCCCGTTCGCGCTGCGGTTCGGCAGGCGGCGCCGGGGGTGAGGGACTCCGGGCTCGCCCGCCGCCGGGAGCGTGGCGGGCGAGCCCGGCTGTGGTGACGCCCCCCAATCCAGACGCGGTGCGAGGGGTGCACGCCGCCGATCACTGTCACGGCGGGCCCGGCCGGTTGCCCGTCCTCGCCACGCCCTCCCTCCTCCCCCACCCCCGCCGGGCGGAACCGTACGCCGAGAGGCTCGCCGCGGGCGGCACGCTCCGCCGCCTGAATGCCATCGCGAGCAGCGGCGGGGCAATCAATTCGCCGTGTCATTACCTGGCGGTACAACCGCGCCTGTCCGGCCGTCTTCACTTCTCCAGTTATGGTGAGTACAGTTCAATCCGTACCCTTGCCACAAACGCCGAATAACCCAATAAACGTCCCAAATGGGACAAGCCCAAACCAGTGAACAATCGGTTACGAATGCGCCACGGAGCGCTTCGGGCGGGTGTTCGGTCAGGAGGTGCGGAGGCACGGGTATCTGCGAACATTTCTCGGCACGAACCCGATAAATGTCGCGGGGGCGCAGAGCAGTAACCTGTGGACAAGGCGGAGCAGATGGTTCCAGTTTTCAACTATGGAATACTCGGCCCACTGATCGTCCGCCGGGGTGAGACGGAGATTCCCGTCGCGGGGGTGCGGGACCGCACCGTGCTCGCCCGCCTCCTCCTCTCCCCCGGCGAGGCGGTCTCCAAGGACCAGCTCATCGACGCCCTGTACGGCGACTCCCCGCGCAAGACCGCGTCCACCCAGATCCACGGCGCGGTCAAGCGGCTGCGCTACCTGCTCGGCACCGCGTCGATTCAGACCAGCACGGACGGCTACCTGCTGGTCACCGCGCCCGACAGCGTCGACGCGAAAGTCTTCGAGCAACTGGTCGCGGAGGCCCGGGCCGCCCTGCGCGCCGGGCGTACCGACGACGCGGCCCGCGACCTGCGCGAGGCGCTGGAGTTGTGGCGGGGCCCAGCGCTGGCCGGCTTCGACGGCGACGTCTTCGTGACAGAGGCGCACCGGTGGGAGGAACTGCGCCTGGCGGCGGTGGAGGAGAACATCGAGGTGCAGTTCGAGCTGGGCCGCTACACGGAGGTGATCCCGGAGCTGCACCTGCTGACCGCCGCCCATCCCATGCGGGAGCGCTTCGCGGGCCAGCTCATGCTGGCCCTCTACCGCGCGCAGCGCACGACCGAGGCGTTGCGCACCTATGCCGACCTGCGCAACCGCCTGGTCAACGAGATGGGAGTGGACCCCTCGCCCGATCTGCAGCACCTCTACGAGCAGATCCTCCGGCAGGACTCCGCCCTGCAGCAGGCGCCCGCGGCCGCGTTCACCCCGCAGCAGCTTCCCGCGGGCCTGCCGTCGATGATCGGCAGGGACGGCGAGCTGAAGCAGGCGGTGATGGCGCTGACCCCCCAGCAGCGCAGGCACCTGCCGGTCGTCGTCATCGTGGGCAACGGGGGCGTCGGCAAGACGACCGTGGCGCTCGAGGTCGCGCACCTCGTGACCGCGGACTATCCCGACGGCCAGTTGTTCGCCAACCTCGGCGGCGCCGGCCCTCGTCCGGCCAGGCCGCACGACGTGCTGGGCAGGTTCCTGCGCGCCTTGGGCGTGAGCGGCCCGGCCACCCCCTCCGACATAGAGGAGCGGTCTGTGCTGTTCCGCTCCCTGACCGCACGCAAGCGCCTGCTGATCGTCCTGGACGACGCGTCCGACGCCCAGCAGATCGCTCCGCTGCTGCCGGGGAGCGCCGGCTGTGCGGTGATCGTCTCGAGCCGTGCCGGGGCCTCTCATTTTCACGGCGTCACCCTGATCCCGTTGCAGCCGTTCGAACCCGACGACGCCAGAGCCCTGCTGGCGCAGAACGCCGGAACCGACCGGATGGCCGCGGAGCCCAAGGCGGTGGACGAGATCATCCAAGCGTGCCTCGGCCTGCCGCTCGCCCTGGCCATCGTCGGCTCCCGCCTGGCGGCCAGGCCCGCCTGGCCGATCGGGAAGGTCGCCGCGCGTCTCGGTGTGCGGCAGCGCATCCTGTCGGAGCTGCGCGAGGTCGAGCCGGTGCTGGAGTGGGCGTACGGCACGCTGGAGGCCGACACCCGGACGCTGCTCAGGCGCATCGGCCTGCTGGGTCACCGCACCGTGTCGGCGTGGACGGCCGCCGCCCTGGCCGACATGCCGCTCCCGGCCGCCGAAGAGCGCCTCGACCAGCTCAGCGAGGCCGGCTTCCTCACGCCGGCCGGCGCGAGCGCGTACGAGGGCCCCGCCTACACCTGCCACGACCTGGTGCTGGCGCTGGCCCACAACCGCGCGATGAAAGAGGATCCGCCGCAGGAGCGGGCGTCGGCGCTCGAAAGGTTCTTCGGCGCGCTGCTCAGCATGAGCGACGCCGCCTACGTCGCCGTCCGCGGCGGTCACTGGGGCGTCGTGCGCGGCTCCGCCCCGCGCTGGCAGCCGCCCGAGCACTGGCTCGACCGCCTGCCGCCCGGCTGGGCGCCGGTGTGGCTGGAGTCGCAGCCCACGCGCTTCGCGACGGCGGCGCAGCAGGCGGCCGAGCAGGGCCAGACGGAGTACTGCTGGGAGCTGGCGCTGGCCCTGTTCCCCCTTCTGGAGGCGGGTGGCCACTTCGAGGTGTGGCGCACGATCACCGACTGCGCGCTGCAGACGGCCCGGCAGGCGGGAGACGTTCGCGGCGAGGCGGTCATGCTCTACTCCCAGGGGCACAGGGCGATCATCCGGCACGACCGGGACGAGGCGCGTCAACTGCTCGAACGCTCCGCCGAGCTGTTCCACGGCCTCGACGACGCCGCGGGAGAGGGCCTGGCGGTGAGCGACCTCGCCGCCATCAACCGGGCCGGTGGGGACCTGCAGGGGGCGGAGAAGATGTACACGAGGGCCGTCGCGCTGCTTGCCAGGGCGGGCGACTGCGGGGGCGAGGCCGGAGCCGTGCACGGGATAGCGAAGATCTATCTGGACCGGCACGCGGACGCGACGGCCCGCGTGTACCTGGAGAAGGCGAGGCTGCTGGCGCACACGGCGGGCAACCTCGGGCTGGAAGCGCAGATCCTGCACACCATGGCGGTGCTGGACGCGCAGGCCGGCGATCCCGACACCGCCGAGACGGGGTTCCGGAACGCCCTGCGGATCACCCGATCGCTCGACCATCACGTGGGCACCGCGTTCATCCTGGTCGATCTGGGCGACCTCGAGATCAGGAGAGGCCGGCGTCACGATGGGTTCCTCAATCTGCTGGAGGGCTGCGAGCTGGCGCAGATCGCCGGCGACCGGCGTACGGAGGCCAAGGCGCGGTGCGCCTTGGCCGCGGAATATGTGAAGAGCGGAGAGATGACGCTCGCGGCGGCCGACTACATGGTCGCCCGGACGCTGTATCACGCGCTCGGCGACGACGCGGGTGCCGCTCGGGCGCGGGAGGGGCTGGCCGGCCTGGCGAGGGCGGTGCCCTAGAGCGGTCCTAATGCGCGATGGGCACATCCCAGGGTGGGTCCGACGGCACGGAGGGCGTCGCGCTCGCCGCGACGGGCCCGACGACCAGGAGGGCCGAGACAGTGACGAAGGCTGCGGCGATCGCTCGTGTGATTCTCATGATTGGATCCTTCATGGCGCCGCTACCTCTGGCCTATCCCCGCCCTGCCTCGCCGGACAGCGCCCGGCCGTGGCGCAGCGTCTCGGAGTAGGAGAAGACGAAACCGCCGCCCACCTCGACCGGCCTGAGAGCCGCGAGATCCCCCTGCAGGTCGCCGGCGAAGTCGAGACTCGCCTGTCCGGACCAGATCTCGCCGAACCGTACGTCGTCGACCGCCGAGACCACGAGCTGCGACAGCGGCTCCTCCGGCGGCACCCAGGCCGGGAAATGCCGGGTGTGCACCAGCGGGACCGCGTGCAGCGCGGGCGGCTCGGCCACCCGCCCCGACAGGGTGACGCTCGCCCTGGCGATGCGGCAGCCGTACTGGGAGGCGACGCCGTGGAAGACCCCGCCCTCGGCCAGGTGCGGGCCCGTGCGGCCCACGGCCTTGGGATGGGTCAGGTGGACGGCGCCGAACTGCTTGGGCATGCCCTGGATCCAGCCGCGGGCCATCGGCACCGCACTGTCCACCCAGGCGTAGGGGCAGCGCGCCATCGGGCGCCCCTCCGCCGTGCAGCCGAGCAGGATCAGGAACTCGCTGAACTGGCTGCGCGCCGGGTCGCCGGCCTCCTGCCCGGTCTCGGAACGCCAGTGCCAGTGCGCGAAGACGGCGGCGGCGGCGCCGGGATCGGGCCCGGGATCCACCCCGGGTGGGAGGAACGCCGCCGCCACATCGGGGTCGGTACGGTACTCGACCATGATCACGTCGCCGGAGAAGTGCCAGGGGGGTGGGCTGACCATGGCCGACTCTCCGGACGGCGACAGGGGGAGGCTGTATCCGTGAGGTCCGGGTCCGCCGGGTTCTGTCAGGAGCATAGGAGTCTCCGTTCTGTGGGATTCCAGGCGGCGGCCAGGCGGTGCGCCGCGGCCGTCAGCCTGGGCGGGGAGTTGAAGCTGTAGGCCAGCCTGACGCTGGGCCGCGCCAGCCGGCCGAACCGCGAGCCCGCCAGCACCCTGACCTCCGCGTTCCGCGCCGCCGTGACCAGCCCCCGCTCGTCCCGCTCCCCGTCGGCCGTGACCCACAGGAAGAACCCGCCCGCCGGCCGGTCGAACACGAACTGCTCCGGCAGGTTCGCCGAGAGCGCGGCGGCGAGCGCGTCGCGCCGGGCCCGCAGGGCCGACCTGAGCCAGGTCAGGTGCCGATCGTAGGCGCCGGTCGTCAGCAGGGTGGTCACCGCGAGCGAGGCCAGGTGGTTCGGTGACCCGCCGCTGTCGAACACGTGGTGCGCCTGGATCCTGGCCACCGTCTCGGGATCGGCCGCCAGCCAGCCGAGGCGCAGACCGGGGGCCAGGGACTTGGAGAAGGAGCCCAGCCGGATCACGCCGTGGTATCCGGACAACTCGGCCATCGAGCCGGGCATCCCGCTCCTGGTCAGGCTGATCTCCGCGTACGCGTCGTCCTCGACGATCGGCACCCCGTACGCGGCGGCGACCGCGAGGAGCTCGCGCCGTCGCCCGGACGGCACGAGCAGCCCCGTGGGGTTGTGGAACGTGGGGTTGAGATAGATGAAGGCGGGGGTGTCCCCGGCCGCGCCGAGCGCCCGTTCCAGCGCCTCCGGCACCATGCCGGAGTCGTCCATCTCGACGGCCCTCAGGCGCAGGCCCGAATCCGCGAGGATGGCGTGGCCGAGGTCGTAGCCCACCTGTTCGACGAGCACCACGTCGTGCCGCCGGAACAGGATGGTGGCGATCAGGTGGAGCGCGTGCGACGTACCCGACGTCACCATGATGTGGTCGGGCGTGCACGGCGGGCCGAGACGGTCGGCGAGCAGTGCCCGCAGGGGCAGCGCTCCCGAATTGGGGCCGTAGCTGAGCGCCGCCGAGCCGAACTCGGCCAGCGCGTCGGCGTAGGCCCCGCGAAGCAGGTCCACCGGCAGCAGCCCGGGATCCAGGTAGCCCGGCCCGAGGTCGAACGTCCCGGGCGGGGCCACCTGTTGCACGACGTCCGGATACCACCGCCTGCGGTGCGACAGCGGTCCGGCCGCGTTCCCGGCCGCGCCCATCAGCTCTCCGAGAGCACGGTCCGCAACGCCGCCGCACCCATCGCGAGCGCCGCCGGCGGTCTGGCCAGCGCGATGCGCAGGATTCCCTCGCCGCGGGCGGGGTCGGCCCAGAAGAACTTCTGGCACGGCAGCGCGAACACGCTGTGCTCGCTCAGCGCCGACCACACGGCCAGGTTGGAACGCGAGCCGATGCCGATCCGCTCCACGCTGGCGCGCGAGCCCGGGTCGAGGAAGTGGACGTCGGGCACGTCGGCCAGCGCGCTGCGCAGCAGCGCCCGGTTGCCGGCGATGAACTCGTGCAGTTCGGCCAGCCCGCCGCCGGCGGCGTCCTCGGCGAGGCGCCGCACCATGGACATGATCAACGGCGACACGCCGAGCAGGATGTCGGAGTACACCTTCTCGATCGGCAGGCCGACGTCCTCCGCCGACACCAGCCAGCCGATCTTGAGCTCCAGCGTGGGCCACAGCTTGCCGGTGTCCTCGATGACCACCCACCGGCAGCCGCTCTCGCGGAGCACGGCGTAGTGGTCGTAGTGCGCCCGGGTGTCGAAGCCTCGGAAGCACGTGTCCAGGGCCAGCACCACGTCGTAGCGGGCGCACTGCTCGGCCAGGGCGCGCAGCCGCTCCTGCGACACCACCCGGCCCGTCGGGTTGTTGGGAGTGGTGACGAAGATGGCGCCGACCCGGCTCATCAGGTACGGGTCGAGGTCGCCGTGGTGCAGCTCGTCCTCCTCGATCGGCAGGAGCGTGAGCCCCACGCCGCGGAGGATGTCGGGGATGTTGTCGAAGGTCGGGTGGATCAGGCCGATCGCGTCGCTCACGGTCGCCAGGGACCTGGCGAAGATCTCCATCGCGACGGACGAGGAGTAGCAGGCCAGCACCCGGCCCTCGCCCCTCGGGTAGCTGTGCTGGCCGAACAGGCCGAAGAAGGCGCTGCGGGCGTCCGCCTCCACCTCGGCCACCGGCCGCTTGAGCGCGTCGGCCCACAGGGCCGGCAGCTCCTCGACGATCCTGGCCTGGCCGGCGGTGAGCTCCTGACGGGCGTGGCCGTCGGAAAGATTGAGCGGACTGTTGAGGGCCAGGAATTCGTATTGGGTGAGATTTCCCAGATCCACGGGCACCGAATTCTGCAGGACGGTCATCACGCACCTCGCTCAGTTGGGGACACAAGCGATGATGAATCACCGGAACAAAAGCGGCAAGGGCCGGGAAGTGCCGTCCTGCACGTTTTCCATATAATTCAAAAATGTCGACTCCGATGCTGGCCGAAAGGACCATACTTGCGTGGCTGCCTGCGGTTTCTCCCGTACGCGGCCGCGTACGCGACATTTCCGGCCCGGAGGGGGCGCCCGATGACGAGCATAACCAGAAGCCAGGCTTTCACAATGACGTCGGTCAGCGGCTGGGACGTCCGCTGGAAAACCCTGGACGAGCCGAGAATGCGGTTGTTCTGCGTCCCGCACGCCGGCGGCGGAGCGAGCGCCTATCGCTCCTGGGCGCCGTTGCTGGCGCCCGACATCGAAGTTGTCGCGATTCGGCTGCCGGGCCGGGAATTGCGTTTCGGGGAAACCCCGTACACCTCGGCCGACGACCTCGTGCCCGAGCTCGTCCGGGCCGTCTCGCCCCTGCTGGACCGCCCGCACGCCTGGTTCGGCCACAGCATGGGGGCGATCATCGCCTTCGAGAGCTGCCGGTGGATCCGCCGCGCGGGGCTCGGCGCGCCCGTCAGGCTTCTGGTGTCCGGCCGGTCGGCGCCCCACCTCCCGCCCCGCGGGCCCTTCGTGCGTGAGGCGCCCACGCCCGAGCTGACGCGCTGGCTGCGCGAGACCGGGGGCACTCCCCCGGAGCTGCTGGACGATCCGGAGCTGTTCGAGGCCCTGCTGCCCATGCTGCGGGCCGACATGACCGTGGCGGAGACCTATCGCTACCGTCCCGAGCCGCCGCTGGACTGCCCCGTGTCGGTGTTCGGCGGCAGCGACGACGACCACGCCACCGCCGGGGAGATGCGGCGCTGGAGCCGGCACACCACGGCGGAGTGCCGGGTGCGTCTCTACGAGGGCGGGCACTTCTTCATCCACGAGATGACGGAGCAGATCCTCCCCGTGATCGGGGAGGATCTGCTCGAGGTCAGCGGCGGCGCCGGGCCAGCCGGCCGGTGATCTGCACCAGGCCGACCCGGCCGGTGGCGGGATCGCGGAGGAACCTGCCGACGTAGGGCATCGACCCCGCGTCCGACCCCTCGGTGGTGAAGCGCAGGTCACGCGTGCACGACAGCCGCCAGCGCGGTCCCGCACCGACCGACAGGTACAGACCGTCGTCCGCCGCCTCGACGGCGCAGGTCCAGGAACCGTTGGCGTAGTCGCCGGCGCATTCCGCGGGCCCGGGTGCGGGCGGCCCCGGGTCGGCCAGCGTTCCCAGGGGGTAGTGGCCCACGTCGAGGCCCATCCCGTGCAGCTCCCCGACCAGCGCCTCCCACAGCACGGCGCCGTTGGTCCCGTTGGCCGTCAGGGCCACCGCGGTGCCGCTGTCCGGCTCCACCCGCAGATGGGACCACGCGCCGTCGCCCGTGCCGTCGTGCCCGAACCACGACCCTGCCGCCCCCGCCGGCCCCGCCGTCGCTGCCGTCTTCGCCGGCCCGCCGTACAGGGACCAGCCGAGGCCCCAGCCGTCCGCCAGCCCGAACGGGCCGGCGGCCAGGCCGCCCAGCTGGTCCCCGCGCATCTCCGCGGCGCCGTCGCGGTCCAGCAGGCCCGGCCCGGCGTGCCCGGGCAGGTGCAGTCCGGCGAACGCGAGCAGATCGCTCGCGCTGCCCGCGAGCCCGGCGACGGGCTCCTCCAGGCTCGTGACCGACTGCTCGGCGATCGGCAGCGCGGGGGCCCCGGGCCGCACCACGTGCCCGAGGGCGGCGGGCCGGGTGCCGGACCGCCCGGCGTCGGCCGCGAACAGCGGCTCGATGCCGAGCGGGCGCAGCAGGAACGACTCCACGGCCGCCCGCCAGTCCATCCCGGTGACCACCTCGACGAGGTGTGCCACCAGGAGATAGCCGGCGTTCGAGTAGGAGAACGCGGAACCGGGCGGATGTACGGGTGCGGTGCCGTCGGAGGCCGCCCAACGGCGGCGGGTCAGGCCCGCCGCCGACTCGTCCACGTTCGCCGGCAGCCCGGCGGCGTGGCTGAGGAGCTGCCGCAGGGTCGCCCGCCCGGCCGGGGACCCCAGCCCGGGCAGGTAACCGGCCAGCGGCGCGTCGAGGTCGAGGTCGCCGTCGGCGACCAGCATCATCGCCAGCGTGGCGGTGAAGGGCTTGGTGAGCGAGCCCAGCGGGAACGCCGACCGGGCGGTGACCGGCCGGCCGCTCCCGCAGATCTCCTCACCGGCCTCCGCGGTGAACGTGCGGTCCCGCCACCGTACGGCGAGCTGGGCTCCGGGGACACGGTGCCGCCGCACCAGGCGCGCGAGCCGTTCGGAGATGTCGTCCATGGGCGTCCTCACCCTTCGATCGCCGGGTCGCAGGAGCGGGCGAGCGAGCGCAACGCCCCCAGGAAGTCCTCGGCCACCCGCTCGACGGTGTCCCGGTCGTGCAGGCCCTCGGAGTAGTGCCAGTCGAAGGAGAGCCGGCCGCCCTGTGCCGCGCCGACGACCTCCAGGGGGTGGATCACCCGCTCGTCCGGGTGCTGCTCCTGGCCGATGGTGTCGTGGAAGGCGTGGTACAGGGACCTGCCGTCGGTCCTGGTGATCTCGTCGATCTGGCTGTGGTAGTTGAACAGCACCTGGGGCGTAGCGCGCCCGGTCAGCGGGGAGCGGCCGAGGTGGCGCAGCGCTCCGTAGCCGAGGCCGTTGCCCGGCAGGGCGCGCAGGGACCGGCGCACGGACCTGACCACCGGCGTCCAGTCCTCCTCCTCGCCGGAGGCCGGGACCTCCAGCAGGACCGGGTAGGAGCTGGTGAACCAGCCGACCGTGCGGGACAGGTCGACGTCGTCGAAGATCTCCTCGCGGCCGTGGCCCTCCAGCTCGATGACGAGCCGGTCCTCGCCCGTCCACCGGCACAGCGCCCAGGCCAGGCCGCCGAGCAGCACGTCGTTGACGCGGGCGCGGAACACTCCCGGCGCCACGTGGAGCAGCGCGGAGGTCTCCCGCTCCCCGAGGGAGACCCGCACGATCCTCCTGGACGACACGACGTTGACGCCGTCGCGGTCCACGGGCAGCGGTGTGCTCTCCGGCACCGCGGACCAGTAATCCACCTCCTCGCCGAACCCGCCGTCCGCGACGTGCCGGGTGAGCCGGCGCGACCACTCCTGGAACGAGGACGTCTTCGGCCCCAGGTCCACGGGCTCGCCGCCGACGGCCTGACGGTAGGCGGTGTCCAGGTCGTCGTTCAGCACCCGCCAGGACACCGCGTCGACCACCAGATGGTGCACGGTGACGTACAGCCACGGCCGCTCCCCCGCCCCGAAGTCGAACAGCAGCGCCCGCACCAGCGGACCGGCGGCCAGGTCCATGGTCGAGTCGGCCGCCACGGCCAGCTCGTCCATGACGCGGCGCCGGTCCGGCTCGGCGACCTCCGACAGATCGTGCCGGTGCAGCACCTGCGCCGGTTCCTCCGCCGCGTTGTGCTGCGACCAGTCCCCTCCCTCGCGTACGAAGCGCATGCGCAGCGCGTCGTGCTGGCGCAGGACCGCCGCCAGGGCGGTGCGCAGGGCCTCCTCGTCCACGTCCGCCGTGAGCTCGGCCAGCACGGACTGGACGGTGTGGTGCGGGGCGACCGTGTGCGTGCCGAGGAACTCCCGCTGGATCGGGGTCAGCGGAACCTCCCCGGAGACCACCGCCTGGGTGGCCGCGACCGGCGCGTTCCGGCCCGCCGCCGCGGCGAGCTCCTCGATGGTCTGGTGGCGGAACAGGTCGCTGGAGTAGACGGACAGGCCGGCCTTCCTGCTCTTGAAGACCACCTGGATGCTGAGGATCGAGTCGCCGCCCAGCTCGAAGAAGTTGTCCCGCACGCCGACCCGCGCGACGCCGAGCACCTCCGACCAGATGGCGGCCATGGTCTCCTCCGCGGGTGTGCGCGGGGCCAGGTACGTCCGCCCGGCCAGGTCCTGGCCCGGCTCGGGCAGCGCTCGTCTGTCCACCTTGCCGTGGGAGGTCAGCGGCAGCCTGTCGAGCACGACGAACGCCGCGGGCACCATGTACTCGGGGATCTTCGCGGCGGCGAACGCGCCGAGCTCCCGGGGCTCGGCCCCGGCGCCCGCCTTCGCCACGACGTACGCCACCAGGCGCTTGTGGCCGGGCTGGTCCTCCCGTACGACGACGGCGGCCTGGGCGACCGCCGGATGGGCGGTGACCACCTTCTCGATCTCGCCGAGCTCGATCCTGAAGCCCCGCACCTTGACCTGGTCGTCGGTCCTGCCGACGAACTCCAGCGTGCCGTCCGGACGCCACCGCATCAGATCGCCGGTGCGGTACATCCGCGATCCCGGCGGGCCGAACGGGTCGGCCACGAACCGTTCCGCGGTCATCGCGGGACGGTCCCAGTAGCCGCGGGTGACGCCGTCGCCGGCGATGTACGCCTCTCCCGCCACCCCCGTCGGGACCGGGTTCAGGTCGCCGTCGAGCAGGTAGATCCTGGAGTGGGCGACCGGCCTGCCGATGGGGACGGCGCCGTCGCCCGCCGCGACCTCGTCCACGGGGAAGCAGCTCGCGGTCACCGAGCACTCGGTGGGGCCGTAGGCGTTGACGATCTCCAGGGCGGGCAGCGCGTCCCTGACCCGCGCGCAGTGCGCGGGCGACAGCGCCTCGCCGCCGACGACGACCTTGCGCAGCCCGGACAGGATGCCGGGGTCGGTGTCGGCGATGGCGTGGAAGAACCCGGCCGAGAACGACATGGCCTCGACCCGGTGCGCCCGCAGGAAGTCGTCGAGCTGGTCCACCGACCGGAAGTCGCCGGGCTGCACGGCCAGGCAGGCTCCCGTGAGCAGCGCGTTCCACAGCTCGTTCTGCGATGCGTCGAAGGAGATCGAGTGGTGCTGGGCGATGGTCCCGGCTCCGCCGAAGGTGTGCCGTCCGGGGGCCATGACCAGCCGCACCAGGCCCCGGTGCGTGACCATGGCCGCCTTGGGCACGCCGGTGGAGCCGGAGGTGTAGACGAGCACCGCGAGGTTGTCCGGCACGAGGGCGGTCTCGGGCGCCGTACGGGGCTGCCGTGCGACGGCCTCCCGCCGCTCGTCCAGGAAGATCACCTCGGCCCGGGTCGGCGGCAGCCGGTCGGCCAGGCGGCTCTCGGTGAGCAGGACGGGCACGGCGGCGTCGTCGAGCATGTACGCCAGCCGTTCCCGCGGGTAGAAGGGGTCGAGCGGCAGGTAGGCGCCGCCCGCCTTCAGCACGCCGAGCACCGCCGTCACCATCTCGGGCCCGCCTTCGAGGCAGATGCCGACCGGGACCTCCGGGCCGACTCCGCGCCCGGCCAGCTCGTGGGCGAGCTGGTTGGCGCGGGCGTCCAGCTCCGCGTAGGTCAGCCGCTCGTCCCCGCATACCACGGCCGGCGCCCCGGGGACGCGGCGGGCCTGCTCGGCGAAGACGTCGGGCAGGCAGCGGGCGGGGTAGCCCGTCGCGCTGTCCTGCCAGTCCACCAGCAGCCTGCGCAGCTCGGCCTCGCCCGCCGGGGGAAGCGCGCGCAGCGGGCGGTCCGGGTGGTCGGCCATGGCGTCCAGCAGGTTCAGCAGGTGGTCGGCGAAGCGCCGGACGGTGTCCTCGTCGAACAGGCCGGGGTCGTAACCCAGGCGCATGCGCAGCGTGTCGGTCAGATGGGCGACGCACGTCAGCGGGTAGTTCGACGTCTCCACGCTGACCAGCTCGCGGATCCGCAGGCCGTTCCTGGCCGCCGCCTCGTCGTCGTACGGGAAGTTCTCGAACACCACCGCGCTGTCGAAGAGGTTGGCCCCGTGCGGGATCTCGCTCCACTGGCGCACCTGTGCCAGCGACACGTACTCGTACTGCCGCGCGTCCACCTGCTGTTCCTGGATGCGCCGCAGCCACGACAGCACGTCGAGGTCGCCCTCCACACGCACCCTGGCCGGCAGGGTGTTGATGAACAGGCCGATCATCTCGTCGGACCCGGGCAGGTCGGCCGGCCTGCCGGACACGGTGGTGCCGAAGCAGACGTCACGCTCGCCGCCGTACCGGAACAGCGCCATCGCCCAGGCGCCCTGGATCAGCGTGTTCACCGTCACGCGGGCGTCCCTGGCGAATCGCTCGAGCCGCCGGGCGCGCTCCGGCGGCAGCGCCAGGTTCAGGCAGGCCGTGTCCCTGGACTGGTGCGACCGCACCGGCGGCCGGTCGTACGGCAACGGGGTGGGCGCGGTGAACCCGGCCATCGCCCGGCTCCAGTAGCCGGCCGCGGCGCTCTCGTCCTGCTCGGCCAGCCACCGCACGTAGTCGCGGTAGGGAGGACGGGTTCTCGGCGTGGTGACGTGGCCGGAGGTGAGCGCGGAGTGCTCCTCGAACACCTCCGACAGCACGTCGGCGAAGCTCCACCCGTCCAGCAGGATGTGGTGGGAGGACCACAGGATGTGCACGGTGGTCTCCGCCAGCCGGGCGATGTGCAGCCGCATCAGCGGCGGGGTGGCGAGGTCGAGCTCCTGCCGGGCGCACTCGTCCCAGAGCCGCTGCCGCCGCTCGCGCTGCTCCGCCTCGGGCAGCCCGCGCCAGTCGTGGTGGGCCACGGGAAGCAGGACGTCGCGGTGGACGACCTGGAGCGGCCGGCCGACGTCCTCGCCGGCGACCGCGGTGCGCAGGATGGGCGTACGGTCGACCACCCGCTGCCAGGCCGCGGCGAGCGCGCCGGGGTCGGTGACGCCGTCGAGCACGAGGCCGAAGTGCGTGTAGTAGATGTCGCCGTCGTGCCTGCCGAGCGAGTGGAACAGCAGCCCGCTCTGCATCGGGGTCAGCGGGTAGACGTCCTCGACCGACCGGCCGTCGCCGGCGATCCTGTCCACGCCCTCCTGGTCGAGCCCGGCCAGCGGGAAGTCCGACGGGGTGCGTCCGCCCGCGCCGGGCAGTGCGCAGTGCTGGGCGATCTGCCCGAGCGCGGCCGCGAAGCGCTCGGCCAGCCGGGCGATCGTCTCCTCGCGGTGCAGGTTGGCCGAGTACTCCCATTCGAACTCGAGCCGCCCCTGCCGGACCATGCCGGTGATCTCGACCAGGTTCTGCCGGGGCAGGTCCGGGCCGCGGTCCGGGACCGGGCTCGGCAGCCACCGGCGGAGCAGCCCGTCGTCCCCGGTGGTCATGTCGAATCGGCCGTGGTAGTTGAAGCCCACCTGGCAGCCGCGGCCGGCCCCGGCGGCTCCGCCCGCGCCCGGATAGCGCAGCCCGCCCGCGCGCAGGTAGCGCAGTACGCCGTAGCCGAGCCCCGAGGACGGCACCGCGCGCAGCCGCTCCTTGACCGTCTTGATCACCGAGCCCCAGTCGCGGCCACGGTCCCCCGCGGGCGGCACGGCCAGCGCGACGGGGAACATGGTGGTGAACCAGCCGACCGTGCGGGACAGGTCGACGTCGTCGAACAGGTCCTCGCGGCCGTGGCCCTCCATCTCCACGGCGACCGTGTCGCCGCCCGTCCACTCGGAAAGGACCGACGCCAGCGCGGCGAGCAGCACGTCGTTGACCTGCGTGCGGTAGACGTCGGGCACGTCGCGCAGCAGGGCCTGGGTGGTCCCGGCGTCCAGCCGTACCGACACGGTGCGGGCGGATCCGACGGTGTTGTCTCCCGTGCCGTCGACCGGCAGCGGCGCGCTGTCCGTGACGTCGCGCTCGACGTCCGTCCAGTAGGGCAGCTCCCCGTCGAACCTGCCCGCGTCCGCCGCCTCGCCCAGCCTGACCGCCCAGTCCCTGAAGGAGCTCGACTTCGCCTCCAGTCCCGCTCCCTCGTAGGCGGTGACCAGGTCGGACAGCAGGATGCGCCAGGAGACGCCGTCCATCACGAGGTGGTGCACGGTGACGAACAGCCGCGGCGCGCGGTCCCCGCCGAGGGTGAAGAACACCGCGCGGATCAGCGGCCCGGTCTCCGGCCGCAGCCCGCGCTGCGCCCGCCCGACGGCCTCGCGCATGGCGCGGTCCTGCGCGGGAGCGTCGAGTCCCGACAGATCCACCGTCCGGAACACCTCGCCGCTGTCTGCCTCCGCGCCGCTGTCTGCCTCCGCGTGGTGCTGCCGCCAGCCGCCGGCCGTACGTTCGGCCCGCAGCCGGAGCGCGTCGTGGTGGGCGAGCACCGCCGAGAACGCCGCACGCACGGCGCTCGCGTCGGCGCCGGCGGCCAGTTCCAGGAACATCGACTGGTTGAAGTGGCCGGGCGCGGCGGGGAACTCCTCGTAGAACCAGCGCTGGATCGGCGTCGCCGGGACGTCGCCGGTGACCGGGAGCGCCGCCGGGCGGGGCGTGTCCTCGACGACGGCGACCGCGGCGAGCTCGGCGACGGTCTGGTGCCGGAAGATCTGCTTGGCGGTCAGCCGCAGGCCCGCCCGCCGTGCGCGGGAGACCACCTGCAGACCGAGGATCGAGTCGCCGCCGAGGGCGAAGAAGTTGTCCTCGACGCCGACCTCGTCTCCGGCGAGGCCCAGGACCTCCGCCCAGATCTCCGCCAGCACGGTCTCGGCCGGAGTCCGGGGCGCCACCAGACGGCCGGCCGCCCGCTCCACCCTCGCGGGAGCGGGCAGGGCGCGCCGGTCCAGCGTGCCGCTGGGCGTCATCGGCAGCGCCTCCAGCGTCACCAGGGCGGACGGCACCGCGGGGTCCGGCACGATGTCGGCGAGGAAGGCCCGCAGCTCGCCCAGGTCGGGCGCCCGGTCCCCGGCGGGGACGAGGTAGCCGACCAGCCGCTCACGGCCCGACTCGTCCCTGCGGACGGCGGCGGCCGCGGCGGCGATGCCGGGGTGGCGCGTCATCGCGGCCTCCACCTCGCCCAGCTCGACCCGGAAGCCACGCACCTTCACCTGGTCGTCCGCCCGCCCGGCGAGCTCCAGGTTGCCGTCGGCGCGCCGGCGGCCGACGTCGCCCGTCCGGTACAGCCTGGCCCCGGGCTCGCCGGAGAAGGGGTCGGGCAGGAACCGCTGCTCGGTCAGGCCGGGCCGGTTCCAGTACCCCTGCGCCACGCCGCCACCGCCGATGTAGACCTCGCCGAACACCCCGGCGGGCACCGGCCGCATGCGCTCGTCGAGCACGTGCACCCGGGTGTCGAGCATGGGCCGTCCGACCGGTACGGTCGCCGCGGCGCCGATCGGTTCGGCCCGTACGTCGAAGATCGTGGAGTCGACGGTCGTCTCGGTCGCGCCGTAGGCGTTGGCGACGATCGTGTGGGCGGCGACGTGTTCGAGCAGCGCGCGGCAGTCGTCGGCGGGCCAGGGCTCGGAGCCGACGGCGAGCACGCGCAGCGAGTCGAGGGCGCCGCCACCTGCGGCGAGCTCCTGGGAGATCGCCTTGGCCAGCGACGGCGTGGTGACCATGATCTCCGGGGCCCGCTCGCGCAGCATCGCTACCAGCGCGGGCGGGTCGCTCATCACCTCCGGGGGGCAGATGAGCAGCTCGCCGCCGAACATCGCGGACAGCAGGAAGTCGCCGAAGAACACGTCCACCGCGACGCTGGACACCGACAGGCAGCTCCCGCGCAGCCGCTCCAGGCCGTAACGCGCGTCCCAGGCCCGCATGATGTGGTGCACGTTGCGGTGGCTGACCATCACGCCCTTGGGCTTGCCGGTCGATCCGGAGGTGTAGACGACGTACGCCAGATCGTCGGGGGTGCCGGCGACGTCCGGGGACAGCGCGGGCAGGCCGTCGAGCACCTGCCGGTCCCGGTGGTTGAAGTCGAGGTCGAGGTCGACGAGCGTGGCGTCGTGTCCGGCGAGGCGGTCGCGCAGCCGGTGCTCGGTGATCACCACGGAGGCGTCAGCGTCGTCCAGCATCGTCGCCAGCCGCTGCGCCGGGTGCTCGGGGTCGAGCGGCAGGAAGG
The DNA here is from genome assembly GCF_014892245.1 of Microbispora sitophila. Classification (NCBI taxonomy): domain Bacteria; kingdom Bacillati; phylum Actinomycetota; class Actinomycetes; order Streptosporangiales; family Streptosporangiaceae; genus Microbispora; species Microbispora sitophila. Next base: position 29,151 of record NZ_JADBGC010000041.1, on the reverse strand, counting down.
CGGCGCCGGCCTTGAGCACGCCCAGCATCGCGACGACCGCGTCCACGCCGCGTTCGAGGCAGATCCCCACCAGCGCGCCGGGGCCCACGCCGAGACCGGTCAGGTGCCGGGCGAGCCGGTTGCCCTCGGCGGCCAGCTCGGCGAACGTCAGGCGCTCGTCCCCGCAGCTCACCGCGTACGCGTCCGGCCGGCGCGCGGCCTGCTCGTCGAACAGCTCGTGCACGCGGCGGGCGGGGACGTGCCCGGAGGACGGGCCGAGCGCCGCGGCGGCGAGGTCGCGCAGCTCGGCCTCGGGGAGCATGTCCCGCGTCCACAGGGGTGCGTCCGGAGCGTCGGCGACGGCGCCGAGCAGCGTCACCAGGTGACCGGCGAGGCGCTCGACGGTGGCCCGGTCGTACAGGTCGGTGCTGTATTCCAGGTAGCACGTCAGCGACCGGGCGTCCTCGTAGAAGTCGAAGGTGAGGTCGAGCTTGGCCACGTTCATCGGCGGCTGGATCTCCGACACCTCGAGGCCGGGCAGCCGGGGAGCGCCGTCGGCGAGGTTCTGCAGGTTGACCATGACCTGGACCAGCGGCGGCCGGCTCGGGTCCCGCTCGGGCCGCAGGGCCTCGACCAGGCGCTGGAAGGGGACCTCCTCGTTGGCGTACGCCTCCAGCAGGGTCGCGCGGACCTGCCGGACGAACGCGGTGAACGACAGCGACTCGTCCACCTGCGAGCGGAGCACCAGCGTGTTGATGAACGAGCCGATCAGGTGGTCCAGGTCCGGGTGGCCGCGGCCCGAGGTCACGGTGCCCACCGCGATGTCGCGTTCGCCGGAGTAGCGGCCGAGCAGGAGTTTCGTGGCGGCGACCAGCACCATGAACAGCGTCGCGCCGTTGCTCCTGCCCAGCTCCCTGAGACGGGCGACCAGCTCCGCCGGCACCTCGAACTCGTGCACCGCTCCGGCCGGGGTGCGCACCGGCGGGCGCGGCCGGTCGGCCGGCAGTTCGAGCACGGGCATGCGGTCCAGACGGCCGCGCCAGTAGGCGAGCTGGCCGTCCAGGACGCCGTCCGCCTCGCGTTCCCGCTGCCAGGCCGCGTAGTCGGCGTACTGCACCGGAAGCGGCGGCAGCTGCGCCCGCGTCCCGGCCAGCTCGGCCGTGTACACCGCCGCCAGCTCGGCGAGGAGGTTGCCCGTCGACCAGCCGTCGACGACGATGTGGTGCGCGCCGAGCACCAGGACGTGGTCGCGCTCGCCCAGCCGCAGCAGCGTCGCCCGCAGCAGCGGCCCGCCCCGCAGGTCGTACGGCGAGCTCATCTCCCTGAGCAGGAACTCCTCCACCCGGGCGGCGGAGCCCCGGCCGGACACGTCGACGACCGGGAGCGCGCGGTCCACGTGCTCGTGCACGATCTGGACGCCGCGGCCGTCCACGGCGTCGAAGGTCGTGCGCAGCGACTCGTGCCGCTCCACGACCCGGTTGACGGCGACGGTCAGCGCCTCGACGTCGAGGTCTCCGCGCAGCCGCAGGGCCCGCAGCGCGTTGTACTCCGCGCTGTCCGGCTCCAGCTCGGCCATGAACCACAGGCGCTGCTGCGCGGACGACATGGGCAGGCCGGCCGTACGCGGCACGGGCCGGATCGGACGGTCCTCGGCGGGCGTCGCGGACTCGCCGGCGAGCTGGCGCCTGATGAGCTCGCTGAGATGGGCGGGTACGGCGGCAAGCTTGTCTTCGAAAGAGGTGGACATGTCGGCTGCCTTTCAGATCCCGTAAGAGGCGTCGATTCCGGACGCCGCCGCCGACACGTTCTCCAGGATCTTGACCTGGATCCGCTCGGCCAGGGCCGCGATGCGCGGCCGGTCGAAGAGGTCGTTGGGTGAGATGTCGACGCCGAACGCGCCGCGCATCCTCGACACCAGCCGGACGCTGCTGATGGAGTCGCCGCCCAGGTCGAAGAAGTTGTCCTCGACTCCGACGGGGTCGATGGCCAGCACCTCCGACCAGATGCGGCACAGCGCCGCCTCCGTCGGGTTCCGCGGCGGCAGGTAGCCGTCCCCGGCGTCGTCCTGCGTACCCGGGTCGGGCAGGGCCTCCCTGTCGAGCTTGCCGTTGCGGTTGAGCGGCAGCTTCGTCATCGGCACGAAGGCGGCGGGGACCATGTAGTCCGGCAGGAAGCCGGACAGGTGCGCGCGCAGCTCGTCGGCGGTGGGCGCGGGCACGCCGGGCGCGGGCACCCAATAGGCGATCAGGCGCTTGTTCCCCGCGTGGTCCTGCCGGACGACCACCGCCGTCTCGGCCACGCCGTCGTGGCCGGCGAGGACGTTCTCCACCTCGCGCAGCTCCACCCGGAAGCCGCGGATCTTGATCTGGTCGTCGACGCGGCCGGCGAACTCCAGCGTGCCGTCCGCGTTCCAGCGGACGAGGTCGCCGGACCGGTACAGGCGTGCGCCGGGAGGCCCGAACGGGTCGGCCACGAACCGCTCCGCGGTCAGGTCGGGCCGGCCGATGTAGCCGCGGGCCACGGCGTCGCCGCCGATGTACAACTCGCCGGTGACGCCGACCGGGACCGGGGAGAGCCGGTCGTCCAGCACGTAGACCCGGTCGTTGGGGATGGGCCCGCCGATCGGCACGTTGTCGTACTCGGTCCCGGGCTGCACCGGGAACAGCGTGACGGCGATGCTGCCCTCGCTCGGGCCGTAGTTGTTGACCAGTCTCCGGCCGCGCGACCAGATCCTCGCCATCTCGCTGGTGAGCACCTCGCCGCCGACCCGGACGAACTCCAGGTTGGGCAGCGCGGCGGCGTCCAGGGCGGGCAGGACGGTGGGCGGCATGGTCACGGCGGTCACGGCCTTCGTCCGCAGCTCCTCGATGAGCTGGGCGCCGCCGTATCCGGAGGCCGCGACGGGGGCCACGAGGGTGGCGCCCGCCGCCAGGGTGCTGAACAGGTCGAGCGAGGCGGCGTCGAAGCTCATCGGGCAGAGCTGGAAGACCCTGCTGTCGTGGGTCAGCCACAGGTCGCGCACCGCCTCGACCGTGTTGTAGAGCGAGCGGTGCTCGACCATGACCCCCTTGGGGCGGCCGGTCGAGCCGGAGGTGTAGACGACGTAGGCGAGGTCGCGCGGCCCGCGGGGGGTGTCGGGCACGCGGTCGGGGTGCCCGGCGACGACGGGCCAGTCCCGGTCGAGGCACACGGTGCGGACCGGCGCCGTGGCGAACGACGCGGACAGGTGCTCGTGGGTCAGCACGACCGCGGGCCCGGACTCGGCGATCATGACCCGGAGCCGCTCCGGCGGGTAGTCCGGGTCGAGGGGCACGTACGCGCCGCCCGCCTTGAGCACGCCGAGTATCGCGACCACGAGGTCGGGACCGCGTTCGACGGCCACGCCCACCCGTACGTCCGAGGCGACGCCCAGCCCGGTCAGGTACTGGGCCAGCCGGTTGGCCCGCGTCTCCAGCTCCGCGTAGGTCAGCCGGTCCTCTCCGCGTTCCACCGCGACGGCGCCGGGCCACCGGCGGGCGCGTTCGCTGATCACTTCGTCCATGCGCCGCTCGATGGAGTAGCCGGCGGGCGAGCCGCTCCACTCCCGCACCAGCATCCGGTGCTCCTCGCGGCCGAGCATGGAGACCTCGCCGATGACCCGCTGCGGATCGGCGGCAATGGACTCCAGCAGGGTCAGCAGGTGCCGGGAGACCCGCTCGACCGTGGCGAGGTCGAACAGCTCGGGGTCGTAGAGCAGCCGCATCGACAGCGTGCGTCCGGGGAAGACGCTGAGGCCGATCGGATAGTTCGTCATGAACTCGACGGCCATGTGCCGCAGGTCGAGGCCGTCCGGCGCCATGCCGGGGTTGAACGGGTAGTTCTGAAAGACCAGGACGCTGTCGAACAGGTTGACGCCCGCGGGCACGCCGCTCCACGCCTGCATCCGGGGCAACGGCACCCAGTCGAACTCCCTGGCGGCGGCCTGCTCCCGCTGCGTCTCACGCAGCCACGACAGCAGGTCGCGGCCGTTGTCGACCTCCAGCCGTACGGGCAGCGTGTTGATGAGCATGCCCGTGATGGAGTCCACCCCGTCAAGGTCGGCGGGCCGGGTCGACACGGTGGCGCCGAAACACACGTCGCGTTCGCCGCTGTAGCGCGACAGCAGGATCGCCCAGGCGCCCTGGACGAGGGTGTTCATCGTCAGCCTGGTGGCCTGCGCGCGGGAGGCGATCGCGGCGGCCAGCTTCTCCGGCAGGTCCACCTGGAGCGATCGGGTCGCGCGGGGGCGGTAGCCCTCGCCCGGCTGCCGGTCGAAGGCCAGTTTCGTCTGCGTGTCGAAGCCGGTCAGCCGTTCCCGCCAGTAGTCCTCGGCCGCGGGCTCGTCGCGCCGGCCGAGCCACTCCACGTAGTCGCGGAACGCCCGGCGTGGCGGTGGCGCGGGCTCGGCGCCTTCGGGCGGGGCCGCCGGCGGGTCGCCGTCGCGTACGGCCGCGTAGTCCGCGAGGACGTCGGCGAGCAGCACGGAGGCGCTCCAGCCGTCGATCAGGATGTGGTGGACCGACCAGACGACCCGGACGGCGGTGTCGCCGATCCTGGCGATGTACAGCCTGCTCAGCGGAGCCTCGGTGAAGTCGACGCCTCTGGCGGTGTCCTCGTCGAGCAGCCGGCGCAGCGCCTCGTGCCTGCCCTGCTCGGGCAGCTCCCGCCAGTCGAGGCGGACGACGGGCAGCGTGGCCCGCTCGTGCACCACCTGCACGGGAGTGTCGACGTCCTCCCAGACCACGGCGGTGCGCAGGATCGGGTCCCGGTCCACCGCGCGCTGCCAGGCCCGTACGAGCGCCTCCGGGTCGTCGACCCCGTCGAGCACCAGGTCGAACTGGATGAGGTGGAGGCCGGAGTCGCGCGCCATGAGCGCGTCGAACAGCATGCCGCTCTGCATCGCGGTCAACGGATAGACGTCCTCGACCCCGTCCTCTGAACCGGCGACGCGGCCGGGGCTCCGGGGCGCGGGGACGAGCGCGGCCTGTGGATTCGCGTCCTGTGGATTCGCGTCCTGGGGGTACGCGTTCTGTGCGTACGCGTTCTGTGCGTACGCGTCCTGGGGGGACACCGCCTCGGCGGCCGCCGCCAGTTCCGCGACCGTGGGGTGGACGAAGACGTCCTTGGCCGACAGGACGAGCCCGCGGGCCCGGGCTCTGGAGACCACCTTCATGCTCAGGATGGAGTCGCCGCCGAGGGTGAAGAAGTCGTCGGTCACGCCGACGTCCGCCACCCCGAGCACCTCGGACCAGATCCCGGCGAGCACGCGCTCGGCCTCGGTGCGCGGAGCCACCGTCTCGGTGCCCGTCGCGGCGCCGGGGTCGGGAAGGGCCCGCCGGTCGATCTTGCCGTTGGCGTTGATCGGCAGCGCGTCCAGCACGACGAAACGGGAGGGGACCATGTAGCCGGGCAGCCGCTCGCCCAGGAACCGCCGCAGCTCCGCCTCCTCGGCCCCGTCCGCCACCAGGTAGGCGACCAGGCCGCGGGTCCCGTGGGCCTCGTGCACCACGACCACGGCCTCCGAGACCGCGGGGAAGAGGCGCAGCGCCGTCTCGATCTCCCCGAGCTCGACGCGGAAGCCGCGGATCTTGATCTGGTTGTCGACCCGGCCGATGAACTCGATCTCGCCGTTCCCGTTCCACCGCACGGTGTCACCGGTCCGGTACATGCGGCCGCCGGAGTTGAAAGGGTCCTCGGCGAAGGGGTCGGCGACGAACCGGCCCGCCGTCAGCTCGGGGCGGCCGTAGTAGCCCCGGGCCAGTCCGTCGCCTGCCAGGTACAGCTCGCCCGGTGCGCCGACGGGCACCGGCCGCAGGAACCCGTCCAGCACGTACGCCCGCGTGTTGTCCAGCGGCGGACCGATCGGCGCGACGCCGGCGCGCACATGCTCCGGCGTCACCACCTGCGCCGCGGCGAACGTCGTGACCTCGGTGGGTCCGTAGACGTTGACCACCACCGTGTCCGGGCAGCCGCGCAGCACCCGCTCCATCGCGGGCAGGGACGGGGCCTCGCCCCCGGTCCACACCTCGCGCAGCCCGGCGAAGCACTCCGGGGACTCCTCGGCGAAGAGGCGGAACAGGGCGGCGGTGATGAACACGGCGGTCACGCCGTGCTCCTCGGTCACCCGCGTCAGCTCGCGCGGGGTCAGCTCGGCGGGGGCCACCACCACCTGGCCGCCCGTCAGCAGTGGCACCCACACCTCGTACGTCGCGGCGTCGAAGGCGTGCGGGGACTGGAACAGGAAACGCCGGTGCGCCTCCGAGCGCGCGTGGCGGTCCCACGCCAGGCTCACGATGTTCCGGTGGGTCACCGCCACGCCCTTCGGCGTGCCGGTGGAGCCCGAGGTGTACATCACGTACGCCAGCTGACCGGCATGCGCGGCGGGGAACTCGTGCGGCTGCGCGGTGGAGGGATCGTGCGGCTGCGCGGCGGGGGCCTCGTCGTGCTCCGGGCCGTCCACCACGATCACCGGGAATCCGGCCTCCCGCGCCTTGGCGCCCATCGCCTGGTCGGTGAGGAGCACCGTCGCGCCGGTGTCGTGCAGCACCCAGCGGATCCGGTCCACCGGATAGCTGTCGTGCAGGGGCACGTACACGCCGCCGGCCTTGAGCACCGCGAGCATCGACACGATGGCGTGCGGAGCGCGGCTCTGCAGGATGCCGACCCGGGACTCGGCGGTCACGCCCGCCGCCCTCAGACGCCCCGCCAGCCTCGCGGCCGTGCCGTCGAGCTCCGCGTACGTGAGGGTGAGATCGTCGGAGATCACGGCGCGCTCGTCCGGGCAGGACCGCGCCCACTCGGCGACCAGTTCGTGCACGCACCGGTCGGCGGGGTAGTCCTGCGCCGTGTCGTTCCACTCCACGAGCACCCGCCGCCGCTCGGCCTCGGTCAGCGGCGGCAGCTCGGACAGTGGTACGGACGGGTCCGCGGCCACCGCGGCCAGCGTCGTCGTGAGGGCGCCCGCCATCCGCTCGACCGTGCCGGCGAGGAACAGCCCGGCGTCGTAGGCGATGGTCACCTCGATCGGACCGGTCCGCTCGCTCAGGACCACCGCCAGGTCCACCGGATCCGCCGGCACTTCGCCCTGCACCACCAGCACGCGCGTCCCGGCCGGTGTGCCGCCTCCGGCGCGGGCGGCGAGCACCGTCTCCCCCACCGTGGCCAGGAAGGCCCCGAACGGCTGCGTGCCCGCCACCCGCGAGCGCAGGACCAGTTTCCCGGCGTGATCCCCGCCGGTGGCCACGCCCACCGCGACGTCCTGCTGACCCGAATAGCGGGCGAACAGCACCTGGCAGGCGGCGACCAGAATCGTGAACAGCGAGGCGTGATGACGGGCGCCGAGCTTTCGCAGCTCGTCGGCGAGTTCTCCGGCGATCGTGAATCGGTGAGCCGCGGGGATACGCGCGCCCGCCGCGGACCGGTGAACATCGGCCGGCAATAACAGCGGGACCGGATCCTCGATTTCCCGTACCGACATGGTCGACCTCCGTCATCGACGAATAAATCTGGATTTGACCCATTCAGGGAATGCCAGCTTCGCCCGGAATGAGGGGATAGATCCATGTCATTGACTGGGTCGCTAAAAAGGATGGTCAGCGCGTTCGCGCCTATTCGGCGCCGATGGCCTCAACCGGCCGCCGCCGCATGGCGACGCGCGCGGAGATCATGATGGACGGCCAGGCGACGAGGACGGCGGCCGCGACGATGCCCGCGTAGGCGAGCGGCGGGATCGACGGCAGGGGCCGTCTGCTCACCGCGATGCTGATGCCGACCAGCGAGGGAAGCGCGGCCAGCGTGCCGATGAGCACGGCCGCGACGGTGATGATGCGCGCCTCGCCACGCATCATCGACCGCACCTGCTCGCGCCGGGCGCCGATCAGCCGCAGCATGGCGAACTCGCGTACGCGCGCCGCGGTGGCCATCACCAGCGTGTTCACCACGGCGATGGCGATGTAGCCGAGCAGGACCGCGTTGAGTATGAGGCCGACCGCGTCGCCTCCGGCCTCCGCGGCGTCCTGGGCGGCCATGAAGGACTCCCGGTCGGCCACCCGGGCCGTCGGGTAGGCCGCCAGGGCCTGCCGCAGCCCGGCGTCCCCGCCCGTCGCCCTGACCAGCATCCAGGAGTCGAGACGGTCGGTGGTGTGCCGGATCACCAGGTCGTGCGGGAGCGTGACGTCGCCGAAGCCGAGGCCCTTCTCGTAGATCGCCACCACCCGTGCCCGTACGGGCGTGCCGTCGCCGAGCCGCAGGTCGACGGTCCCGCCGACGTCCGTGCCGACGGTGCCCGCGGCCATCCGGCTCAGCGCCACCGCCTCGCCGCTCAGGCCGGCGAGGTCGCCACGCAGAACGCCGAGGTCCATGGTCGCCGCGATGCCCCGCGGCTCGACGCCCTGGGTGGGGAAGATCTTGTACTGCCGGCTGTCGCCGTCGGTGTAGGTGATCAGCGTCTGCGTCCGTACGACCGGGGTCACGCCCGACACGCCTGCCGTCTTCTGCAGCACGCCGGCCAGCTCCGGTGACAGTCCGGTGGTCGCGGGGGTCACGACGTAGCCGGCCCGGAGCCCGTCCACGACCTGGTCCTGCGCGGCGGCGCTCAGGGTGGTGGCGCTGAAGATCTGCGCGGCGGCCATCGTGACGCCCATGATGAGCGGCGTCGTGGCCGAGCTGAGCCGCCGCGACCTGGCGCGGGCGTTGGCGACGGCGAGGAACCCGCTGGCCCCCTGGCCTCGGTTCAGCAGCGGCCCGAGCAGGACGACGGCGCCGGTGAGCAGGCGGGGACCGAGCAGGGCGACGGCGACGACCAGCAGGAACGCCGAACTGCTCGCGCCCTCCACGGCGGACTCTCCCGGCAGCGCGATCGGCAGCACGACGGCGGCCGCCAGCGCGGCGGGGACGAGCAGCGAGCCGATCGTCAGCCGGACCCAGCCCAGCTTGCGCGGCTCCACGGCCGCCTCGCCGATCGCCTCGATCGGGCTGACCTTCGCGGCGCGCCTGGCGGCGATCCAGCCGCCCATCCGGGCGCCGGCCACGCACAGCAGCATGGCCGCGAGCACCGGCAGCGGGCCGACCACGAGCTCGAAGTCCTCGGGGAGCACGCCGACCGCGGCGAAGACCCGGTGGAACATGAAGCCGAGGGCGATCCCCGGCACCGCGCCGGCCACCGCGCCGGCCGCGCTCACGAGGGTCGCCTCGGCGCCGATCATGGCGAGGACCTGCTTGGGCGTCGCCCCGATCGCCCGCAGCAGCGCCAGTTCCCGCCGCCGCTGCTGCACCGAGAGCGCGAGCGTGCCGGCGACCACGATCACCACGACCATCACCATGGTGGCGCCGAACGACAGGGCCAGTTCGATCACGAACGCCCGCGTCGCCCCCACGTCGAGCATCTCGGCGTCGCCGCGCTCGTCCCCGGTGTAGGTCACGACTCCGCGTACGGCCTCCTCGATGTCGGCGGCCAGCTCATCGGGGTCCGCCCCGGGAGCGGCCAGCACGCCGACCGTGTCCACCCGGTCCGGCTGCCCGGTGAGGCTCCGGGCCCGCTCTTCGGTCAGGAACAGCGCGCCCTGCCTGGTCAGCGGCCCGCCGCGCGGAGTCACCAGACCGGCCACCCGGTAGGCCGACGAGGTCGTGCCGACCGCCAGGGTCACCGTGCCGCCGACGGACACGCCCGCCTGCTCGGCGAGCCGGGACTCCAGCACCACCTCGTCCGGCGTCTGCGGCTGCCGTCCCGCGGCCAGCGTGAACGGGGTGAGCGCCGCGGCCGGCCAGCCGTGGCCCAGCAGGGGCGCGCCGTCCGGACCGGTCAGCACCCGGCCGTCCCCCGTCACGAGGCTCATCGGAACGCTGACGTCCCCGACCGCGGCTCGCACGCCGTGCACGCGCCGCACCTGTTCGACCCGCCCGGCCGGCAGCCGGACCCGCTCGGAGTAGCGGGGGTCGACGTCCTCGGCGACCGGGAAGGTCTGCGGGGCGCCGACCACCACCTCGGCCGCCCGATAGCGCTCGGCCGGAACACCGGAGGACAGGCCGGTCTCGAGCAGGATCCCGCTCGCGGTGAGGACGGCCGACCCGAACGCGACCGCGACGAACGCGGCCACGAATCCGCCCTTGCGGCCCTTGATGGTGCTCCAGGCCAGGGACAGCGCACGTCTCGACAACACTCGCCGCGTCATGTCACCACTCACCAAGGCGCGTCATGCGGTCGGCGACCCGCTCCGGCGTGGGCTTGCTCATGTCACCGGCGAGTTTGCCGTCGGCGAGGAACACCACCGTGTCGGCGTAGGAGGCGGCGACCGGATCGTGGGTCACCATCACCACCGTCTGCCGCAGATCGTCCACGATCCGCCGTAACAGCTCGAGGATCTGCCGGCCGGTGCGCGTGTCCAGCGCGCCGGTCGGCTCGTCGGCGAACACGGCCTCAGGCTCGTGGATCAGCGCGCGGGCGACGGCCACCCGCTGCCGCTGCCCGCCGGAGAGCTGGCCCGGATAGTGGTCGTGCCGGTCGGCGAGGCCGACCTGGGCCAGCGCGGCACGCAGCCGGTCGTACGGAACGGGCCTGTCCGCCAGGCGGAACGGCATCGTGACGTTCTGCTCGACGGTCAGCGCGTCCAGCAGGTTGTAGGCCTGGAACACGAACCCGACCCGCTCGCGGCGCAGCACCGTCAGCTGCTCCTCCTTCAGGCGCGACAGCTCCGTCTCCCCGAGCCACACCCGCCCGGAGGTCGACCGGTCGAGACCGGAGGCGCAGTGCAGGAACGTGCTCTTGCCCGAACCCGACGGACCCATGATCGCGGTGAACGTCCCGCGTGGCAGCGCGATCGACACATCGTCCAGCGCCCGCACCGCGTTGCGCCCACCTCCGTACACCTTGTTCACGGATTCCAACCTGACCGCGTATGTCATCGTCATTCCCGAAAGTTATGGAGAGCGCACTCCGACTCTGCTCATCGTGCCCGACAATTACAGCGACCGCCAGCCGTTCCGGCCCGAACACGCTTCCGAACTCGCTTCTTAACCGAGACGTCAATAAGGCCGCCGCCCGCGCCCGCACCTGGAATAATCTGAGGTCGCGAAATGCCACCGCCCGGCGGACGCCGGGCGTCCGCGTTTAACCGGCGGAGAAAAATGCTTGGGGCCGTGCCGCGCATCCGCGGAAACTGACGTGACATCCCCCTGCCCGCGCGAAACGAGCGCGACGCGCGAGCGGATACGTCATCTCCTTATCAAGGATTTCGCCCATGATCCCAGTGCATCTCGAACGCGCGGTCTTCGGAATCTACGCCACTCATTCACTGCACTTCGCCGACAGGTCGGGCGTGTTCGTCCATCTCGCCGACCACGGGAGCGCCACCGCCGCCGAACTGTCCGGCGCGCTCGGCGTCGACGGCGAGACCCTGGAGCGCCTGCTGCTCGTCCTGGTCTCCCTGCAGGTGCTCACGCGCACCGAAGGCCGGTACGCGCTGGCCGAGGGAACCAGGCCCTACCTCGACAGCCGGGAGCCTCACTATCTGCTGGGGTTCGTCGACCACCTGGTCGGCAGCACCGCGCAGCGGTTCGGCCAGGTGCACGACTACCTGTCGCGCGGCAAGGCCGCCGTCGACGCCGAACTGCCGGACCCGTTCGCCACGCTCTACCGCGACGACGACTCCGTCCGGCGCTTCCTGACCGCGATGTGGCAGCTCAGCTTCCACGTCTCGCACGAGCTGGCCAGGCTCGCCGACCTCGGCGACGTCCGGCGGCTGGTGGACGTGGGCGGCGCGAGCGGCCCGTTCTCGGTGGCGGCCCTGCTCGCCTATCCGCGCCTGCGCTCCACGGTCTTCGACCTGCCCCAGGTGGGGCCGTACCTGGCGGAGCGCGCGGAGGCGTACGAACTCGGCGACCGGCTCACCTTCGCCGGCGGCGACTTCTTCCGCGACCCGCTGCCCGAGGGCGACTGCGTCGCCTTCGGCTACATCCTGTCCGACTGGGACGACGACACCTGCGAAGGGCTGCTGCGCAAGGCGTACGACGCCTGCCGGCCCGGAGGCCGGGTGCTCGTCATGGAACGCCTCTTCGACCCCGACCGCCGCGGCCCGCTGTCGACCGCCGTGATGAACCTGTCCATGCACCTGGAGACCCAGGGCCGGCACCGCACTCCGGAGGAGTACCTGGGCCTGCTGCGGCGGGCCGGCTTCGCCGACTGCGCCGTCCGCCGCTCCACCGCCGACAAGCACCTGCTCGTCGGCCGGCGGAGCCCGGTGACAGTGGGGGCGAGATGACCACCGAGACCTTCCGTACGGCGTTCCCGGGGCACAGCGAGGCGCTCGCCGGCCTGCTGGCCTCGACCGCGCTCGCCGAACTGAGCCAGGAGGAGCTGGCCGACCTGTCCCGCCGCTACGACGAGGCCGTGGCGAGGGACGACGTCGAGATGCGTCTCCTGACCCGCCCGTTCAGCCACCGCCTGGCGATTCCCGAGTACTACCGCTACACGGCGCTGCACGTCTTCGGGTGGTTCCTGGGCCAGCAGGACGACGCCTACGGCGGCGCTCTGCTGGCGATGCACGCGATCCTGACCGACCTGTCGGAGCGGGAGCACGAGGAGGCGGCGCGGCACCGGGAGCCGCCCGGTCACATCGCGGAACGCCTGCGCCGCCTGGGGCCCGTCCTGGACCGGATCGCCGCCATGCCCGTGACGCCGCGGGGTGCGCCGCACGGCGCGGACCTGGTGCGGCGCCTGACGGGCGACGAACGGCTCGACCGGCAGGTGCTCGTGCTCAGGCGGTTCTGCGGTTTCCGCCGTTCCGACAAGCATGACGAGCACATCTTCATCCGCGCCGTGCAGGCGTGCGAGCTGACCTTCTTCATGACCCGCCTGGCCGCCCGCCGGGCGGTCTCGCTGGTCGAGCGCGACCGGGCCGGATGCCTGTTCTGGATGGACCAGGTGGGCGCGTGCGCCGAACTGCTGAACGCGATCTTCCATGCGCTGAAGACGCTGTCGCCCGAGCTGTTCCTCGGCTTCCGCGACGCGACCGGGGACGCGAGCGCGGTGCAGTCGCTGAACTACCACCTGATGGAGCTGGTGGTGTACGGCTATGACGATCGCAAGAGGGAGACGTTCGCCCGTTTCGACCATCTCCGTGTGATCGGCGATCCGCGGCTGCGGAAGTTCCGCTCCCTGCGGGACGCGGCCGGTGCGAGCGGAGACCTCGAGGTGGCCGCCACGTACGCCGCGCTGGAACGGCGGCTGCTGGTCTGGCGGGGCAGGCACTACGGATTCGGCCGCACGTACCTGCCGAACATGAAGGGCTCCGGCGGCACGGAGGGGGCCGGCTATCTCAAGCGGTTCGTCGAGAAGGACGGCCTGCCCTCGGGCCCCCGGCTCACCGACCCGGAGCAACTGCTGTCGGCGTTCGCCTTCCGCTGACGCCGAGCCGGCCGACCGGGACCGGATGAGAGGGAGGGTGAGGTCGCCTCACCCTCCCTCTCCACGTCGCCCTCCATGCCACCGGGTCCATGTCGCCCTCCATGTCACCGGGCACGCCGGCCGCACCCGGACCACGACAGGACCGCCGGGAAGGATCTCCCGGCGGTCTTCTCGATGCTCGGCGACCGGCTCAGACACATCCCTCCTTGCTCGCCGCCGTCACGGCCATGGCCGTGTACGGGCACTGGAAGCCGATCCAGCGCAGCCGGGGCCACAGCCGCGACCACGGCTCGCGCGGCCCGCGGCACACCATGAACTCCTGACCCGCGTCCGAGACGGGCAGGTCGAGGGTGAACCGGCCGGCGGGGGTGCACTGGGCGAACAGCTGTGAGAACTTCGCCCGGTCCACGCCGATCGTGATGACCACGGTCTTGTCGTCGGCGGGGCGGCCGAAGTCGGCGTACGAGTTGTGCCCGCTGTAGGCGGGCGGCAGGCCGTAGGCGGGACCGTACTTGTCGAGGGCGCCCGCCTGGCCGTAGTGGTTGCCGTAGAAGACCGCGTGCGACCGGTCCTCCGGGGGCAGCGCGCGGTAGACGGCGGCGGCCTGGGCGGTCAGCTCCGGCCATCCCGCCTGGTCGAACTGCGTGATGGCGAGCTGTGCCAGCACGGGGTTGTCCGCGTAGGCCTGGATCGGCAGGACGGGCAGTAGCAGCACCGCGGACGTCACCAGGTTGGCGGCCAGCGCCAGCCCGGCGAGGCAGCGGCGTACGGCGGTCCGCGCCCAGTCCGCCGCGACGACGCATCCGGCGGCCAGCAGGACGAACTGCAGCGCGCCGGCGTAGACCGCCTGCCCGCCGATGGCGATGAGCAGCACGATCATGAAGAGGTAGGCCACCGCGACGAACCGGTACGGACGCCACTGCGCGCGACGCAGCAGGGCCACCAGGCCCGCGATCCAGAACGGGGTCAGGAACAGCCCGACCACGAGGATCAGCATCGGCAGGAACGAGATCCGCGACAGGTCCGCGAGCGCGATCGACAGCGCGTCCGCCATCTCGAACTGCGGCCAGCCGTGCGTCGCCTGCCAGATCAGGACGGGCGAGGCGATGAGGGCCGCGATCGCCGCACCGGCCGGCACGTACGGGTGGAACAGCAGCCGCCGCGGCCCGCTGACCAGCATGCCCACCCCGATGGACAGCAGGAGCAGGACGAGCAGGTACTTGGCGTACAGGCCGGCGCCGACCACGACGCCCATCACCAGCCACAACCGGGGGTCACGGGTGCGGGCGAGCCGGATCGCCAGCCAGCAGACGGCGACCCAGACCAGGACGTCGAAGTCGTTGGTGCCCAGGAGGTGCGCGGTGATCAGGGCGAGGCCCGACACGGCGGCGGCGCCCGTCGCCAGGAGCTGCGCCCTCTGGCTCCCGCCCAGCTCGCGGGCGATGAGCCCGACGAGCACCACCGTGACGCCCATCAGCAGCGCGGGCACCAGCCGCAGGGCGGTGAGGTTGTCGCCGAACACGGCGGTCTCCACCCTGGCGACCAGCGCGACCAGCGGCGGCTGGTCGATCTGCCCCCAGCCGAGGTGGCGGCCGGCCACCCGCGTGTACAGCTCGTCGAGGTGATACCCGTGCCGCCCGGACAGCGCGAGGACCATGGCGGCCAGGGCCGCGCCCACGCCCAGCGAGGGCCCCCATCGTACGGGGGCGAGCGCCGGCTCCCCCGCGGCCACCCGGCCGGGTGTGCCGGTAATCGTCGCGGCATTCACGACATGACCTCCAATTGCTTTTGTCGTCACCGCATCCGGGGCGGACGCGTCTGGCGGTTCCAGAATGTGACCGCCCGGCACCGCGGGCAATCAAGTTGAATGGTGCAGAAATATGGCTCGCCGGCGGCGTGGCCTTCGGCTTTCGCGTACCCGTCAAATACCTGGCCGTGCGGCGGATTCCGGCGCACCATCGACGCCGACCGGTTGTTTTTCCACTGCTGCGAGGACATGACATGGCAATGACACGAAATGAGGCCGCGCGGAAACAGGACGGACCGGATCCGGTTCCGCTGTCCAGAAACCGCGGTTACACCATCTTGTGGAGCAACATGTTCCTGTCGGAGCTGGCGAGCGAGATGGTGTTCATCGCCTTTCCGCTGTTGCTGCTGGCGCACGCGGCCTCGCCGGTGGAGGTCGGGCTGCTCACCTCGGCACTGGCCGCGGCACGAATGATCGCGAACGTCCCCGCCGGCGTGCTGGCCGACCGGTGGGACCGCAAGAAGATCCTGCTGCTGTCACAGGTGGTACGCGGGGCCGCGATGTGCAGCGTCGTGATCGCGCTGCCGCTGGGGTTCTACTCCTTCCCCCATCTCGCGCTCGTGGCCGTGCTCGAAGGCGTCTTCAGCTCGGTGTTCCAGCCCGCGGAGCACGCGGTGCTGCCGCAGGTCGTGCCCGCCTCCCAGCTTCGCGAGGCGCTGACGCGCAACGCCGCGCGCCCGTTCGCGGCTCTCCTGCTCGGCCCGGCGCTGGCCGGGTTCGCCTTCGGCGTGCACGAACTGGGGCCGTTCTCGATCGACGCCGGCCTGATGGCCGTCTCCGTCGCCGCGCTGCTGCTCCTGCGGCTGCCCCGCCGCCCGGTCCCGCCCGCGGCGGACGCCGGACGAGAGCCGGCCAGGGAAGCGCTGCTGAGCGGGTTCCGCTGGCTGCTGCGGCAGCCGCTGATCAGGACGACCGCGGTGTGGATCGTCTTCGTCAACCTCGCGTTCCACGCGCTCATCGTCGTCATCCTGGTGGCGTCGGGCGAGGCCGAGGTGGCCTCCGGGGAGATCGGGCTGATGATGGCCTGTTTCGGCGTCGGCGGACTGCTCGGGGCCGCGGTGGCCGGCCGCCTGCAGGACGCGCTGCCCGCCCCCGTGATCATCATCGGCTCGTCGTGGGCCTTCGCCGCGATAGCGGCCTCGATGGCGTTCGTGCCGGGCGGTGTGCCGCTCGGAGCGCTGCTCGGCCTGGCCGCGGTGTTCCTGCCCGTCACGAACGCCACGATCGTGAGCTACCAGTTGTCGATCGCTCCCGACGAGATGCGCGGCCAGCTGAGCGGTGTCGTCGGCCTCTGCGCCGATCTCGCGGGAACGGTCGGCCCGGTGGCCGGCGGACTGACGGTCACCCTGGCCGGGGGCGGGGCGGAGAGCCTCCTGATGTGCGCCGCGGCCCTGGGCGCCGTGGCGCTCGGAGCGACGCTCAGTCCGGCTCTCCGCCGTTTTCCTGGAATGCCGGTCAGTAGATAGTGCGGGATTGCGCGGTGAGCCGCCGGCCCCGGGACCTGCGCAGGTCCCTCGCGACGTTCAGACGACGCAACCACCTGTCGGTGCCGTCGAACCTGGGCGTGAACGCGTTCCGCCCGTGCACCATGCGGTAGTTGTCGATGAAACAGATGTCGCCGGGCCGCAGGATGATCTCAGTGAGCGCGGCGTCGAGCGCGCGGGTCACCTCATCGAGTGCCTCCTGCTCCGCGCTTCCCTGAACACCCCGCATGAAATGCGGATCGATGCGGATATAGGGATCGTCGGGATCGCCGAACAGCACCGCGACCGCCGTCGGCGAGCGCAGTTCCTCCTCGACGATCTCCCGGCTGCTTCGCATGAGCGTGGCGGCCTTGTGGTCGAGCCCGCCCGCTTCGGCGGGCACGTGCGCGTTCTCGGCCCGGTGCGAGTGGTCGGGCAGGATCCGGAAGCGCTCCTGGCGCAGGACCTCGGCGGTGGCCTCGTCCAGCCGTACGTCGGCGACGTCGGCGACGGTGGTCGCGATCGCGTCGTGGTTGCGCATGCAGGCGAGCCCGAGGTAGTCCGTCCTCAGCGGGTGGAAGGCGTCCTCGGTGTGCCAGGTGAGCACCTCCTGCGAGCCCGAGCCGATCTGCTCGTGCTCGTGCCCCTTGATGGGCAGGATGTCGTGCATGAGGTAGCCGTCCTGCTGCGTGGCCCAGCCGATGGGCTCGCCCAGCAGGGACGCCATCAGGTAGAAGGCGATGTCGTGCCGCAGCGTCGGCGACGGCACCGGCTTGTCCTTCCAGTGCGCCGGCGTGGGGCCGATCTCGGCGTCGTCGACGGGCAGCCCGGAGATCACGCAGGCGCCGTGGCGTTCGGCCGCCGTGAATCCGTTCAGCTCCGCGCGCAGCCGGCGCGGCAGCTCCTGCGCGTAGGTCTTGCCCTCGCGCTGGAACTCGGGCGACTCCACGCTCTCGTGGCGTTCGCACAGTTCCTCGACGAGTTCCCGCACGAGCGTGGTCTCGGTCTCGGTGAGCTTGATCGTGAGCACAGTCGGTCCCTTCACGGTGTGTTCATGGAAGTGATCAGGCTGGCCGGACGCATGTCGGTCCAGTTCGCCGTGACGTAGTCGAGCGCCGACTGCCGGTCGGTGGCGGCCTTGGCCACCGACCATCCCGCGGGCACCTCGGCGAACGCGGGCCACAGCGAGTGCTGGCCCTCCTCGTTGATCAGGACGTGGTAGGTGCCGTCGGGGTCTTCGAACGGGTTGGTGCTCATCGTGGATCCCCTTTTCTCGTGGTCAGTGAGCCTGGACGGGCTCACGGCGCTGCAGGAGCGCGACGCCAAGCGGCGTCAGTGTGTGGAGCACGGTGTTCCTGCTCCGTGAGGCGTTGGCCAGCCCGGCCCTGCGTAGGACCGTCGCGTGCTTGCTGGCGCCGGCCAGCGAGATGCCCAGCCGCTGGGCGAGCTCGCCGGTGGTGCAGCTCTCGGCGAGCGCCTGGAGCGCCGCCGCTCTCGTGTGCCCGACCAGGGCGCCGAGCGCCTGCTCGGGCGGGGCCTCGACGCCGATGACGTCGGCCACGTCGGCCCGCATGGAGTAGACCAGGGCGGGCGGTCTCTCGTCGCCCCCGTCGATCACCACACAGGACCTGCCGCGCAGGAACAGCGACGGGCTGAGCAGCAGCCCGCGCCCGCGCAGCTCGACGTGCCGTTCCTCGTCGTCGCGGATCTCCAGCAGTGGCGGCTGCCATTCCACGTTGGGGTGCAAGGTGCCGAGCAGCCCCTCGACCCCCGTCGTGATGCCGATCCTGCCGCGAACGGCCCGCTCGGCCTCGAGGCGGCTCTGCACCCTGTCCCAGTACGGGACGACGGCCGCGCTGCAGAACTCGAAAACCAGTCCCGCCACCCGGGCGTCGGCGCCGCTGTCCGCGGCCCCGCGCCGGAATGTCTCCAGTAGTTCGGACAGTGCCCGGCGCTCGCGGAGCAGCGGCTCCAGGTCCGCGACGCGCGACCCGAGCCGCTGACGCACCTGCTTGCGCCAGCCGTCGAAGAACGCCCCGTTGCGCCGGAACAGATCCAGCGCGAACACGCCCTCCGTCACCAGGCCGAGTCCCGCACTCATGCGAATTCGGCCCATATCCTGGACCGTGAAGTGAATCCTCAGCACTCTTCATTAATTAGGGACGTGCGCTATCCCGGGACTATCGCACCCCTACCCGGGTGCTCGGCGCGTTCCTCCCGCTGGCGCCCGGCGGCGATCCCGGAGCACGGGCACGGAACGCGGCCACGGACGCCTCGCGCGCGGTAGACGAGGACTTATTCACCCCGCTCCGCGGATGCCACCTCACACGGCGTCGCCGACGTGGCCTGGGCGAGCAGTCCGTCGACGAGGGCCCGTAGTCCCTGAGGGTAGGTGTCCTGCGCGGCCAGCGTTCGCCATCGATCGCCGAGGGCGACCAGGCGTGGCATCCGCGACTTGTCGAGGCCGCTGAAGAGGGGGTCGCGGTCGGTGGGCCGCCCGGCGTCCGCCGGTTGGTGAGCGGAGTGGGCGCGGACGAGGATCTCGCCGACCGTGTAGTACCAGATGTGGCGGAAGACGTGCACGGCCTGTTCGGGTGCGCACCCGTGGTCGATGGCTCCGGCCACGATGGTCTCGACCATCCACACTGATTCGCCGAGCCGGCCGATGAACCCGTCGGCCGTGAGGACCTCCGCGGCCCACGGCCAGGCCGCGAGGGCGTCGTGGATCAGGGTGGCGGTCGCGACGATGCGGTCCCGCGGCTCGCGGGGCAGGTCGGGCTGCGGGACCTGGTCCGCGTATTCGGTGATCAGCAGAAGCAGCAGGTCCTCTTTGTCCCGTACATGGTGATACAGGGTCATCGTCCCGATACCGAGCTCCGCGGCCAGCCGGCGAATGCTCAGCTTCTCCCAGCCGTCCCGATCGATGAGCCGGCGGGCCGCATCCAGGATCTGCGCTCGGGAGGTCACCGGCGGACGGCCGGTGCGGCCGTGCGGGGCATCGCGTCGGGACACCGTCCCATCATTCCGTCCGGCCACCGCCTTCCGCCAATCGGGGGCTTCGGCCGTCGACACCGGACTGTTCCGGTGTACTTTCGGTACGTGTACGAAAAAGTACGAGAAACCGGCCAGAGGATGGAGGTACGGTGACAGACACGAAATCGGCGAGCGGACAACCGGTCATCCATACGGCCGCTCGGCCGGGGCTCACCCTTGCCGCGGTGGCTGTCGTGCAGTTCATGGTGTCGGTGGACCTGTCGGTCGTGAACCTCGGACTCCCGCGGATCGCTGCCGGCCTCGGCTTCAGCGTGGTCGGCCTGACCTGGGTGATCCACGCCTACGCCCTCACCTTCGGCGGGCTGCTCCTCCTGGGCGGCAAGATCGCCGACCGTTACGGCCACAAGCGGGTCCTGCTGCTCGGGCTCGCCGTCTTCGGCCTCGCCTCCCTCGCCGGCGGCTTCGCGCAGGAACCCGGCCATCTGGTAGCCGGCCGCGCCCTGCAGGGCGCCGCCGCGCTGTCTCCGGCCGCACTGGCGCTGCTGACCGTCACCTTCCCCTCCGGCAAGGCCCGCGTCCGGGCGTACGGGATATGGAGCGCGGTGAACGCCGCCGGCGGCGCCCTCGGCGTCCTGATCGGCGGTGTGCTGACCGAGTACGCGGGCTGGCGCTGGGTGATGTTCGTCAGCGTCCCGATGGCCGCCATCGCGCTGGCCCTGGCCTGGCGGGGTGTCAGCTCCGCTCCGCCCACGGCTCCCGGCGGTCGCCCGGACGTGCTGGGCGCCATCCTGGCCACGGCGGGGATGTCCCTGCTCGTGTTCGGCGTCGTCCGCACCGACCAGTACGCGTGGACCTCGCCGGTCACCCTGGCGACCCTGGGGATCGCCGTCGCGCTGCTGGCCGCGTTCGTCTACGTCGAGCGGACCACCGGCCGCGACCCGCTGATCCGGCTCGGCCTGCTGACCAACCGCTCGGTCGCCGGCGCCAACTCCTACAACCTTCTCCTCGGCGCCGCCATGGCGTCGTCCTTCTACTTCGCGTCCCTCTACCTCCAGCAAGTGCTCGAGGCCAGTCCGACCATGGCCGGGATCGAGTTGCTGCCCTTCGCGATCGGTGTGATCGCCGGCGCCGCGGCCGCCGTCAAACTCGGCTACCGTCTCCCGCTCCGCACCATGCTGATCATCGGCGGGCTGGTGACCGCGATCGGGTTCGCCTGGTTCGGTCTGATCAGTGCCAACGGCTCTTTCCTCACCGACGCCCTGGGCCCGTCGCTCGTCACCAGCATCGGTTTCGGGCTCTGCCTCGGACCGGTCGTCTCCGCCGCCACCGTGGGTGTCGCGCCGAGCGAGACGGGCGCCGCCTCCGGATTGCTCGCCAGTTCACGCCAGATCGGCGCCTCGCTCGGGCTGGCCGCTCTCGGCACGGCCGCCCATGCGCGCACCGGCGAGACCACCACGATGGAGGGTCTCACCGAGGGGTACGCGCTCGGCATGACACTCGGCGCGGTGCTCCTGGTCGGCGCCGTCCTCATCGCCGTCACCGTCCTGCCGCGTACGAGCACAGCGTCGCCGGCGGGGCACGGCAGCCGTGACTTGGTCCCGGAACCGGAATAGCCGGCCATGCGACGGGTGAGGCGTTCACCGGCCCGCTTCCTCGACGGCGGTCACGGCAATCTCCAGGACCCGCGCGGTTTCGGTCAGCGGTCCACCGTAACGACCCGGAAGGGGCAGGAGACGGGGTGCGGCCGGACATGTGCGATCACAACCAATGCGCCTCAACGATGTGGAAGGAATCCAGGGACCCACGTAAAGGGATTGTCGGCACGGGGAAACGGTCCGACAACACCTCCGATTGCATTTGTTTTCTGTTGCGGAAAGCGGTTGTTTGCGCATTTCTGGGTGACGGGGCCTTTTGTTACCTCTAGCGTGAGAATCAGGGTCTGGATCCAAGGTTCGATGGATCGATTCGCGCTCCGTGTATCCGGGGTTCCCCGGTGACAGTCACGGAGTCGACGGAAGTGATACTCATGCTCAAGGAAGCACTGGCTGCTGGCGCTATCACGGCGTCGGCCCTCATCGTCCCGGTGACGATGCAGACGCAGCCGGTCAATGCGGCCGGCAGCACCGCACAGGTCGCGCAGAATCCGGCACAGCCCTGCCCCGGAGGCAGGTGCCGTGGCCGTGAGCGCCACCGGACGTACGGCCACTATGGTCGCGAACGCGGACGTGAACGCGCACGTGAACGCACACGTGAACGTGAACGCGGGCGGTTCGAGGAACGCGGACGTGAACGCGCACGCGAGCGCGGCCGATTCGAGGAACGCGGACGTGAACGCGCACGCGAGCGCGGCCGATTCGAGGAACGCGGACGTGAACGCGCACGCGAGCGCGGCCGATTCGAGGAACGCGGACGTGAACGCGCACGCGAGCGCGGGCGCATGGAAGAGCGCGGACGTGAACGCGGCCGATTCGAGGAACGCGGACGCGAGCGCGGGCGCATGGAAGAGCGCGGACGCGAGCGCGGCCGATTCGAGGAACGCGGACCGCGGTAGCGGCATCAGCAGCGGGGAGAGTGAGGCAGCAACAGCAGCAAGGACCGGATAACCGCACATCGAACCCGCCGGACCCGCATGCCCCACGAGGCCGTCGCCTCGCGGGGCTCTCCCCTTGCCGCGGGGGCGGCAGCACGGCCCGCTCGTCCGTATTTTCGGCCGTCGCCGCGAAACCGGATTCTCAAGCCCCCGCGAACGCGCGTTCAGGCCGGCGACAGCTCGGCGCTATTGCGACGCGGTTCGACCCCTCGGGATGCGGTAGACGGACACGTGGGAACGCGACTCGGCGGTGAACTCGGTTCCGATCCAGTCCGCGTGCCTGGTCTCCAGCTCGAACCCGGCCAGCTGGGCCATGAGATCGAGTTCGGCCGGCCAGATGTACCGGTGGGGGCTGCGGAACAGCCGGGCCTGGCCGCTCTCGTCGAATGTGAAGTGATGCGACACGATGTGCTGCCGCAGGACGTCGTAGGTGTCCAGGCCGATGTAGCCGGGTTCGCGGTGCCACACCACGGCCTCCTGACCCGGCGGGAGCTTGCGCAGCTCGGGCACCCAGAGCTCGATCACGAAGCGGCCGCCGGGTGTCAGGTGGCGCGCGGCGTTGTGGAAGCAGGCGACCTGCTCGGCCTGGGTGAGCAGGTTGGAGATCGTGTTGTAGACGAGGTAGACGAGCGCGTACTCCCCCGGGGCGGTGGCGGTCGCCATGTCGCCGACGACGACCGGGATCTTCGTTTCGTCCACTTTCGTACGCAGCTGGTCGATCATCGGACGTGACAGCTCGATGCCGCTGACGGGCACCCCACGCTCGGCGAGCGGGACGGCCACGCGACCGGTCCCGATCGCGAACTCGAGCGCCCGCCCGTCGCCCGCGAGATCGGCGAGGCGATCGACGGCCGGCACGAGGACCTCGGGCGCGAACATCCCGGTGCCCGGCGTGTCGTAGCGCCGGGCGGCGTCGGCGTTCCAGATCTCCTCCTGCCGCATGCTCCCCACGATCGCCATCGCCGTACGGCGCTGTCCAACGGTTTTCCGTCCGGCCGGCGTCTCGTGCCGCGCGGCCCGACGGCCCGGGTCATCCGATGGGCAGGGTGGGCGGGGCCTTGAACTCCAGCCACCGGCTGGTGCGCAGCGCGGCCACCGTGTGCGGCGCGCCCCGCGGGTGCAGCAGGGTCTGTCCCGGCAGCAGCTCGCACTCCTGCCCGTTCACGGTGCCCGCCAGATGGCCGGACAGCAGGTAGATGAAGCTGTCGTGATCGTGGAAGTGCTCCGGCGAACTCACCCCCTCCGGATACTCGATCTCCAGCAGCAGCCCGCGCTCGGTACGCAGCGGCAGGCGGAACAGGGCGTGCCCGCCCAGCAGGGGCAGCCCTTCGACGGAGGTCATCGTCCGCCACGGGCGCCCGTCGTCGTCGCTCATCGTTTCCTCTCGAATCGGTGTTCGGCGCCGGTCGTCCACGGGGTCACAGCGGCGCCGGCAGGACCTCGACGTCATAGGCGGAGACGATCTCCTCCCCGGTGACCGGGTCGACCAGGGCGGTCTCCCATCGGGACGCGAACTGGTCCGGCCCCTTCACCATGGGGATCGTCCCGGACAGCAGGACGGTCCCGGGCCGGTGCAGCCCGGCCCGCCTGAGCACGTCCAGCCAGTAGGTGGGCGGCAGCAGCTCGGCGCAGGTGCCGTCCTGGATCAGGGCGCGCTCGTGCCCGACCCGGCCCACGATGCGGATCTCGTCCATATGGCCGAGGACGTCGGACAGCCTCCACGCCCTGCGGGCCAGGACGTCGGGCGCGGCGTTCTTGCTCCACGCCACCCCGTGCACCTCCAACTCGCGGTCGGTGTGGTCGCACGCGCTCGTCAGCAGCACGTCGTCCGGCCCGGGGCCGGTCACGACCAGCGCCCACTCGGCCTCTCCCGACGTGCGCGCGTGCTGCGCCCGCACGAGGGAGGTCTGCCGGGCCAGATAGGGCGACACGGGGTAGAGGCACGGAGTCCTCTCCGGCGCCGGCACCCCCAGCTCGGCCAGTTCGTCGATGTGCGCCTGCACCTGCTCCCGGTCGCGTCCGGCCCAGCCGGCGTTGAACACCTGGGTGACCTCGGTGGCGGCGACGGTGCCGTCGGGGAGCTCGAAGCTCAGTGCGGACACCTCCCACCTCCTTCCCACTGACAAATCTCAAAGTATGCCTTGCGTATTCGAATTGTATACAGCAAGTATGGGAGCTACCAACCCCCCTTCGCTCCGGAGGTGCACGCATGCCTCAGCCGTCCCCGTCCGCCGGGATCAAGGACGTCGACAGACGCTCCCTGGTGCGGGCGTACGCCGCCAGTCTCAGCGGGACCTCGCTGGAGTGGTACGACTTCGCGGTCTACTCGGCGGCCGCGGCCCTGGTCTTCCCCGAACTCTTCTTCCCCGGCGGTGACCCGCTGACGGGAGCCCTGCCGGCCTTCTCCACCTACGCGGTGGGCTTCCTCTCACGGCCGGTGGGAGGAGTGGTGTTCGGCCGCCTCGGCGACCGGATCGGCCGCAAGAAGGTCCTTGTGGTCACCCTGTTGCTCATCGGCGTGACCACGTTCCTCATCGGCCTGCTCCCCACCTACGCCTCGGTCGGCGTCGCGGCGCCCGTCGTCCTCGTCGTGCTGCGCTTCGCGCAGGGGGTCGGGGTGGGCGGCGAGTGGGGCGGCGCCGTCCTGCTGTCCAGCGAGTTCGGGGACCCGGGACGGCGCGGCCTGTGGGCCTCCGCGGCGCAGGTCGGTCCGGCGGCCGGGAACCTGCTGGCCAACGGCATGCTGGCCCTGCTCGCGGGCACGCTGAGCGAGGGCGCCTTCCTCGCCTGGGGATGGCGGGTCGCGTTCCTGCTGTCAGCCGTCCTCATCGCCTTCGGCCTGTGGATCCGGCTCAAGCTGGAGGACACGCCCGTCTTCAAGGCCATCGAGACGCATGGGGAGCGCCCGGCGGCCCCCGTCAAGGAGATCCTGGCCCACCAGCGACGCCCGCTGGCCGCCGCCATCCTGTCGCGGCTGGCCCCCGACATCCTCTACGCCCTGTTCACTGTCTTCGTCGTCACGTACGGCACCACCGAGCTCGGCCTGACCCGCGGTCAGGTGCTCGCCGCCGTACTGATCGCCTCGGGCTGCCAGCTCGTCCTCATCCCTCTCGCGGGATCACTGTCCGACCTGGTGAACCGGCGTGCCCTGTACGCCGTGGCGGCGGTGCTCGCCGGGCTGTGGCCCTTCGCGTTCTTCACGCTGGCCCGGCCGGGCGGTGTGGTGACGCTCGTCGTCTGCACGGTCGTCGGCCTGGGCATCCACGCGTTCATGTACGGCCCGCAGGCCGCCTACATCACCGAGCAGTTCTCCCCGCGCCTGCGCTACGCCGGCTCTTCGCTGGCCTACACCTTCGCCGGGGTGATCGGGGGCGCGCTCGCGCCGCTCACGTTCACCTGGCTTCTGGTCTCGACCGGCGGCTGGGTGGCGCCGGCCTGTTACGTCGCCGTCTCGGCCCTGCTGACCCTGCTCGGGCTGGCCCTGGGCCGCGACCCGGACCACGCCGAGGACCGCGAACTGCTGGCGGCGCCCCCGGACCGGGTGACGGCCTGAGCGGACCCGAGACCGGCGGCCTAGACGGCCAGGAGCGCCTGCGAGGTCTTCCCCAGGTGCGCGTCGATCGCGGCGTGCGCGTCGGCGACGGCGCCGGCGCGCACCGCCTCGGCGATCGCCCGGTGCTCCAGGCAGACGTCCTGCCAGCGCCCGTCACCGGCCCGCAGCGCGGCGATGCCCACCCGGACCTGCCGCTCGCGCAGCCCCGCGTACGTCCGCGACAGCAGCGAGCTCCCGGCCGCGTCCACCATCAGCTGGTGGAAGCGGCGATCCAGCTCGATGAACGCCTGGGCGTCCCGCCGGGAGGCGTCACCCGCCATCGCGGCCTGCTCCTCCAGCACGCCGAGCATCGCCGTCCCGGTCGCCTCCGCGTCCAGGCCGGGGACGGTCACGGCGTAGCGCTCGATGACCCCGCGCAGCTCCATCAGCTCGCGGATCTCCCGCGCGGACAGCGGGGAGATGTACACCCCCCGTTGGGGAAGCATCTGCAGCAGGCCCTCGGACGCCAGGATCAGCAGAGCCTCCCGCACCGGCGTCCGGGAGAGGCCGACATCCTCGGCCAGCTGCTGCTCGTTGACGAACGTGCCCTCCCGGGCCGGATCGGACAACACCACCTCGCGCAGATAGGTCAAGGCCCGCTCTCGCCCGGTCAACCGCTCTCCGACACCATTCACGAGCACAATGTATACAGGTCGTAGACAAGGAAGGAAGCTCATGCGCGTCGCCATCGCCCAGGTCAACAGCGGTCCCGATCCCGAGGACAACCTGCGCCTCGTACGGGAGTGGACGGCCCGCGCGTCGGGCACGGGGGCCGATCTGGTCGTCTTTCCCGAGGCCATGATGCGCCGGTTCGGCCTGCCCTTACGGGAGGTCGCGGAGCCGGTGGACGGCCCATGGGCGGACGGCGTGCGGGCGATCGCCCGCGAGTCCGGACGCACGCTCGCGGTCGGCATGTTCACCCCCGCACCGGACGGCCGCGTCCGCAACACGCTGCTGCTGACGGGTCCGGAGGTGGACGCCGCCTACGACAAGATCCATCTCTACGACGCGTTCGGCTACCGGGAGTCGGACACCGTCGCGCCCGGGACCGACCCCGTGACCGCGACCGTCGCGGGGGTGCGGATCGGCTTGGCCACCTGCTACGACGTCCGCTTCCCCGGGCTGTTCACCCGGCTGGCACGGCAGGGGGCCCAGGTCGTCGTGCTGTGCGCGTCCTGGGGCGACGGCCCGGGCAAGGTGGACCAGTGGCGGCTGCTGACCCGCGCCCGGGCGCTCGACTCGACCACGTTCGTGGTCGCCTGCGGCCAGGCGAGCCCGCCGGACGGTACGGGCGCGGGCTCCGCGCCGACCGGGATCGGGCACAGCGTGGTCGTCTCACCCTGGGGGCGGCCCCTGGCCGAGGCGGGGCCGGAGGCGCGGCTGATCGACGTCGAGATCGATCCGGACGAGGTCGCACGCGCCAGGGCGGCCATCCCCGTCCTCACCGACGCGCGCCTGTAGGAATCACGGACGCGCGACGCCCTCAGGCGGCCTGCCGGTCGCGGCCCGCGAAGTATCCGGCCGCGATCTGCGGCACCATGAGGCACACCACGAAGGCCAGCGGCCCCTGCCAGCCGCCGGTGTGCTGGTAGAGCGCTCCGACCAGGATGGGACCGGGGACCGACAGCAGGTAGCCGACGCTCTGCGCGAAGGCGGACAACCGGATCACCGTCGCGCCGTCCCGGCCGCGCATCCCGATCATCGTGAGCGCCAGCGGGAACGAGCAGTTGGCCACGCCGAGGAGCACCGCCCACAGCCAGGGCGCGGCGGCGGGAGCCGCCCACAGTCCGGCGTACCCGGCGAGCCCGAACGCTCCGAGCAGGACGGCCATGCCGCTCTGGTTCCGCAGCCGCCCGGCGACGGCCGCCAGCACGAAGGACAACGGCACCCCGAGCACCGAGGTGACGGCGAACAGCAGGCCGGCGGTCTCGGCGGACAGCCCGGCGTCGCGGAAGACCTGGGGCAGCCAGCCCATGATGACGTACGCGGAGGTGGCCTGCAGGCCGAAGAAGACCGCGAGCGCCCAGGCCGTGGGGCTGCGGGCGACCCGTACATGCGCCTGGGCCCCCGCGGCGGCGTCCCCGCCCGCCGGCCTCCCGGCCCGCTGCCCGGCCCGCTGCCCGATCTGCTGTCCGAGCTGCTGTCCGAGCTGCTGTCCGATCTGCTGCTCGGGTGGCCGCCGGCCGTCGCGGGCGAGGGCGACCCAGGGCGGCACGGCGACGGCGGCGAGGACGGCCCAGGCTCCGAGACCGGCACGCCAGTCACCGCCGAACGCGCCGGCGAGCGGGACGGTGACGGCGGCGGCGGCCGAGGCGCCGAGATTGAGTGCCATGGAGTACAGGCCGGTCATCATGCCGACCCTGTCCGGGAAGCGTTGCTTGACCACGACCGGCAGCAGCACGTTGGCGACCGCGATCCCGGCCAGTGCGAGGCCGCTCAGCGCGAGGAACACCGGAGTGCTGCCGACGAACGGACGCAGGGCGAGCCCGAGCGCGACCGCCGCCATTCCGGCGAGGACGACGCCGTCCGGTCCGTGACGGCGGGCCAGGCGGGGTGCGACCGAGCCGACCAGCGCGAAGCACACCGCCGGCACGGACGTGAGCAGACCGGCGACGGTGGCGCTCATCCCGAGGGCGGCGCGGGCCTCTTCGAGCACGGGCCCGAGGCTCGTGACCACGGGCCGGAGGTTGAGCGCCGCCAGCACGAGGGCGGCGACCGCCAGGCGGCGCGTCCATGCGGCGGACCGGACGCGGCCCTGCCGCTGCTTCGCGGGGCTCCGCCGCGCCACGTCGTCCTTCGGCGCCGCCACATCACGAACCATCGGCTCGGTCCGAATTTCGGCGTCGTCCTGAACCACCTGGTCGCCCCCAGCCACCCTGTCATCCACGCGCTGTCATCCCGTAAACCACCTCGTCACCCTCAAACGACCAGGTCATCCTAAAATCAGCGGCTTATTCCAAAATTCACGGGGTCGCTCCAGAGCCGCGGCCGACCTGCCGGCTCCGCGATCCCGTCGGTCACATCGTCCCGATTGGGGGCTTGACACCCCATTTTGTGGCGGAAAAAACTCGGAGCACTTCCGCTCCACAGCACTCCCCCGACAGCGGCCCGTGAGCACGTGCCGCGAAGGAATCTCAATGACCATGTCAAGCGGCGAGCGCTGTGAGCTGGGACGGCGGAAAAGGGGAGAAGACCCGGTTGTCGCGCAGCAGAGCCCACAGCACATCGACCAAGCGTCGGGCCAGAGCCAGTAGGGCCTGAGTATGGATCTTGTTCTCGGCTCGTTTGCGCTGATAGAACGCCTTGGAT
>NZ_JADBGC010000040.1:0-63492 GCF_014892245.1 Microbispora sitophila | reverse complement strand
CGCGGGTCCGGCTCGGGTGTTCCTGACATTCGCGGCGAGGGCGTTGTGAGCCTTGTCAGGGAGCGCGATCAGGACCGAATGGAGCTGGAGCGGCGGGCTCGGTGCAAGGCCGAGCCCGCCGCGGTCACGCAGAGAGCCCCCTGTGGCCGGGAACTCGCTGACCGCCACACGATGGCTCGCCCCATGTCCCGGGCTTGCATCCACAGCTTGGAGTTACACCCCAGAGGGGACGTCACCAGCCGGACCACCGAGCGCGGTCCAACAGCAGGTCAACCGTGTTCCTGTTGCGCTCAGGTGGATACATCGTCACCCTCGTGCAGGACATCCGCGAGGACGACACCGAGGCGATCGTCACCGCACTGCGCATGGTGAAGGGTGTCCTGCCCATGGACGTGATCGACGCCTATCACACCCTGCCCGTGGCAGAGGAGCGCGTGGACCGCGGGTGGCGGAGAAGCTTCTCAGGCCGGCCCGGGAGGACTGGTGACCGAGCACCCGCTGATCGCGTGCCTCCACGCTCGCTGGCATGGGGAAGAGACCGAGCTGGGGTGATGCCGAACCGGGCGCTCGTAGGCGGTTACCTGCGCTACAACAGTGAACGGGTGCTGCATTTCGCGGTACGAACACTGCTCGCAGCTCCCGAAAAGGCGCGACGGCAGGGTCCGAGAGAACCCTTCCGGGGCTGCGACGCCGCCCCGGAAACGGGCCGTACGGGGTGGATTACGGTCACTGCAGCCGCGTCGGAATCACTCCTACTGGCACCAGGACGCCTTGAGCCTGGAGACGAAGATCTCGGTTACCTTCGGCTCCAGCTGCAACTGGATCGTCTGCCAGTCGCAGAAGTAGATCTTCTTGCCGGTGCTGACTCTCACATAGCCGGACCATCCCCCCGCGTACAGATGATCCCCGTAGGAGTTCAGACTGTAAAACCCCCACGTGGTGATCGTCTTCACACAAATGCTGCTGCCGCATTCGTAGTAGTATTTGAGGTCGCTGCTCGCCGTCTGCGAGGCCGACGCCGCTGCCGGGGCGGCAACAATTGCGGCCGCCATTCCGAGCGTCCCGATCGCGGTCAGCAGCTTCACCATGACTTTCATGAGAATACCCCTCCATCTTCTTCGGCCCCTTTTGGCCTTTTCTGGCCGCGCCTTACCGATCTGCCTCGGGAGGCCGGCAAGGGACAGCGCGTGCTTCCAATCAGGACCGTTCTGACTTCTTTCGAAGCCCGACGGCACCGCACGCTGATGGCAGACTTTATTTAAAGCGTTTTTTCGCCGTCAACGCTTTTCAGTCCTGCCTAAAAGGGCCAAGTAGGCACAACGACAGCAGCGGCCAGATGACGCGGCCGCCCCAGTACGGCTATTCGCTTCCCCGCCGCCGCGCAAGACCACGGCCTGGCGGTCGCGAGCCTCGCTCTGGACCTCACCGGGTTCGTCACCTGCGGCTTCACAAGCATTCCTCGCCGTCATCCTGGGCCACGTCGCCATCAGCCAGATCCGCCGTGACCATACCGACGGCCGCGGCATGGCCATCGGCGGCCGGGTCCTCGGCTGGACCCTGACCAGCCGGCGGATCATCTACTGGATCCTCGTGCTCGCAGGCGCGATCGCCGGCATCGGCGGGATCGGCTCCAACGCTGCGGGAGACCCGGCCCTCGGACGCAGTAGGCTCACCGTCAACGAGACCACCGACGGTGTGTGAGCCTGGGGCCGTGGCCACACGCCCGGTCCTGTAGGCGTTCCACCCCGCGTCACGAGGGCCGCTGACGCCGTCGAGGTCAACTGCCGCTTACTGAACAGCGACGGCCGCCCCGACCGTTTCGGGGCCGACAGCAGCGGCGCCAGCGCCGCAGACTGAGCATCGGTGAGGTCGAACCGCCTCGTCACCGCTAAGGTGTCCACGAGGTCTCCGGTTTCAGGTGTGTCTTGGTCGATCAACCAATTACCGGAGACCTCTCTCGTTGTCGATCTACGACCTCTCCGACTCCCCGACGCCCCACCTCAAACCGCCCCACGCACCACCGCGGACTTCGATACAGGTCCTAGTCGCGCTTTGGCCAGATCGGGCCCTGGTCGGTCCAGATGACGCCCTTGTTGCGGCACAGGCAGAAGGGGTGGCCGATCGGGTCGGTGTAAACCCGCCAGCCGTAGCCGTTGGGGCCGATGAAGTCCTGCTGCAGCGTCGCGCCGAGGTCGAGGACGCGGCGCTGCTCGGACTCGATCTCGTCCACTTCGAAGTCGAGGTGGAACTGCTTGGGGTGCTCGCTGTCGGGCCACTGCGGAGCGCGGTAGTCGTCCACCCGGATGAAGGCCAGCTCGACCTCGCCGAACTTGATGCCGGCCCAGTTCTCGTGGCTGCCTTCCTTGATCGGGCGGCCCGTCACCTCGGAGTAGAAGGCCGCCAGCTTCATCGTGTCCGGGCAGTCGATGATGAAATCGGTGAGTCGCAGCATCCCGCGATCCTGTCACAAGATCAAGGAGCCTAGGGACTGGGCAACCGCGAGCACATCCGGGCGCGCAAGAGTGTCCGGTTCGATCACGTCATCGAGCAGATGACGGCTCGGATGCCTACCTCTGACGAGGTCAAACAGCTCGGCATGCCCAAGAACACGCCGGTCCTCGACGGCCGCGGTGCGCGACCCCGGTGGCCGGCCCTTTGCCGTTGTTCTGGCCGTCGTGCTGCCTGCCGACCGTCACGAGGCGTTCGGCAGCTGTACGCGCCTCTCGTATCCCTCTGGCACGATTCGTCCCATGGAG
Organism: Microbispora sitophila; assembly: GCF_014892245.1. Taxonomy (NCBI): domain Bacteria; kingdom Bacillati; phylum Actinomycetota; class Actinomycetes; order Streptosporangiales; family Streptosporangiaceae; genus Microbispora; species Microbispora sitophila. The sequence goes on along the minus strand of NZ_JADBGC010000040.1, from coordinate 60,736 downwards.
ATCCTTCCGGGCATTGGCGTGGCGCTCGTTAAGATCGGAGAGTCCCGGTCGGATGTCGAGCGCCGAATCGGCCCTCCAGTGCATGAGCGGCCCAGCCAGAGGGATGTGTATGCCACCACGCCCATGCTCGTCGTCCATTACACCCCGGAGGATCTCGTGGAGCTCGTCGAGATCGCATACTCCGGCGACGGGCAGGAGGAAGTTTTCCTTGACGGCGTCCAACTGACCTTCCGCTTCCTCGATGACGTTGTGCATGACCTGACCGCGAAGGGCTACACCAACACCCCTTCGGACATCGGTTTCGATTTCCATGCCGGGTTCGCCATCTGGTCGATGGGCTCGCGGTGGGCTGGTGACCTTGATCCGAATGCCGGCGAGGACGACGAGCGCAAGGTGTCCGAGGGTGTGTCGATCGCTCCCTACGCCTACTTCACTCAAGAGATCTAGTCTCACGGGTGAGGGCACTCCCCGGCCGAACGGGGGATATACGCCTTATCGTTCGACAGCTTCGTCGGCTCCCGAGGGGCTCAAGGACCGACAAGACGATCATGGATGCCATCGGCCGGCACATCAGCGGGGCCGGTGACGAGGACGAGGGGGGGTCGGCGCCCGTCCTGGTCCCCGCGGGCTAGTTGTACTCGGTCAGCAGGTTGGTGACGCGCCGAGGTTGGTGCTTGATCCATAGGAAGACCTCCGGATGTGGTGGAGATGCCGTCTTCACCGAACCGGAGGTCTTCATGGCCTGCGCTAATGCCCGGCTGACCGTTCGTGGACGCATCCTGCTGGTACGGCGGGTGCGTTTCGATCAGCGCCCCGTGGCACACGTGGCCACGGAGCTGGGCATCTCCCGCCAGTGCGCGCACCGGTGGGCCATGCGCTACGACCAGCGGGCCTGGGCCGGCGCACGACCGTTCCTCCCGCCCACACCGCGTCGCCAACCGCACCCCGCTCTGAGCATCTTCCGGCCCTGCGTGAGCACCTGGTGACCTACGTCCCAGGACGAGCTGGGCGCGCTCCTTCTTCCCATGCGCCGCAACCGTATGAGCAACTCGACGTCACGCGCGGTCCGCGCCGCCTTGTGGTTCCTGGCGTTGCTCGCCGTCGGAACGGTCGTATTCGCCATGGATGCGCCACCGCGCGCCGAGGCCGGCGAAGGATCCGCATTCAACGCCGTCGTCTACGCCCCGGAGCTGCTGTTTCCCCTGATCGACTTTGACCAGGAGAAGTCGTTCCAACCGATCGGCGACGGTCAGTGGGTCGCCTATGGGCTCAACCTTCTGGTCGTCGGGAAATCATCGCTGGTGAGCGAGTTATCTGTTAACAACCTTGACAGTGAGAGCGCCGGTCCCGACCATGGGACCACGGATCCGTACTGTCCAGTGGCTCGCTGGTGAACCGGCTCACCGGTGACGTCGCCGGCGCGCCATCACCCCCCGCGATCGGCGCCATGGCTCCGATCACTCCTGGTTCAGGAGACCTTCATGCGAAAGCGCACCCCCCGTCCGCTGACGCTGGCGGCATCGCTGCTGCTGGCGGCCGCGGGCGCCGTCCTCACGCAGACATCGGCCGAGGCGGCCAATCTGCTCGTGAACTCCGACTTCGAGTCCGGAAGCCTTTCCCCGTGGTCCTGCACCGGCGGCCTGGGATCGGTGGTCAGCTCCCCGGTCCACGCCGGCGGCAAGGCGCTGGCCGGCGCGGCCAGCGGCTCGGACAACGCGCAGTGCACCCAGACCGTGTCCGTGAAGCCGAACACCGCCTACACCCTGAGCGCATGGGTCCGCGGAAGCTACGTGTACTTCGGCGTGAACGGCGGATCGTCCACCTGGACCTCGTCGCCGTCCGCCTACACGCAGCTGCGCGTGTCCTTCACCACCGGTGCCAGCCAGACGAGCGCGGTGGTCTACCTGCACGGCTGGTACGGCCAGGGCACCTACTACGCCGACGACATCAGCTTCGACGGCCCCGGCGGACCGTCGCCGTCCGCGTCACCCTCTCCGTCGTCTTCCCCCTCGCCCTCGCCCTCGCCCTCGGCGTCGCCGTCGCCCGGCGACACGACGTGCCCGGTGAAGGGGCGGCCGGCCGGCAAGGTCACCCAGGGATACTGGGAGAACTGGGACGGCTCGTCCAACGGCGTGCACCCGCCGTTCGGCTGGACGCCGATCAACGACGCCCGCATCCGGCAGCACGGCTACAACGTGATCAACGCGGCGTTCCCGGTCATCCGCTCGGACGGCACGGTCCTGTGGGAAGACGGCATGGACAGCACCGTCAAGGTCTCCACACCGGCTGAGATGTGCCAGGCCAAGGCCGACGGCGCGACGATCCTGATGTCCATCGGCGGAGCCACCGCCGGCATCGACCTCAGCTCCAGCACCGTCGCCGACCGCTTCGTCGAGACCATCGTGCCGATTCTGAAGAAGTACAACTTCGACGGCATCGACATCGACATCGAGACCGGGCTCAGCGGCAGCGGCAACATCAACCAGTTGTCCGCCTCCCAGTCCAACCTCATCCGCATCATCGACGGCGTGCTCGCTCAGATGCCGTCCAACTTCGGCTTGACCATGGCCCCCGAGACGGCGTACGTCACCGGAGGCAGTGTCACCTACGGCTCGATCTGGGGCGCCTACCTGCCGATCATCAAGAAGTACGTGGACAACGGCCGCCTGTGGTGGCTGAACATGCAGTACTACAACGGAAGCATGTATGGCTGCTCGGGTGACTCCTACTCCGCCGGGACGGTCCAGGGATTCGTCGCCCAGACCACCTGCCTGGACAAGGGCCTGGTCATCCAGGGCACCACGATCAGGGTCCCGTACGACAAGCAGGTCCCCGGCCTGCCCGCCCAGCCCGGCGCCGGAGGCGGCTACATGTCGCCGTCCCTGGTGAGCCAGAGCTGGAACAGCTTCAACGGCCAGCTCAAGGGTCTGATGACCTGGTCCATCAACTGGGACGGGTCGAAGGGCTGGACCTTCGGCGACAACGCCAGGTCGCTCCAGGGCCGTTAGACCCGGGCCTGACACCGCAGAACGAGGGCGAAGGCCGCCTCCTGATCGGGAGCGGCCTTCGCCTGCGTTGAGACGCCGCCGATGTCCTTCCGGGACGCGCCCCACGCGTGCTCCTTCCGGTGCGCGCAGCGTCTTCCCTGGTGGGACGACTAATTGTTAAGAACCTTGACAAATAGGCTCGCCGATCCCGACCATGGGATGCGCGGATCCGTGTGCTCGTCCAGCAGTTCGCTGCTGTAGCAAATCCACCGACGGTCTCGCCGGTGCACCATCACCCCCCACGATCGGCGTCAAGGCGCCGATCACTCCTGGTGCAGGAGATTTCATGCGACCACGCACTCTGCTGCGCGCCGCCGTGGCTCTGATCGCCACCGCCACCGCGACGCTCGGCCTCACCGCGACTCAGACCGCCACAGCGCACGCGGCGACCACATGGGCGACCGCCGCACAGGCCGCGCCAACCCTGCCCGCGCACGTGTTCGCGCCGTACTTCGAGGCGTGGACCGGCGAGGACCCCGCGACGCTCTCCCAGCAGTCCGGGGCGAAGTATCTGTCCATGGCGTTCCTCCAGGCCGCGACCAAGGGTTCGTGCACGGCCTACTGGAACGGCGACACCGGCATGCCGATCGCCTCCTCGACGTTCGGCGCGTCGATCACGAAGATCCGGAACGCCGGCGGTGACGTCATCCCGTCCTTCGGCGGTTACACGGCGACCAACACCGGCACCGAGATCGCCGACAGCTGCACCAACGTCAACTCGATCGCGGCCGTCTTCCAGAGCGTGATCAACACGTACGGGGTCACCCGGATCGACCTCGACATCGAAGACAACTCGCTGAACAACAGCGCCGGGATCGACCGCCGCAACAAGGCGATCAAGCTGACCGAGGACTGGGCCGCCGCCAACGGCAAGACCGTCCAGTTCTCGTACACGCTGCCGACGACCACCCACGGGCTCGCAGACAGCGGCCTGGCCGTGCTGCGGAACGCCAAGACCAACAACGCCAGGATCGACGTCGTCAACATCATGACGTTCGACTACTACGACGGCGCCGGCCACAACATGGCGACCGACACCCAGACCGCGGCGACCGGGCTCCACGACCAGCTCGCCGCTCTCTACCCGGACAAGACGTCCGACCAGGTCTGGAACATGATCGGCGTCACCGAGATGATCGGCATCGACGACTACGGCCCGGCCGAGACGTTCCGCACCGCGGACGCTGCGCCCGTGCTGAACTGGGCCACCGGCAAGGGCCTCGCGATGATCTCGTTCTGGGCGCTGCAGCGCGACAACGGCGGTTGCCCCGGCACCGGCGGTTCGGACAGCTGCTCGGGCATCGAGCAGAGCACCTGGTTCTTCAGCCAGACGTTCGCCCCGTTCTCTGGGGGCGGCCAGCAGCCCCCGGACAACGACTTCTCGATCGCCGTGTCGCCCTCGTCCGGCTCGGTCGACCCCGGCGGGACGGCGACGGCCACCGTGAACACCGCGGTGACCAACGGCGACGCGCAGACCGTCGATCTCACCACCGCCGGGGCGCCCTCCGGGGTGACCGCGACGCTCAACCCCGCCTCCGTCACGGCCGGCGGTAGCTCGACGCTGACCCTGGCGACCACCTCGGCGGTCCAGCCGGGCACGTACCCGATCACCGTCACCGGCACCTCACCGTCCGGAAGCCACACCACGACCTTCAACCTGAAGGTCAACGGGTCGTCCGGCGGCGGCACGGTCGGCAACCCCGGCTTCGAGTCCGGCGGCCTCGGCCCGTGGGTCTGCCAGTCGGGCAGCACGGTCGTCGGCACTCCGGCGCACTCCGGGTCGCACGCCCTGCAGGTCACCCCGACGCAGAGCCAGACCGGCCAGTGCACCCAGTCGCTGACGCTCGAGCCCAACCATCAGTACACGCTGAAGGCCTGGGTGCAGGGCAACTTCGCCTTCCTCGGCGTGTCCGGCGGCGCGACCGGCTCCACCTGGACCTCGTCGGGAGGCTGGAAGGAACTGTCCCTGTCCTTCACCACCGGCTCGTCCGGCGTCGTGACCGTCTACGTCAACGGCTGGTACGGCCAGGGCAACGTCTACGCCGACGACTTCTCCATCGCCTGATCGGTAGGCGTCGATCTCGCGGCGGCCGCCGTACTCCGTTCGAACCGGGGTGCGGCGGCTTCCCCTTTCCGCTCAGAGGGCCCTGCGGAGGAAGTCGACGATCTCCGCCCCCGCGGCCTTGGCCTGCGGCACCAGGCCCGGCATGCTGAGGAAGGCGTGGCCGGTCCCGGGATATTCGGTGAGCCGTACGGGCGTCCCGGCCGCTTGCAGTCGTTCGGCGTAACGGCGCCCGTGGTCGGCCACCGGGTCGTCGGTCGGCAGCACCACGAGCGCGGGAGGAAGTCCGGTCAGGTCGTCGGCGTACAGGGGCGACAGCGCACGAGGATCGGTTCCCGGCGGTACGGCGAGCCGGCGGAACAGCCGTAGCTGCGCCATGGTGAGGGTCGGGCTGCCGGCGTGCCGGGTGACCGAGGCGTAGTCGAACATCGTCTCGGTCACGTCGACGGCGGGGTTGACCAGCACCTGGGCCCGCAGGTGCAGGCCGGCGTTTCTGGCCCGGATGGCGGACAGGGCGCTGATCAGCGCGCCGCAGCTCTCGCCGAAGACGGCGGTCTGTGCCGGGGCGATGCCCCACTTCGCGGCGTTCTGCAGCATGTGCCGGAGTGCGTCCCAGCCGTCGTCGGCGGCGGCCGACAGCGGAGTCTCCGGGTCGAGGAGGCGGTGCTCGACCGAGACGACGAGCGCGGGCAGTTGGGCGGCGAGGTGGCTGTTCACCCAGTCGCACTGCACCGCCGTACCGACGAAGCCGCCGCCGTGCACGTGGAGCACGAGCGGCAGGTCGCCCCGGTCGGCGCCCATCGGCCGGTAGACCCGGACCGGGAGGTCGCGGTCGGGCAGCGCCAACTCCTGCCACTCGATCGAGGCGCCGGGATCCGGCTCTCCGGTGATCGCCCGCGCCTCGGGGGAGGAGCGCCTGCGGTTTTCTGTCTCGCGGTAGGCGAGCAGGTCCTCGGTCGTCATCGCCGCCCAGTCCGTCCCCCCTCCCGGGGCCGCCTGCCGGAATGTCGCGCCGGCGATGTCACTCACGTCTTCTCCTTGCCACGGGGTTTTCGCTACTAGAGGTTTCGATACTCAAGGTAGCGCAAATGGACATCGTGCGGCTGTGACCTCCATCACATCCGTCCGGACTCCTGTCGTGAACACGCGCTCATGGATGCGGAAGGCGGGTGCCGAGGCGCGTGAGCATAGAAACGGGGAAATCGGCGCCGCGGTGGCAGGTCACCCCGCCCTTCTCCGAAAGCATCCTGGATCCCGCCGATCCCGTCGGAAGCCTGCTCCGAGCCGTCCGCGCCTACGAATCCCCGGCAGAAGGCACATCGGGTTACCGCAACGAAGGCCCTCAGGCCGACAGGAGCCCGTGGCGCAGGGTCCGTTACTTCTTCGCCGAACCATCGGTGCGCATGGCCGTCTGCGCCACGCTCGACCGCGCCGCCCAGCGGATCGCACCGCTGATCGCGGCGAACGGAGAGGTGAGCGAAACGCAGGCTCGCGTGATCGCGAACGCCCTCGCCTTCGGCTACTTCGCCGCGCTCGAGCAGTGGCACCTCGACGGCGGCGACCGCCCTATCGCCGACTACGTCGAGGAGGGCATGCGACTACTACGCGGCATCTGGAGCGCACCACATCCGTCCTCCCGGCGCGATCTCCCCGCATAACAGCCGTACGCCCCGGGTTCACGGCGTCGCAGGCAGGGTCGCGGTGATCACCACTCGGCTGGGGTGTACTACAGTGGGCCGCCATCTGCAGCGGGGTGAGGAGCGAGGCAATGGCCCATGTGCTGACGCCGAAGGGGCGGGCCACCCGGGCGCGGATCGTCGAGGGTGCCGCCGAGGTCCTCCGGGAGAAGGGGGTCGCCGACGTCACCCTGGACGACATCCGATCGCGAACCGGCACGAGCAAGAGCCAGCTCTTCCACTACTTCCCTGAGGGCAAGGACGCCCTGCTGCTCGCGGTCGCGCAGTACGAGGCGGACCAGGTGCTGAACGACCAGCTGCCGCAGCTGCGCCGGCTCGATACCTGGGACGCCTGGTATCGCTGGCGGGACACCCTCGTGGAGCGCTACGAGTCGCAGGGCGACCAGTGCCCGCTGTATTCGCTGTTCCTGCAGGTCGGGCGCACCACGCCAGGCGCGCGGGCGATCGTCTCCGAGTTCATGAGACGCTGGCAGCAGAGCCTGGCCGGCGGAGTCAGGGCATTGCAGCGAAACGGCCTGCTCCCCATGTCCGTCGACGCCGACGAGAGCGCAGCCGCGCTGCTCACCGCCATCCAGGGAGGCGTGGCGATCATGCTGTCAACGGGGGAGTCCACCCATCTGCGTGCCGCGCTCGACTGGTGGATCGCGCGGTTGCGGGCGGCGATCCCCCTGGCCGATTGACCCTCGTGCACGGCCGGGTCATCCGTTCAGGGCAGGAGCAGCAGCTTCCCCACGGTGCGGCGGGATTCGAGGTCCGCGTGCGCCCGCGCCGCGTCCGCGAGGGCGTAACGCCCTCCGATGATCGGTCTGAGCAGCCCCTTCCTGACGAAGTCGAACACCTCCGCCGTACGCGTGAGCAGCGCCTCCCGGGTGGGCACGTGATCGCGGACGAGCGGATGGGACAACAGGATGCTGTTGGGCAGTTCCGTCGGGGTGAGCGAGGGGACGCCCATGAGGGGACCGTAGTAGGCGTGCACACCGTGTCGGCGCAGGGCCGACTGCGACGACCGAAACGTCGGCGTTCCGCCGCCGTCGTACACCACGTGTGCGCCCTCGCCACCGGTCATCTCCCGCACCCGATCCTCGAAGCCGCCACCGCTGGAGACGATGACGTGATCGGCTCCGGCCTCCTTCGCGACCGGCACCTTCTCCTCCCGCGAGACCAGGCCGATGACGACGCCGCCCCTCGCCTTGACCATCTGGGTCACCATGAGCCCCACTCCTCCGGCGGCGGCGTGCACCACCGCCGTGTCACCTGGCTTGATCTGGTAGGTCTCGGTGGTGAGATGGTTGGCGGTGAGTCCCTGCATCATCACCGCCGCCGCCGTCTCGTCATCCACGCCTTCGGGAACACGCACCAGCGACTCCGCCGGGATGGCGATCTGCTCCGCGTAGCTGCCCCGGTGGTAATACCAGGCGACCCTGTCACCGACGTTGAAATCCCGTACGCCCTCGCCGAGGGCGGTGACGTATCCCATGCCCTCGATTCCCAGAATCGCGGGAATGGTCCAGCCGGGAGCCGGACCCGTCCGTACGCCGACATCCATGTAGTTCACCCGGCGACGCCGAGCCGTACGAGCACCTCTCCCTGCCGAGGGGTGGGATCGGGCGATTCGGTCCAGTGCATGACCTCGGCACCGCCGTACTCGCTGATACGAATCGCATGCATGGGAAACTCCAGTCTCTTGTCGCCATGCGTGACACCCTCCGGCCTCGGGGGCCGGGCGGTCACAAGGTAATGAGCGAAAAATGGACCAGCAAGTCCAAAATGCCTGCTCAAACGGATAGAGAGTTTCGGGCGCCCGTGTGATGAGCGATCTGGTCGGCCTTGAGCGGAAGTCGAACCGGTGGTTCCTCCGGTAGTGCTACAGTCGGCCGAACGGAGGGTCCTCCGGTTTTGCCATCGCGTGGGTTCCGTTCTTCCGGCTCGGGGACGCCTTCCCCGGCATGCCGAAGGTGGCCGACGATCCGGCCGTCACCGCCGTGGCGCAGTCTCTGGGCTGCACCCCCGCGCAGGTCGGCCTCGCCTGGCTGCTCCATCACTTGCCGAACACGTTGCTCATTCCGGGCACCGCAGATATCGGCCATCTCGAGGCGAACATCGCCGCGGGATCGATCGCGCTCGACGACGCCACGCTGACCGCGCTGGACGCCGCCGGCTCACAGCCGACCGACGCCGCGTCCGACTGAAGTGGCGGCGGCTCTGCGGCATCCGGCGCCGCCGGGCGGTGGAGGTCCGTCAGCGTCATCCAGCCGAGGTGACGTGCATGGCGACCGGCCGCAGGACCAGGCCGTCGCTCCACGTCACCGACTCGGGCGAGGCGGTCAGGCGGAGGGCGGGCCGTCGAGTGACCAGGGCTCTGATCGCCTCGGTGAGCTCGACCCTGGCGAGACTGGCGGCCAGGCAGCGGTGCGGACCGTAACCGAACGCCACATGCGGGTTGGGGGGATGGCCGGTGAAACGGTGGATGTCGAACCGGCCGGGCTCGGGGAACGCCTGCGGGTCGTGGTTGGCCGCGTTCAGGTTCGGCATGACGACCGTCCCCGCCCTCAGCGAGCCACTGGGCAGGTCGGTGTCCTCCGTGATACGGCGCATGAAGGCGCTGGCCGGCGGCCCGTCGTAGCGCAGGATCTCTTCGACGGCGGTAGCCGTCAGGGCCGGGTCCGCGACCAACTCGTCCCACTGGCTCCGGTGGAGGAGCAGCCGGAACACGCCACGGGCGATCATCGAGGCTGTCGTCTCGTAACCGGCGGTGATCAAAGAGAAGACGGTGTTGACGAGTTCGCCCTCCGACAGCCGGTCGCCGGAGTCCCTGGCCTGGATGAGCAGGTCGATGAGGTCCTCGCCGGGGGAGAGGCGATGCTGGGCGACCAGCTCGGCGGCATAGGCCATGAACTCGGCGTGGCCCTCGTAACGCGCCTGCTCGGTGGCCGTGGAGGTGGTGAGGAACATATCCGTCCACCGGACGAACTGCTCGTAATGGTCCATCGGCACGCCGAGCATCTCGCAGATGACATGGGCCGGTAGCCGCAGCGCGTATCCCTGGACCAGGTCGAAGCTGTCGCCCAGGCCGTCGAGGAGTTCTTGGGCGATCCTCGCGATGCGGGGACGCCACGGTTCGATCTGGCGCGGGGTGAAGGTCCCTTGCATGATCCGGCGGTAGCGCGTGTGCTCCGGCGGATCCTGATTGACCAGCGCGTCCGGGTCGTCGTCGATGCCGACGCCGCTCACGAACCGCGGCAACCCGGGAAGGCGCAGATTGCGGCTGGACGTGGGTGAGGCCAGCAGGGCGCGGACGTCCTCGTACCGGACGGCCATCGGGACGCGGTCGCCGCTGGGCATGGTCGCCGGCTCCAGCGGTCCCGACTCGCGTCTGCGGGCGAACTCCGGTGGTGGCGTGGCGAGTGGTCCCGGCACTACATCCGGCCCGATATGCGGCCCGATGTTGGGCGCAGACCCGTTCGAATCCAGCTCGCTGGTCACTGCAACCCCTTCCGGTTCGGGGCGCCCGGGGGACGGCCTACGCGGAACGTACGAAATGGCGCACCCTCCGTCAACAGGCGAATCAGGTCGACTCGCGGCACCCGACCAATCCGCAGGCCCGCATCACCCCGTACGGCAGGCCGGCGTTCGCCGTGTCGGGGGACGAGGCCGTCAGAGGGCGGGCTGTTGCTGGGTGATGCAGTGGATGCCGCCTCCGAGCGCGAAGATGTCGCGGGCGTCGACCGCCTCGATCGCCCGGCCGGGGAAGAGCTTCGCGAACAGCTCGGCGGTCTCGGCGTCCCGCGGGTCGTCGAAGGAGCAGAGCAGAGCCAGGCCGTTGGCGAGGTAGTGGTTGATGTAGGAGTAGTCGACCGGCTCGCCGTCGGCCTCCTGGACGGTCGGGGCGGGCAGTTCGATCACCTCCAGAGGGCGCCCCCTGGCGTCTGTGGCGGCGCGCAGTATCGCGAGATTCTCCCGGGTGACCTCGTGGTCGGGATGCGCCGGGTCGGGCTGCACGTGGCACAGCACCAGGCCGGGCCGTACGAACGAGGCGAGCAGGTCGACATGCCCGTTCGTCCCGTAGCCTCCGTAGTCGGCGCTCAGCCCGCGGGGAAGCCAGATCGCCTTCTCCACCCCCAGCAGGTCGCGGAGCTCGGCCTCGACCTCGGCCTTCGTCCAGCCGGGGTTGCGCCGGGGGTCGAGCTGGACGGTCTCGGTGAGGATGACCGTGCCCTCGCCGTCCACGTGGATGCCGCCGCCCTCACCGACCATCGCGGTGCGACGGCCGGGAACGCCCACCCGGCCGAGGACGGACGAGGCGACCAGGTCGTCCTTCTCGTGCGGGGCCCACCCCCAGCCGTTGAAGGTCCAGTCGACCCCCGTGAGCCGCCCGCCGTCGAACACGAAGGTGGGGCCGTTGTCGCGCATCCAGCAGTCGTCGAGCGGCTGCTCGACCACCTCGACGCGCGGGTCGAGCCACCTGGCCGCCGACTCCCGCTCCGAGGGGTCGACCAGCATCGTGACGGGTTCGTACCGCACGATGATGTTGGCGACCGACGACCACGCCCGGTACGACGCCTCCGCCCGCTGCAGGGCATAGCCGATGGGCCACGACATCCAGGTGCGGCTGTGCGGATGCCACTCCGGCGGCATGAACAAGGGGATCGCTCCTCAGAGGAAGTAGAGGCGGTTCAGGGAGACGGAGTCGGACGGTCCGGACTCGACGGGCTCGCCGTCGAGCGAGACGCGGCCGTGCGGATCGACGTCCACGTGGCCGAGGCGCGCGTTGCGGACCATGGAGGCGGGACCGATGCCGCGGGTGCCGCGCACGCCGACCCGGCGCCTGCGGGTGGGCAGGCGGTCGCCGGACGCGGCGGCCTGCGCCACGAAGGCGACCGACAGGTCGGCGGCGGTCGCGCCGTGCGCGCCGAACTGCGGACCGAGCACGAGCGGCTCGCAGGTGTCGGTGGAGGCGTTCGGGTCGCCGGTCACGCCATAGGCGGGGAAGCCGGCCTTCAGCACGAGTTGCGGCTTGGCGCCGAAGTAGGCCGGTTGCCACAGGACGATGTCGGCGAGCTTGCCCACCTCCAGCGTGCCGACCTCGTGCGACAGGCCGTGCGCGATGGCGGGGTTGACGGTGAGCTTGGCCAGGTAGCGAAGGACGCGCTCGTTGTCGTGCGGTCCGGGGGCGCCCCGCTCGGCCTTCATCTTCCCGGCCATGGCGAAGGTGCGCCTGACGGTCTCGCCGGCCCGGCCCATGCCCTGCGCGTCGGACGAGGTGATGCCGATGACGCCCAGGTCGTGCAGGACGTCCTCGGCGCCCATGGTCCCCGCCCTGATCCGGTCGCGGGCCAGCGCGGCGTCGCCGGGAAGTTCGGGCTTGAGCCCGTGCACCGAGACGATCATCCCGTGGTGCTCGGCGATGGCGTCCCGGCCGAACGGCAGCGTCGGGTTGGTGGACGAGCCGATCACGTTGGGCACCCCGGCCAGCTTGAGCACGTTCGGCACGTGCCCTCCGCCGCATCCTTCGATGTGGAACGCGTGGATCGTCCTCCCCGAAAGCACGGCCAGGGTGTCCTCCACCGACAGGCACTCGTTGAGCCCGTCGGTGTGCAGGGCCACCTGCACGTCGTACTCCTCGGCGACGGTCAGGGCGGTGTCCAGGGCGCGGGTGTGGGCTCCCATGTCCTCGTGCACCTTGAAGCCCGAGGCGCCGCCCTCGACCAGCGCCTCGACCAGGGGCGCGGGGTGGGAGGAGGAGCCGCGGGCCAGGAAGCCGATGTTGACCGGCCAGGCGTCGAAGGCGTTGAACGCGTGCCGCAGCGCCCACGGCGAGTTCACCCCGACCCCCCACACGGGGCCGAACTCCTGCCCGATGATCGTCGTCACGCCCGAGGCCAGCGACGCCTCCATGATCCGGGGCGACAGCAGGTGCACGTGCGTGTCGATCGCCCCGGCGGTCGCGATGAGGCCCTCGCCGGACACGATCGTGGTCCCGGTGCCCACCACCACGTCGACGCCGTCCAGCGTGTCGGGGTTGCCGGCGCGGCCGATCGCGTGGATCCGCCCCTCGCGGACGCCGATCGAGGCGCTGCGCACCCCGAGGACCGGGTCCAGGATCAGCACGTTGCTGATCACCAGGTCGCAGGTCTCCCGTACGGAGGCGGCCTTCAGGTGCAGCCCGTCCCTGGCGGTCTTGCCGAACCCGGCCAGGAACTCCTCGCCCCGCTTCTGCGAGTCGTGCTCGACCTCCACCACCAGGCCCGAGTCGCCGAGCCGCAGCCGGTCGCCCTCGCGGTAGCCGTACGTACTCATCACGCCCCCAGATATCCGCACACGCGGGCCCGCTCCATCGCCGCCTCGAACGCGCCGGGCGCGTCGAGCGGCCCGTCCACCAGCCCCGCGAAACCGACGGCCACCCGCGCGCCGCCGATCGCGACGAGCGGCACCGTACGGGCGACGCCGGGCTCGAACCGGACCGTCGAGCCCGCGGGCACGGCCAGGCGGCGGCCGTAGGCGAGGGCGCGGTCGAAGCGCAGCCGCGGGTTGACCTCGAAGAAGTGGAAGTGCGAGGTCACGCTGATCGGTACGGACGCGGTGTTGACCACCTCGATCCGGACGGTCTCGCGCGCCTCCTCCGGATGGTCGGCCGCGACGAGCGCGCCCGGGGCGTCGGGGCCCAGCGAGCCGCCGCCGAACGGATCGGTGACCACCGCCAGCCGGGAGCCGTCGTCGAACACCGCCTCGACCTGGATCTCGGTCACGACGTCCGGCACGCCGGGCAGCACGTCGTCCGGGCCCAGCACGCTGCGGCCCGCCTCGATCGCCTCGGCGAGCCGGGCGCCCCCACGGGCCGCCTCGCAGACGGTGTCCGCGATCAGCGCCGTCGCCTCGGGCACGTTGAGCCGCAGGCCCCTGGCCCGCCGGGAACGGGCCAGCTCGGCCGCCGTGAACAGCAGCAACCGATCCCGCTCAGTGGGCGTCAGTCTCACTCTTCCTCCGGATCGCGTCAGGGAGCGGCGACAAGGTTTGAACCGTACTCAAACTTTGAGCACAGGTCTATATTCGACCGCGAATCAGGGCGGGAAGGCGCTACGGTGATGCGCATGGTGCGGGAGTCGAAGATCACCCTTGAGCGCCCCGACATGCGGGCACACGTGCTCAAGGCCGCCCTGCTGGCGATCGAGGAGGTCGGCTTCACCCAGTTGCGGATCAAGGACATCGCCGACCGGGCCGGGATGAGCACGAGCCACGTGCTCTACTACTTCGGCAGCCGCGACCGCATCCTCGTCTCCACCCTGCTTATGAGCGAGGCCGACCTCGACGAGCGCCGCGGAGCCGAGCTGGCTCGCCTGGACGCCGGCGCGGCACTGGACCGCCTGGTCGAGCTCTACCTGCCGCGAGGACCCCAGGACGTGCGCTGGCGGTTGTGGGCGCAGGTCATCGCCCGGCCGCCCGATGACGAGGAGACGCTGCTCCGGCTCGACGGCTTCTTCCGCTCGTGGGCGGCCGAGCTGGCCGCCATCGTGCGCAGGCTGTCGGACCTCGGCGCGGAGGCGGCCGAGGACTTGGCGGTCAGGCACTGCCGCCTCATGGACGGTCTCAGCAACGACGTCCTGCTCGGCATACCGGGCCACGACGCCCTCTGGGCGAAGGAAACCGTGCTCGCGTCCATGCGCCGCGAGCTCGCATGACGCCGCACGCACCGGATCAGCGCGGGCCTTTTCAGCCGGACCTCGACGACGACTGCCTGACGACGATGGTCGTCCGACGAAGGAAGAGATGAACCCCGAAAGGCGGCATGTCGCCGTAACCGCGTCCGACCCCTTGAAACGCGGCGAGGAACGCGGCGAACGGCTTCGCGACGCTCTCCCCGGCGGGCTCGACCTCTACATCGAGCTCTTCCGCCTGGCCGGGCTGACCGAGGACCGCGTCCGCGAGGACGCGCTCCGCACCGCGGACGTGATCGAGGCGTTCCGCCCGCGCCTGCGGGAGGAGCTGGAGGGCCTCGCCGCGGGCGCGGGGATCGACCCCTGGCAGGTCTACGCGCTCAACGCGCGCACCGAACTTCTCGCGCAGAGCCCGCAGGGCCGTCCCGGCGAGTGCTCGACCATCGTCCGGCGCCTCGATGCAGGCGAGGGCGGCCCGCGCACCTTCGGGGTGCAGACCTGGGACTGGCACGTGGAGCTCGCGCCGTACTGGCACACGCACGAGGTGCGCGGAGGCCGGCACGACGTGGTCGGGCTCACCGAGCACGGCATCCTCGCCAAGGTCGGCGTCAACAGCGCCGGGCTCGCGCTGCACTTCAACATCCTCGGCCACCGCGCGGACGGCGTCGGCGGCGTTCCGGTCCACCTCCTCGCCGCCACCGTGCTGGAGGAGGCAGGCTCGGTCGGGGAGGCGCTCGACCTCGTGCGGTCGGCGTCCGTCAGCGCGTCGAGCTCGTTCACCCTTTTCGATCCGGAGACGGTCGTCACCGCCGACATCACCCCGATCGGCGTGTTCGTCATCGAGCCGGTCGGCGGGACCGTCATCCGCACCAACCACTTCCTCTCCCCGGGACCCCGGGCGGGTGAGAAGAGCGAGCTCTACCAGCCGGATTCCGGCGAACGTTACGACCTCGTCGCCGCCCGCCTCGCGCGCGGCCCGCGACCGCGGAGCGCGGCCGAACTGCTCGGCTTCCTCTACTCCGGCCCGGGCCAGCCGCCGCTGTGCTGCGTGCCGGACATGACCCTGCCGCTCGGCGAGCGCTGGGCCACGCTGTCCACGATCGTGCTCGAACCCGCGGACCGTACGGCGCGCATCGCCGACGGATCCCCGCTGGAGGCACGAGACCGCCCGTGGCGGGTGCTCACGGCCTGACGCACACAGGCGGGCCGGGAGCGCGCCCTTGAGGCGGGGTCGCTCAGATCATGAGCAGGAACAGCGATCCGGCGAGCGTGGCCAGCAGGACCCCCATGGCCAACCACCCGCTCAGTCGCACACTTCGCCTCGCCTCCTCGTCAGGAGGTGCGGTCGGGTGCGCGTCCGCGCTCGCGACGCCGGGGACGACGGTCGTGAGCGGAGGGACCGCGCGATACCAGAACTCCTGGAGCCGGTGCCACCGCTCCTCCTCCGGCCCAGGCAGGTCGGCGGCCGCCTTGTCGAGGACATCGAGCCGGTGCAGGTCGAAGATCGCTTTGACATGTGTTCCGTACGTCCGCGCGGCCGCCACCGCCGCCAGGTAGCTGAGCAGCCCCACGGCCATCGGCCCGGTGAAGAGCAGGGGGAACGACCACCAGGGCCCCATCTGGAGGAGCTGGGCCGTTCCGGCGATGAGCCCGTAGAGGACCGACAGCGCGCTCACCGTAAGGTGCAGTTCGACATCGGCGCGCGCGGCCGCGACGCAGGCCAACGCCCGTTCAGGAGCCAGTTGGAACAGTCTCGGCCACACGAGGACGGCGTCCACGCCGTACCGGTACCGCGGGTGCAGTTCCGCGTTCCGCAGAACGTTGCCGAGGGTCGTCGGCCTCACCTCCGCCCTGTCGGAGGGGAAGGGATAGCCGCTCTCGATCCGGGCGTAGGACGCCGCGTCGGCGCGGACGGCCAGACCCGCAAGCACCTTCCTGTGGTGCCTGCGGCCGAGCGCGGCGACGGCGGTCCCGAGCCGGCCGGGCCAGTACCCTTCGTACACCCGGACCAGAAGCCCCAGGCCGCTGCCGAGCAGCGCCGCGGTCAGCAGCGCGACGGCCAGGAACACAAGCCCCCCGATGAGACGCAGCTCCCCGCTCTGCGACTGCCACCACGTCAGGGCTCCGCCCGGACGGAACGACGGCCACACCGTCACCACGGTCAGGCCGAGGAACAGCGCGGTCGGCAGGAAGACCGTGATCAGGAACCTGCGGTCCACGGCGCCGACCGTGGCCTCCATCGCCTTGTCGAGCATCTCCTCACGCCGTCCGCGGGGCGAGGACGAGGCGGTGCGCGGGCGGGTTCGCGTTACGGCACCACGGCGGGGCCGCACGGTCGTAGAAGAGCAGCTCGTTGAGCAACCCGCACCCGGGCGCATGGCAGCGCGCCAGCGCTCGCGGCAGCCCGACATCGCCGGCGAGCGTGCCGTCCGACGCGTTTCCGTTCGGGCCCATGGTGGTCGGACCGGGCTCGGTCGCCTCGCGGGCGATCGCCTCCAGGACGACCGCGATCGGCATGACGCCGACCGGCCGATCGCCGTGCAGGACCACGATTCCGGGAATGTCGTCGGACAGGTCGAGCAAGGTGACGCCGGGACTCGCGGCGAAATCGCGCGCCGACATCCCCTCCGGAATCATCACGATCGGCGGCCGGTCCGGACGGTCGAGCAGGTCGGCGGTCAGCAGAGCCGACGGGGCGCCTCCCTCGCCGAGCAGCAGGACGTGTTCCGCCGGCCCGGCCAGTTGTCTGCGCGCCTCCGCGGGAGAGGTCGCCGTCGGCAGCGCTTCATAGTTCGCCATGTCCAGTCGCCATCATGACGGCTCCGGCCGATGGGCGGAAGGCCCGCGCCTGCCTGGCGTCGAGGAAACGCGCGTGACCGATCGGCCGATGTACCGGTGAACGGGCGAGGGCGGCCTCGGGGTGGCGACCCGAATCGGAGATGATCGGATGCCTGTCTTCTCGATCGTGCTCCTGGTGCTCGCCGTCGGGGCCACGGTGGCGCGGGCGCGAGTCGTCGCCTACCGCAGGGGCGGGCCGGCCCAGGTGGACTCCGTGATCGTGTTGTCGGCGGTCGTGCTGTTCTTCACGGTGCTCTGGGGCGGGATCTCGTGGGGTCTTCACGGAGTCCTGCACGCGTTGCTGTCATGGAAGTTCGCGCTCGCCGCACTGGGCGCCGTGGTCGGGGGAACCGGCTGGGTGAGCGCCGGGATGGGGGGCGCCCTCGTCTTCGGGTTCCTCGACCCGGACCCCGATCTCCTGCGGTGGTGGATCGTCCCGATCCTGATCGGCCACGTGATCCGTGAGCTCTCACCGGCCGGACCGCGCCCACCCGGCCTGTTCACGGGTTCCCGGACGCGGGGCGACCTCGGCTTCATCCAGCCTCCGACGCTCCGCGACCGCACCGCCCGAGCGCTCCACCTGCTCGCCGGGGCCGCTCCGTTGGCGCTCGCCTTCCGCGGACCGTCGCCGGCCATCGGCTCCTGGCCCGATTGGACGCTCGGCCTGGCCGTTCTGATCACCGGACAGGCCTGGTGGCTCGACCATCTGATCCAGCGCGTGCCCAGACCCTCCCAACGGGGGTTCCGGGTGTCGTCGATCGCCATGATCCTCGGCACCTGCGCCGTCGCGGCGACGCCGGTCGGCGAGTGGACCGTCGCTCTGTGGCGGTCGCTGCCCGGCCCGGCGTGGCTGGTCGGCGGTGCCGTGCTGGTCCTGCTCGACGCGATGGTCCGGGTCCCCCCGCGACAAGGGGGGAGGGGCCCGCTGGTGAGCATCTGGGTGGCCGTGGCGTTGGTGATCGACCCGGCGCTGCGCCGCGGCCTCTACCTGTACGCCGTGGTCGTGGTCTTCCACCCGGCGCCCGATCTCCTGCCGGGGGTGGCGATCCTCGTGTGCGCCGAGGCCGCGCTGACCTGCCTGGGGGCCGTCGACGCGGAGGTCAGGGCCCTGCGGGGCTTCTATCTGTCGATGATGTTCCGTCTGACCCCGGCCGAGCAGGCCCGGATCTTCTCGGCATGGCTGTTCGACGCGTTCCTCGCCCGTCCGGGGCGCCCCGACTACGGTTTCGTCACCACCCTGAGCGCGAACGGAGCCCTGTCCGGCATGGGACGCGTTCCCCTCGGCCAGGCTTTTCTCAACTTCGACCCCTGGACCCGCGAGCCCATGAAGGAGCAGGAGGCCTTCCGCTGGGTGGAGGTCGCCGAGGCCGCGCTCACCCTCGTGGAGGAGGAGGTGATGCCGCGCTGTCCGGCCGCGCACCTCGCCCGGCTGCGCCGAGACCAGGCCAGGGCGCGCGCCCAATGCCACGTCACCCGGGCTCTCCTGTGCCAGTACCTCAACTGGCGCGACACCTCGATCGGCGAGTGGCTCGCCGCGGCCCGGCACGCCGAAGCCGGCGACGCGCCGAACGGCGCGGCGATGGCGCGCGCCAACGCGGCCCTGATTCTCGCCGGCCGCCTCGCCCGTCCCGGGGACGCGCTCCGTCTCATCGAGGACGGGCCGGACCCAGCGGCCTTGACCGGCCCGATCCGGCGGCACGTCCTCACCGTCGCGGCCCTCGCCCGCATGGTTCTCGGGGACGTGGCCGAGGCCCGGTCACTCCTCCGTCAATCGCAGGCGACCCCGCTCGGCCGCGCGGACTGGGCCGTCATGCGCGCCGAGGAACTGACCCCGGCGCCGCTCATCCGCTCCCGCACGATGCCGAGGGTCACCAAGCAGGCATTGGCCGCTCAGGAGGCGATCGTCAGCGCCGTCGTGTATGGGGAGCCCGTTCGCGCGCGATTCCCCCGCGAGTTCTCGCTGGCACCGGGACTGAACGAGTACCTGCGTGCGGCGGCACTGATCTACGAGGAGCGCTACCACGAGGCGAAAGACGTGCTCAGGGACGCCCATGCGCAGGCCGCGGCCGCGGGCCACCTCACCTGGTCCTACAACTCCCTGATGAACCTCGCCGACCTCGCCCTGCTGGACGGGGACGCGCGATCCGGCTACCGGCTGCTGCGCGAGGCCGTCACCACTCTGGAGGAGATGCGCGGGCGCGTTCTGGACGCCGACCTTCGCATCGGCGCCGGGGCGGGGCCGAACGGCGACCCGTACGAACGGGCGGCGTTCGCGCTGGTACTGGAGGACCTGGGCGTTCCCCACCCCCACGCCGAGGCGTTCGAGCTTGTTGAGCGTGGCCGCTCCCGCGTCTTCCTCGAACTCCTCGGCGGTGTCAGCACCCGGGTCGTACCCCCGGAGCTGCGTGAGCTGGCCGCGGCCGAGCAGTCGGCGGCCGAGGACTTCGAGCGGGCACTGCGGGAGGGCCGGGCCGACGAAGTCCGCACGTTGCGTGAGCGCCTCGACGCCGTACGCGCGGAGCTGCGCTTCGCGGGAACGGCCGGAGCGGAGTACGCGGATCTGCGCGAAGGGCGTCCGGTTTCGCAGGCCGAGATCCGTCAGCTCCTCGGGGACGGCGTGGTGCTCGGCGAGTTCCTCGTCACCGATGGGGGCACGCTCCTGTTCCTCGTCCGCGCGGGGGAGGAGGAACCCGAGGTCGTCGTCCTTGAGCAGACCCGGGTGGATCTCCGCACAGCTGCGGAGGCGTCGCGAACGCCCCTTCCCGAGGGCGGTTCCGACTGGCAGGACGTCTTCCGGGCCCTCGTGCGGCCGCTGGCCGACGCCTGCGCCGAGGGCGAGCACGTCTGCCTGGTGCCCCACGACGTCCTGCACATGGTCCCGCTGCACGCGGTGGAGATCGACGGAGTGCCGTTCGGATCGCGGAACCCGGTCTCATACCTGCCCAGCGCCTCGACGCTGCGGTATTGCACACGCCGCGAAGACGGCCGGGTGAAGTGGGAGCGGGGCGCGGTCCTCCTCGCCGACTCGTCCCCGGACCGGCCCCTCGTCCACGCTCGGGTGCAGGCGACCGCCATCGCCGGCCTCTTCGGGCCGCACGCGCAGGTGCTGACCGGCCCGGACGTCACCCGCACGGCGGTGCGTGAGAGGTCGGCCGACGTATGGCACGTGGCCTGCCACGGCGAATTCGACGACGGCGAGCCCGGTAGGTCTGGCATCCTGCTCGCGCCGGGCGAGGGCCGATTGACCGCCACCGACGTGCTGAGCCTTCGCCTGGACTGCGATCTGGTGACGCTGAGCGCCTGCCGGACCGGGCTGTCCGCCCTCACCTCGGGTGACGAGTTGATCGGGCTCACCCGGGCGCTGATCTATGCCGGGGCGTCCTCGGCGGTGGTCAGCCTGTGGTCGGTGGATGAGATATCGACCAGCATCCTGATGGAGGAGTTCTATACGCGCCTGGTCAGGGGAGAAGACAAGTCCTCCGCTTTGGGGCGCGCCCAGGATCGCGTACGGACCATGACCGTGACCGAGGCCATCGCCTACTGCGAGCGGGCGCTGGAGCGTTTCCCGGAGGCGTACGAGGCACTGTCGACGGACATCGCCGATCTACGCGCGCGTGCCCGCGATCTCAGGGGCGCGGAGGCCGCGTACCTCGCCCTGGCGGGCCGCCACGAGGAGGGATCGCCCGAGCAGCGCCGCCTTCTCGCCGCGGCCACGCGCTGTCGCCACGCCGCCCGCCACGTCGGCGCCGCCGACTATCAGATCAGGCCGTACGCGGATCTTTTCCATTGGGCGGCGTTCGTGCTGGTCGGCGACTGGCGGTGACCTTCACCTGCCGGCGCCGTGCGCCAGGTGAGGCGTCGACCAGGAGGAGCTGTCCACCTGACCGCTCACGCAGTCACGGGCCGACCTGCGGAATGCGGCCACCAGCCGGCTGCGGTCCGCGGCCCGGGTTGCCACGACGACGTGGCCCGGTTCGACGCCGCGCAGCGGGATCGCGGTGAGGTCGGGGCGGATTCCGGCCGCGTGCAGGGAGGCCGGGACGATGGCCACAGCCTGCCCGGCGGCTATGTATTCGAGCTTGTCCTCGATGGTCTCGACAGGGGGTCCGCCGGGCGCGGGGCGTCCTCCGGGCCGTGGGTCGATACGCCAGTACGCGTCGAACTCCGGGTCCGGGAAGCGGGGGATCGGCTCGCCGTCGATGTCGTCGAGGGTGACCGACTCCTTGCCGGCCAGACGGTGCCCGGCCGGCACGAGCAGCATCTTCGGCTCCTCGTAGAGGATCGTCACGTGCAGGTCGTCGGTCTGCAGCGGCAGCCGGGTGATCGCCGCGTCGACCCGCCGGTCGAGCAGGGCCTCGCGCGGCTCGTTCCACTCCAGGTGCAGCGTGCGTACGTCGGCGTCGGGGTGCTTGCACCGCCGGAGTGACGATCAGGCCCGCGGTGTAGCCGACGGTGATCCGGGTGGGCTGCGCGGCGGCCTGACCGTCACGATCGAGCACGTCGTCGAGTCCGGCGACATGGTGGCCGTGCGCTCGGTCGGCCGCGGCGTACACATGGGGGAGTTGCTCGGCGTCGAGGGCACGGGCCGCGAGGTCGGGTTCCGGGCGTCGGACTTCCAAATCACCGGCCAGATCCTGCACGTCGACGGCGGCCGACGCGTACGGGAGCCTGACCGTGCTCGACGCGACAGCCGGCCGTTTCGGCACCTCGCCCAACGCCATCCTGCCCGCCGCCGGCTAGGCCAAGCGTGCGCACACGCGCACCATCCACTCGGTCCCGCCGCCGGCGGTGGCGGGTCAGAAGGAGAAGGTCCGATCCTGGTCGCGTACGGTGACCCACTGGAGCTCGCAGAACTCCTCGGCGGCGAAACCGAGCCCGAAACGTCCCCAGCCGCTGTCCTTGACGCCGCCGAACGGCATGTGCGGCTCGTCGTTGACGGGCTGGTCGTTCACGTGGACGATGCCGACGTCCAATTGCGCCGCCAGTCGCAGGCCGCGGCGGCTGTCACCCGTGATGATCGAGGCGGCCAGGCCCAGATCCGACCGGTTGGCCCGGGCGACCGCCTCCTCGGCCGAGTCGACGGCCTCCAGGATCACGACCGGCCCGAAGGTCTCGCCGTGGGCGATCTCGGCCTCGCCGGGGACGTCGGTGAGTACGGTGGCCGGATAGCACGGCGGCCGGGGGACCCCTCCGGCCAGGACGCGGGCGCCGAGTTCGACGGCCTCGTTGACGCGGCGGTCGAGGAGGGCCAGGGCCCACTCGTTGATGACCGGGCCGACGACCGTCTCCGGGGCATGCGGGTCGCCCGTCGGCAGCGCCGCCACCTTGGCCGCGAACCGCTCGGCGAACTCCTCCGCCAGCGGGCGCTCGACGTAGACGCGCCGGGCGCACATGCACACCTGTCCCTGGTGGACGAAGGCGCCGTAGGCCGCGGCGTCCACGGCGTACCCGATGTCGGCGTCGCGCGCGACGATGAGCGGGTTCTGCCCGCTGAGCTGGAGCACGAGGCGCTTGAGGTGCCGCCCGGCCTTCTCGGCGAGGCGCCGTCCCGTCGGCGTCGACCCGGTGAAGTTGATCCGCTTGACCAGGGGGTTCGCGAGCATCGCGTCGCCGATGTCGCCGGCCTCCCCCGGAGCGTGGGTGACGACGTTCAGCGCGCCGGCGGGCAGGCCGGCCTCGTGGAGGATCTCTGCCCAGAGCGCGCCTCCGGTGTAGGGCGCTTCCTCCGAGGGTTTCAGCACGACCGTGTTGCCGAGGGCGAGCGGGCCGACGATCGCCCGTCCTGACAGGGTGAGCGAGGCGTTCCACGGCGCGATCGCCGCGACCACGCCGACCGGGCGCCGTACGGCCATGGCCTGGGTGCCCTCGACGTCCGACGGCAGCAGTTCCCCCATGGGCCGGTAGGCCAGATGGGCGGCCTGGCGCAGGAGCCTGAGCGTGAAGTCGAACTGGACGTCGCCGAAGTGACGGCCGCACCCGGTCTCGTCGGCGAGGGCGTCGAGGACCTCCGCACGGCGGCCCTCCAGGATGTCGGCGGCGCGCAGGAAGATCTGCTGGCGTCGCCGGGGCGCCTGTCCGGCCCAGCCGCCGAACGCCGCATGGGCGGCCTCGATCGCCCGGCGCGCGTCCTCGGCGTCGCCGGCGGCGACCTCGCAGAGCGCCGCCCCGGACCACGGGGAGTGGTCGAGGTAGGTTCGGCCGGAGCCGGCGGCCACCCAGTCGCCGCCGATGAAGTGACCGAGTCGCGCCGTGCGCCACCCGTTCCCGGCGCGCCCCGCTCCGGTCATATGGCTCGATCCTCTTCCCCACGTCGTCCGCACGGTCGAGAAAGCGTTCACGCAATCGGGCCGGCAGTCAAATGCGTTCGGAGGACTGGAACGCGGTGGCAATATGCTGACCGCCGTGACCGAAGAGGACTCTCCCCGCCGGCCTGGTCGTGTGACGACCGACCCCTCCGCCTCGCACTCCGTCTCCCTGGAGCGCGGCCTGCGCATCCTGTCGGCCTTCACCGGGAACCGATCGGTGCTGGGGATCGCCGACCTGGCGCGCGCGGTCGGCCTGAACAAGAGCACTACGCACCGATACGTGGCCACGCTGACCGTGCTGGAGTATCTCCAGCAGGACCCGGAGACCAAGAAGTACTTCCTCGGCCCGCGCGCCGTCGACCTCGGGTTCGCGGCGATCGACTCGATGGAGCTCACCCGGGTCACCGGGCCGCTGCTGCAGGCGCTGGCCGACGAGACCGGGTTCACGGTCAGCCTGGGGCTGTGCGACGGGCCGGACGTCGTCTACGTGGACCGCCGGCGCAGCGGCCGGCGCAGCGCCCTGGCCATGGACCTCAACCTGCACGTGGGCTCCCGGCTGCCGGCGTACTGCACCTCGATGGGCAAGGTGCTGCTGGCGTACAAGGACCCGGCGGCGCTGCGGCAGATCCTCGATCACACCGACATGGCCCGCCGCGGGCCCAAGACGATCACCAACAGGGAGCAGCTGCTGGCGGCGCTGGCGAAGGTGCGCCAGAGCGGCATGGCGGTCAACGACGAGGAGCTGGCTCCCGGCCTGAGGTCGTTCTCCGCGCCGGTGCGCGACCGGTCCGGCGACGTGGTGGCGGCGATCAACGTCGCGGTGTACCTGACCCTCGCGCCGACCACCGTGGAGGCGCTGGCCGGGCGGCTGGAGGCCCCGCTGCGGCGCACCGCGGCCGAGATCTCCCGGCGACTCGGCTACCGGCCGCAGGCATAGCCGTTCCAGTCAAGGAATTCGCGTTCGAGCTTCCGGGACGCCCTGTTGCTCCCGTGTTAACGGGACCGTACGGTCGGGGCACCTTTCCGACATCCCCGAGGTCGGCGCCGCGGTCACCAGCCGCGCGACCCCACCCGACCCGGTTTTCACGAGCACCCCCTGGTGTCCCGACAGGGCTTCGCCATGCCCGCGGGACCGTACGACACAAGGAGTCCTCGCGTGAGCGACGCTTCCGTGGGCGGCATGGACCGCCGTTCTTTCCTCAGCGCGGTGGGCCTCGGCACCGCCGCGATCGGCGGCGCCCCGCTGCTGAGTGCCTGCGGCGGGCTGAAGGGCACGGGCACCTCGTCGTCCGACGTGCTCAAGATCGGCTACGTCAGCCCGCAGACGGGCCCGCTGGCCGGCTTCGCCACCGCCGACAACTTCGTGGTCAAGCAGATCCAGGAGGCGCTGCGGAACGGGTTCACCTCGGGCGGCAAGAAGCGCACGCTCGAGATCGTCGTCAAGGACACGCAGTCGAACCCCAACCGCGCCACCGAGGTCACCCGGCAGCTGATCAACAGCGACAAGGTCGACCTCATCGTCGGTTCCTCCACGCCCGACACCACCAACCCGGTGGCCGACCAGTGCGAGGCCAACGGCATCCCGAACGTCACCACGATCGCTCCGTGGGAGGCGTGGTTCCACGGCCGGGGTGGCAAGCCGGGCGAGGGCTTCAAATACACGACGTTGTTCTTCTTCGGCATGCAGGAGTTCGCCGACTGCTTCTTCCCCATGTGGGAGCGCATGGACGTCTCCAACAAGAACGTCGCCGCCCTGTGGCCCAACGACACCGACGCCAACGCGTTCCGTCAGGGGCTCGGCCCGATGATGGAGAAGTCCGGCTACACCGTCGTCGACGGCGGCGCCTACCAGGACGGCGCGACCGACTTCACCGCGCAGATCGCGAAGTTCAAGGAGTCGGACGCGGAGCTGTTCACCTGCACCCCGATTCCCCCGGACTTCCAGACCTTCTGGAAGCAGGCCCAGCAGCAGGGCTTCCGGCCGAAGCTGGCCACCGTCGCGAAGGTCATGCTGTTCCCCTCGGAGGCCGAGGCCCTCGGCCGGCTCGCGAACAACATCGCCACCGACTTCTGGTGGAGCCCCGCCCACCCCTACACCTCCACCCTCGACGGCAAGAGCGCCAAGCAACTCGCCGACGACTTCGCCGCGGCCACCGGCAAGCAGTGGACCCAGGCCCTCGGCTCGGTCTACTCACTGTTCGAGATCGCGATTCAGGCCTTCAAGGACGCGAGCGACCCCAAGGACCGCGACGAGGTGGCTTCCAAGCTGCGCGGCATGAAGATCAACTGTATGAGCGGGAACCTCGACTTCACCGCGGGCCCGCAGCCCGGCATCGCCATCCAGCACCCGGTCGGCGGCCAGTGGCGCAAGGGCGAGCGCTTCCCCTGGGACGTCGTCATCGTCGACAACACGCCGAACAAGGACGTCCCCGTCGGCGGCGAGCTGAAGCCCACCGACGCCCGATGACGCCGTCACTGCTGCACCTCGACGGCGTCACCAAGAGCTTCGGCAAGGTGACCGTCGCCAGGGAGATGACGCTTTCGGTCCAGCCGGGCGAGGCGCTCGGGATCGTGGGGCCGAACGGAGCCGGCAAGTCCAGCCTGTTCGCCATGATCTCCGGTGACCTGCGCCCCGACAGCGGCGCGGTCTGGTTCGAAGGCCGCGATGTCACGGCCGTACCGCCGCACGCCCGCACCCGGGCCGGCATCGGCCGCACCTACCAGGTGCCCCGGCCCTTCGAGCACCTGACCGTGTTCGAGAACGTGCTCGTGTGCGCCCACCAGGGCGCCGGGCTCAAGGGCAGGCAGGCCTGGACGCACGGCATGGACGTGCTCGACCGCACCGGCCTGGCCGGCCTGGCGAACACCCCCGCGGGGCGGCTCACCCTGCTCCAGCGCAAGCGCCTGGAGGTGGCCCGGGCCATCGGCACGGCGCCTCGGCTGCTGCTCCTGGACGAGGTCGCCGGCGGGCTGACCGAGCCGGAGGTGCTCGAACTGGTCGAGGTGGTGAAGCGGCTGCACGCCGAGGGCCTCGGCATCGTCTGGATCGAGCACGTCGTGCACGCACTGGTGAAGACCGTCGGCCGGATGGTCTGTCTCGCCGGCGGCGACCTGGTCGCGGACGGCGAGCCGATGACGGTGCTCGCCGATCCGAAGGTCCGCGAGCTCTACCTGGGCGGCGGCCCGGAGACCGGCCTCACGGACGAGGAGGGCTCATGACGCTGCTGTCCATCCGCGACCTCACCGTGCACCACGGCCAGCTCCGCGCCGTGGACGGCCTCAGCCTGGAGATCGAGAAGGGCGAGGTGCTCGCCATCATCGGCGCCAACGGCGCGGGCAAGTCCACGCTGCTGCGCGCCCTTGCCGGGCTCAACCCCCCGACGTCGGGAACCGTCCACCTCAGGGGCCGCGACATCACCCGCTTCCCCGCCCACAAACGCGTGTCGGAAGGCATCGCCCTGGTGCCGGAGGGCCGGCGGCTGTTCCGCTCCCTCAGCGTGGAGGAGAACCTGCTGACCGGCGCGTACCGCAGGCGTCCCGGTCCCTGGACCGTCGCCCGCGTGTACGAGCTGTTCCCCTGGATGGCCGACCGGCGTGGGCAGAACGCCGCACAGCTGTCGGGCGGCGAGCAGCAGTCGGTGGCCATCGGCAGGGCGCTGCTGTCCAACCCGGACCTGTTGCTCATCGACGAGCTGTCGCTGGGCCTCGCGCCGGTGATCGTACGCCGCATCTACCAGGTGCTCCCGGACATCGTCGCCACCGGCACCACCGCGCTGATCGTCGAGCAGGACGTCTCCCAGGCCCTGCGGGTGGCCGACCGGGTGCACTGCCTGCTCGAAGGCAGGTCCGTACTGCGGGGACGGCCGCAGGACCTGACCCCGGAGCAGGTGGAGCACGCGTACTTCGGAATCGGCCCGACTGACCGAGAGGGACACGACTGACATGGGCTGGCTCAACGCCGTCATCCAAGGGCTGCTGCTCGGCGGGCTCTACGCGCTGTTCGCGACCGGGTTGTCGCTGATGTTCGGCGTCATGCGGATCGTCAACCTCGCGCACGGCGACCTCGCGGTGGTCGCGTCGTTCCTGGCATTGGCGCTGGTCGGCGGCACCGGGCTGCCCCTGTGGGTGGTTCTGGTGGTGACCGTCCCGCTGTTCGCCGTGCTCGGGTACCTGACCCAGCGGGTGCTGCTGCAACGCAGCCTGTCCGCGGGGCCGCTGGCGACTCTGCTGGTCACCTTCGGCCTGTCCATCGTGCTGCAGAACGTCCTGCTGGAGATCTTCTCCGCGGACACCCGCACCCTCGACGGGGGTTCCTTCGCCACGGGCTCGTTCGAGCTCAGCGGCTCGATCTCCGTCGGCTATCTCTCGCTGACGACGTTCCTGCTGGCCTGCCTCGCCCTGGCCGGCATCCAGCTGTTCCTGTCGCGCACCGGCCTCGGCCGGATGCTGCGCGCGTCGTCCGACGACCGGGAGACCGCGAACCTGGTGGGCGCGGACAGCCGGCACGTCTACGGCATCGCGACCGCCATCGCGTTCGCCACCGTCGCGCTCGCCGGACTGATGTTCGCGATCCGCTCGTCGTTCGATCCCGCGATCGGCCCCTCGCGGCTGATCTTCGCCTTCGAGGCGGTCGTCATCGGCGGTCTCGGGTCGCTGTGGGGAACGCTGCTCGGCGGCGTCGTCCTCGGCGTCACCCAGTCCCTGGGGGCGCAGATCGACCCCGCGCTGACCCTGCTCGCCGGCCACCTCGTCTTCCTCGCCGTGCTGGCCTTCCGGCCGCAGGGCCTGCTCGCAGGACGGACCGCATGACCATCTCCCAGATGCTGACCGCACGCGCGGCCGTTGACGTGAGCCGCGCCGCCCGCTCCTCCAAACTGTCGGCCGTCGCCATGCTGATCGCCGTCGCGGTCCTCGCGGCGCTCCCGTTCCTGGTGTTCAGCACGGTCACCGACACTCTCGTCAACCTGTTCGTGCTGGTCGCGCTGGCGAGCATGTGGAACCTGCTCGCCGGGTTCGGCGGGCTGGTCTCGGTCGGGCAGCAGGCCTACATCGGCATCGGCGCCTACTCCGTCGTCGCGCTCGCCGACCTGGGTGTGCAGCCGTACCTCGCGGTGCCGCTGGCCGCGCTCACCTGCGCCGTCTTCGCGCTGCCGACCTCGTGGCTCGCCTTCCGGCTGCGCGGCGACTACTTCGCCGTCGGGACCTGGGTGATCGCCGAGGTCTACCGGCTCCTGGTCGTCCGGGTCGACAGCCTCGGCGGCGGCAGCGGCAAGGGCCTGACCGGGCTCTCCGGCGTCGACCAGGTCCTGCGCGGGGCGCTGACCTACTGGGTCGCGCTCGCCCTGGCCCTGGCCACGATCGCCGGATGCTACCTGTTGCTGCGAGGCCGGCTCGGCCTGTCGCTCATGGCCGTCCGCGACGAGGAGACCGCCGCGAGCTCCGTCGGGATCGACGTACGGCGGGCCAAGCGCGTGGTCTACCTCGTCTCGGCGGCCGGCTGCGGCGCGGCCGGCGGGGTCATCACGGTGAGCTCGCTCAGTGTCAACCCCGACGCCATCTTCAGCGTGCAGTGGTCGGCATACATGATCTTCATCGTCGTCATCGGCGGCATCGGCTCCATCGAGGGTCCACTGGTCGGGGCGGTCGTCTTCTTCGGGCTGCAGCAGCTGCTGTCCGACTACGGCTCCTGGTACCTGGTGCTCCTGGGCGCCATCGGCATCGCGGCGGCGCTCCGGCTGCCGCGCGGCTTGTGGGGCCTGGTGCGCGACAGGACCGGGCTGAGCCTGTTCCCCGTCGGCTACTTCGTCCGGAAGCGGGACACCGATGTCGTCTCCGGTTGAGGCGGCCGCTCTCACGGCGACCGCCGCCTCGGCCGCCATCGCCCGCGGTGAACTGTCGCCCGCCGAGCTGACCGAGCACATGCTGGCCAGGATCGAGGCGACCGAGCCGTGCCTCAACGCGTACGCGACGGTGACGGCCGACCGGGCACGGGCCCGGGCGGCGGCGCTCGCGGGGGAACCGGCCCGCGGGCCGCTGCACGGCCTCCCCATCGGAATCAAGGACCTGATCGACACGGCGGGTGTCCCCACCGGCTACGGATCGCCCCTGTTCACCGGCCACGTCCCGGAGCGGGACGCGAGCGCGGTGGCCCGGCTGCGGGAGGCGGGGGTGGTGATCCTGGGCAAGCACACCACGCACGAGCTGGCGTGGGGAGGGCGCACGGACAGCCCGTTCTTCGGCCCCACCCACAACCCGTACCGCCGGGGGCGCATCCCCGGTGGCTCCTCCGGCGGCTCGGCCGCCTCCGTCGCCGCGGGCAGCTGCCTGGGCGCGCTCGGCTCGGACACGGCAGGCAGCGTGCGCATCCCGGCCGCGCTCAGCGGCTGCGTCGGCTTCAAGCCGACCCGGGGCCGCGTCCCCCTCGACGGCGTGCTGCCGCTGGCCCCGTCGCTGGACCACCTCGGCGTCCTGGCGCGCACGGTGGACGACGCGGCGCTGCTGACGACCGCACTCGCGGCACCGGCGCCGGCCGATCTTCCCGCGAAGCCGCGGGTGGGCTGGCTGGGCGGCTGGTTCGACGCGGTGCTCGCCCCGGAGGTCCGCGAGGCGCTGGCGGCCACCCGCAGCCGGCTGGAGGAGCACGGGCTGCGCGTGGACGACGTCGTCGTCCCCGGCGAGCCGCTCATGCCGCAGGCCCTGCTCTCCAGGATCGCCCACGAGGCCGGCGCCTTCCACCGGCGCGCGTTCGAGCGGAACCCCGAGCTGTTCGGGCCGGACATCGCCGAACTGATGCGGATGGCTCCGCCCACCGCCGACCAGGTCGAGGCCCACGAGGCGGCCATACGCCGGTTGACCGGCGCCCTGCGCAGGGCGCTCGCCTCCTGCGACGTGCTGGCCTGCGCCACCGTGCCCGTCGTGGCCCCGCCCATCGGTGCGATGACGCTGACGGCCGGGAACCAGGAGTGGCCCGTCGAGTTCGTGCTGACCCGGCTCACCTCACCCTTCAACGCCGCGGGGCTGCCCGCCGTCTCGGTGCCGGTGACGCTGGCCGGCGGACTGCCGGTCGGCCTGCAACTCGCCGGCGCCGCCATGCGCGACGAGGTCGTCCTGCACGTGGCCCGTACGGTCGAGCGGCTGACCCCGCCGCTGCCTCCTCCCGTCGTCCCTACGACCCCCAAGGAAAGAACGTCATGAAGGTGACCGCCGCCGTCGTCGACGAACTCCACGGACCGTTTCGCATCGAAGAACTCGACCTCGACGAGCCCGGGCCGGGCGAAGCGCTGGTGAAGATCGTCGCCTCGGGGATCTGCCACACCGACGAGATCACCCGGCACGGGGACCTGCCGATGCCGTTCCCCGCCGTGCTCGGGCACGAGGGAGCCGGGGAGGTCGTGGCCGTGGGCGAGGGCGTCACCGGCGTGCGGCCGGGCGACCACGTGGTGATCGGCTGGCCGTCGTGCGGGGACTGCCGCAACTGCCGGGACGGCGAGCCGCGCTACTGCTCCCGCCTCGGAGAGGCCCTGTGCGGAGGCGGGCGGCTGCTCGGCCCGCGCGCCGGGAAGACCGCCCTGCGCCGCCCCGGCGGCTCACCGGTGCACAGCCATTTCTTCGGGCAGTCGTCGTTCTCCACCTACTCGCTCACCTGGGCCGAGGCCCTGGTCGTGGTCCCCCCGGACGCGCCGCTGGACCTGCTCGGCCCGCTCGCCTGCGGCATCGCGACGGGCGCGGGGGCGGTGTTCAACACGCTGAAGCCCGGCCCGGGGTCGAGCCTCGTGGTGTACGGGGCGGGCGCGGTCGGGCTGGCCGCCGTCATGGCGGCCCGGCTGTCCCCGGCCACGACGATCATCGCGGTCGACCGGCACCCGGCCCGGCTCGCCCTGGCCACGGAGTTCGGCGCCACCCACACCGTCGACGTCTCCGAGGCGGACCCCGTGGCGGAGGTGCACCGGATCTGCGGTGGGCCGGCCGACCACGCCCTGGAGTGCACCGGCGTCATCTCCGTCGTACGTCAGGCGGCCGACAGCGTGGGGATGCTCGGGACCTGCGTCCTCATCGGCGGGGCGCCGGCGGGCGCGGAGTTCGGGCTCGACCACCTGTCGACGCTGTGGGGCAAGCGAGTCGTCGGCACCCTCGGCGGCAGCGGCCGCAGCGAGACGCTCATCGGCACCCTCGTCGAACTGCATCGTCAGGGACGCTTCCCGTTCGACCGGCTGGTGCGGTTCTACGACCTGGCCGACATCGACACGGCACTGCGGGACAGCCGTCACGGCGACGTGCTCAAGCCCGTCCTGCGCATGAGCCACTGAGGACAACAGGAAAGGACACCCGCTGTGGGACTTCTCGACAGCGTCGACTGGCAGGGAAACATCTTCAAGAACGGCGAGTGGACCGCCGGACGGGGAGGCGACTACGCGGTCGTCGAACCGGCCACCGGTGAGGAACTCGGCCGGATGGGGCTGGCGACCCCCGAGGACGTGGCGGAGGCGGGGGAGACCGCCACCAGAGCCCAGCGGGAGTGGGCCGCGATGCCGCACACCGCGCGCGCGGCCGTCCTGCGCAGAGCCGGGGACCTGTGGCAGCGTCACGCCGAGGAGATCAGCGACTGGAACATCCGCGAGGTCGGCGCGGTCCCGGGGATGGCCGGGTTCGCGCTGCACGTGGCGGCGGAGGAGTGCTACGAGGCGGCCTCGCTGCCGGGCCGGGCGATTGGCGAGGTCCTGCCGTCGGAGCAGCCGCGGCTGTCCATGGCGCGGCGGATGCCGGCGGGCGTGGTCGCGGTGATCTCACCGTTCAACGTGCCGATCATTCTCGGCATCCGGTCGGTCGCCCCGGCGCTCGCCCTCGGCAACGCCGTCATCCTCAAGCCGGACCCGCGCACCGCCGTCACCGGCGGCACGCTGATGGCGCGTGTCTTCGAGGAGGCCGGCCTGCCGCCCGGCGTCCTGCAGATGCTGCCCGGCGGCGCCGACGTCGGCGAGGCCCTGGTCACCGACCCCAACGTCCGGGTCATCTCGTTCACCGGCTCGACCCCCGTCGGCCGCCGCATCGGCGAGCTGGCGGGGCGGCACCTGAAGCGGGCGCATCTGGAGCTCGGCGGGAACTCCGCGCTGCTGGTGCTGGACGACGCCGACGTGGACGCGGCGGTGAACCTGGCCGCCTGGGGGTCGTTCTTCCACCAGGGGCAGATCTGCATGACGACCGGGCGTCACCTGGTCTCCGCACGGCTGTACGACGACTTCGTGGAACGGCTCGCGGAGAAGGCCGGTGGGCTCCCGGTGGGTGACCCGAAGTCCGGCGCGGTCGCGCTGGGGCCGGTCATCGACGCGGGACAGCGCGACAAGATCCACCGCATGGTCACGGCGAGCGTGGAGCAGGGGGCGAGACTGGCGTCCGGCGGAACGTACGACGACCTCTTCTACCGGCCGACCGTGCTGGCCGGCACCCCCCTCACCGCGCCCGCCTTCGCCGAGGAGGTGTTCGGTCCCGTCGCGCCGGTCACCCGTGTGTCCTCACCCGAGGAGGCCGCCGAACTGGCCGCGGTGAGCGAGTACGGGCTTTCGCTGGGCATCGTGACACGTGACGTGATGCACGGGCTCGCCGTCGCGGAACGCATCCCCACCGGCATCGTGCACATCAACGACCAGACCGTGAACGACGAGGCCAACGCGCCGTTCGGCGGCGTTCGGGCGTCCGGCACCGGATCCCGGTTCGGGGGCGCCGCGGCGAACATCGAGGCGTTCACCGAGACCCGCTGGATCACCATGCGCGGCGAGCCCGCGCGTTATCCCTTCTGACGGACTCCCCGCCACGCGGCCGGCTCGGCCCGAGCCGGCCGCATCTGACCTTCTCCCCCTGGCCCGAACGAGGGCCGCGGCCTTCAGCTTCTCCCGTAGCGCTGGTTGAACCGCTCGACCCGGCCGGCGGTGTCCAGCACCCGGTTGCGGCCGGTGTAGAAGGGGTGGCTGGCCGAGGAGACGTCGACGTCCACCACGGGATAGGTGGTGCCGTCCTCCCACACGATGGTCTTGTCGCTGGTGATCGTGGATCGGGTGAGGAAGGCGAAACCGGCGCCGGGGTCGCGGAAGACGACCGGCCGGTAGTCGGGGTGGATGGCCTTTTTCATCGTTCCTCCCGGAACTCGACGTGGCGGCGGACGGTCGGGTCGTATCTGCGCAGCTTCAGGCGGTCGGGATCGTTGCGCCTGTTCTTGGTGGTCACGTAGGTGTAGCCGGTGCCTGCGCCGGAGCGCAGCTTGATCACCGGTCGTAGCTCGTTTCTGGCCATCCCTCTCGTCCTTCTCGGTCGACGGCTGCGCGTGATAACCACAACGGTTCTCATTTTCATCCCCCTGCCGTCCCCGTTCCGGCACACCACTTCCGGCTCGTGAGACGGCGGGACATTCGCTTTCCGGCATGCGGGAAGCGGTGTTCCGCCGCCCGCATGCGTGAGGTCTCATCGTCAGAAGCAGTGCCCTCGCCCGCTTTACCCCTGGAGTACGAAGGAGTCGCGCACCCGCGCCGGCGAGGTCACCGCGATGTCGGACCGGTGCGTGCACCGCCGTTTCCCGCTGTCACAGGCACCGAGCCAGTTGGTCGACGACCAGGTGGTGTGCGGCCATCACGGGTTCACCTACGGCGCGGACGGCGTGTGCGTGGCCGTGCCCGGCCAGACGCGCGTGCCTCGTACCGCCCGGCTGAAGAGCTACCCCGTGGTGGAGCAGGACTCGTTCGTGTGGGTGTGGATCGGCGACCCGGGGAAGGCCGACGCGGCCCGCATCCCGCGGGCGCCGTGGCTGGACTCCGGACTACACGACGGTGTCGGGGATGGAGCCGCTCAAGGCGCGGTTCGGGCTGCTGGTGGACAACCTGCTGGACCTGTCGCACGAGACGTACCTGCACGGCGGCTACATCGGCACCCCGGAGGTGGCAGCGACCCCGATCACGACCGAGGTGGACGAGGAGGCCGGCGTGGTGTACGTCAGCCGGCACATGGACGACGCCGAGTGCCCGCCCTTCTATGCCAAGTCCACCGGCTGACCGGACGGCTCATGCGCTGGCAGGACATCGAGTACACCCCGCCGTGCCTGTACAACTGCACTCGCGCATCGCGCCCCTCGGCGTGCTCTGACCGAAGCCATCCGCGATGGCCTGCGCCTGGAAGCGATCGCCGGTGACGGCGACACCGCTCTGGAACTGCTGAGCATCCACGCCTACGACATCGCCGTCCTCGACCGGGACATCCCGGGCCCTCCGGCGACGAGATCGCCAAACGCATCGTCGCCTCCGGCAGCGGCATGCCGATCCTCATGTCCCCGTTTTCGTGGTCTCGGGCTGGGCGAGCGGATTTTGGCCGAGTGGGAACGCCATGCCGTAGGAGCGGGGCTCGGCGGGCCATCCTGGAGACCGGCGTACGCAACACCGCGGCGCTCGCCCTCTACCACAGGGATCGGCTATCAGCCGACCGAGCGATATGTCGACGGCCGCGACCCCGCCATCAACCGGGCGTTCGCCAAAGAGTTCAGCGAGCAGTTGACCGGCTGACCGCCCGTGGGGATTTCGGTCCACTCCAGCACGCCGCGCTCAGCCAGCCAAGACTCCTCCACCCACACGAACTCGGCAGTCGAACCGGTGGCCTGCTTGCACGCCTGGAGCATGCCGCCGTAGGTCTCCCGGCCGATCGGCGTGGCGACGTCGCAGACGCCCGTGGCTTGCCGTTCGATCAGGTCGAGGGTGAAGCGGGCGACGTCGCGGACATCGACCGGATGGATGGCCCGGTCGGGTGGTGCCGGGGCGAGCACCCGGCCGCCGCGGACGAGCCGACGTAACCACCACGGCAGCCGGCCCACGTACTCGCCGGGGCCAAGGATGACATGCGGCCGGATGAACAGGGTGTTGTCGCCGAACTCTCGCCGGATCGCCAGCTCACAGCCCACCTTGAGCGGACCATACGCGTCGGGGTCCCATCTGCCTGCGGGTGCCGGGGTCGAGATCGGGGTCGCCGTCCCACAGGGGGAGGACTCGTCGACGGCCCGGTACGGCCAGTCGCGGTACGCCGAGATCGTAGATATGAACGCGTAGCGGTCCACACTGCCGGCGAGCGCCCGTGGCGCGTCGCGCACCAGGGCCGGTACGGCCCCGGCCACGTCGCGGACGACATCCCATGGCCCATGCGAGGGGAGCTGTGCGAGATCCTCGGGACGTTCCCAGCCACCACTTACGTGCTGCGCTCCATGTGGTGGCCTGCCGCGCCGCGATTGAACAGGGTGACCTGCCAGCCTCGCTGTACGGCCTCCGCCACCACGGCACGGCCGGCGAACCACGAGCCTCCCAGGATCATTATCCGCATCGATTCATCATCGTTCAGAACTGTCTACACACGTAAAACTGGCTCTGGCGCCAGCCGCCACCCCTGAATGGGGGCCGTGGCCGGTGTGGCCGCGGCCCCCCGTCCGTGGTTCGTCAGGAGGTGCCGCCGGTCACCGTGGTGCCGGACTTGGTGATGTAGTAGGTGGTCTTCGACCCGCTCCAGAAGTGGAAGGTGAGGGTGACGCGGCCGTCGTTGACCTCATTGAAGAACTCGGGTTTCAGGATGATGGTGTTGGCGTTGTAGTCGGGCTGGAAGTGCTCCCAGAAGTGCTTGTACGGGGTCCAGTTGGCAGGTCCGGCGGGGCTGCCGTCGGCGTACTTGGCCTCCATGGTCGCGAGCTGGTCGCCGCGGAACTGGGTGGGTATGGCGAACGAGGAGGTCGTGCCGGTCGCGGCGGCCTGGGTCGGCGGGTCGGAGGTGATGACGCTGATCGGCCACGGCACACCCTGGGAGAAGCGGGCCTCGATCGTGGCGTTCACCCCGTACGCCCGGTTCCCGGCCAGCCGCGTCAGGGCCGCCGCGGTGAGGGTCAGGGTGTTGCCGGACACGGTGTAGTCGGCGCCTTCGGCGAGGTTGGTGCCGCCCTGTCGCAGGCCCTGGAACGTGGTGCCGTTGAGGTTGAGCGTGAGCGTCTTGCCGCTGATCGCGCCGGTGCGGGGGACGTACACCTGATCGGACGAGGCGGTGCCGGAGCGCGTGGTCCAGCTGGCCTTCATCATCTCGTAGACGCCCTGGTCACGCCATCGCAGCTCGTTGCGGTTCAGGAACTGGCCCGCGTCCCAGAGCATGGTGGTGAGCTTCCGGATGCGGGCGTGATAGCCGACGGCCTCGAGATACTTCAGGAACTCGCCGCGTTCGATGATCCCGGGCCGGGTGTGATCGTAATCGAGCAGCGCCCATTCTCCGATGATCACCGGGATCCCGCGGGACACGAAGGTGTTGTACACCCGGTCGAAGGTGCCGATCAGGTCCTGCTCGACGTTGGTGTCGTACGTGGTGCCGCCGGCGATGTTGACGCTGAACGGCCACCACCCGTAGAAGTGCACCGTCGCGGCGAGATTGGGGTCGTGGAGCTGGTTGAAGGTGGCCGTCAACGCGTCCAGCCGGCTCTGGTCGCCGCTGGTGTTCAGGGTGGGCAGCACGAGCAGCCGGGTGGCGTTGCCGCCTCCGGACCCGCGCACGAGGTGGACGAACTCGGTGTTGAGCTCGTTCAGCACCTGATCGCTCTCGCTGTCTCCAGAGGTGCCGGTGAACTGCGGCTCGTTGATGCTCTCGAACACCAGCTTCGGCGAATAGTCGCGGAACGTGCCGGCGATCTGCCTCCACAGCGCGGTGTACCTGTTCATCACGGTGGTGCGGTCGCCGGGGTACCCGTTGATCCACTGCCAGGAGTCGTGATGCAGGTTGATCATCACGTAGAAGCCCTCGGCAAGCGACCAGTCGACGACCTGGCGGATGCGGTTCAGCCAGGCGGCGTCGATGGTGTAGTCAGGCGCAGGACCGTGGTGGTTGCTCCAGGTCACCGGGATCCGGATGCTGTTGAACCCCTGGGATCGCACGTGGTGGAGCAGGGCCTGGGTCGTCAGCGGGTTGCCCCACGACGTCTCATCGGGGATGGCGTCGAACGTGTTGCCCAGATTCCAGCCGGGCTGCATCGCGGCCACCCTGGCCATCGCGTCGCCCGGCTGGGGCGACGGAGAAGGGGACGGCGATGGTGACGGGCTGGGGGACGGCGAGGGGGACGCGGACGGCGACGGGCTGGGAGATGGCGACCGTGACGGACTCGCGGAGGGCGACGGTGACGGTGACCGCGACGGACTCGTGGAGGGCGACGGGCTGGGAGACGGCGAGGCGCCGGTACCTCCGGTGCACGTGACGCCGTTGAGCGCGAACGCGGGCGGTGTGGTGTTGCTGCCGGCCCACGACCCGTTGAAGCCGAAGGAGACCGTCCCGTTGGTCGCGATGGCCGCGTTGTAGCTCGCGTTCGCCGCGGTGACCTGCGCGCCCGACGAGGTGATCGTCGCGTTCCACGCCTGGGTGACCTGCTGGCCCGAGGGGAACGTCCAGGCCAGTTTCCAGCCGTTGACCGGGTCACCGAGGTTGGTGACGCTCACGTCGGCGGTGAAACCACCCGGCCACTGAGCCGAGACCGCGTACGCCACGCGGCAGGCCACGGCCGCCTGGGCGTTGACGGCCATCGTCATCCCCGCCGCCAGCAGCACGGCCAGGGTGCCGACGACCACGCTCACCCGCAGCCGGGCTCTTCGTAAGAGTCGCAGATCCACGACCGACCTCCCTTGTCTTACACAGGTGTTGTCGTGCCGGACGGCCTGCCGAACCGCTTCAAATGGAGTGAGACGCCGGCGCAGGCAAACTCAGCTACGCAACAGAAACTCAATATCGCGCGAAACATAGCAGGGCGGTGTTTCGCGAACCACTGCCTCTCACGTAGCCACCGCACCGATGCGCAGGCGGTCTCATCAGCAGGAACCTTCAGAGACCCATGCACCTCTTTCCGGCCAGGTCACCGGTGGTATCACCACGGTCTGGCACGGCGCGCTCGCCCGTCTGCGGATAGGACGTTAGAAAGTTTCTGGAGCTTTATCCTGAAATTTTCAAGAACAGCCGCAACGAAGTCGGCCTGTACCGCTTCAGCGCTCTGCGGGTGGCGCGGTGCTCTCCCGGACGGTGAGGGTGGTGGCCAGCTCGAGGCCGATCCGCGGCCTCTCCTCCCCGCGCCCCAGGGCGAGCGCGAGCTCGGTGGCGGCCATGGCCATCTCGGTGAGCGGCTGATGGACGGTGGTCAACGGGGGATCGATCAGGGCCGCTATGGGCAGATCGTCGAAGCCGACCACACTCAGGTCGGCCGGTATCCTCAGCCCCAGCGCCCGCGCGGCCTGGTAGACGCCGAGCGCCTGAAGGTCGTTGCAGGTGAAGATCGCCGTCGGCCGCTCCGGGCGGTTCAGCAGATCGAGCGCGGCCGCACGGCCGTCCTCCATGGTGAGGCCGGTGCGTACGACGAGGTCGCTGTCCACCTGCAGGCCGCCGTCTTCCATCGCCGAGCGGTAGCCGTCCAGCCTGGCGCGGCAGCACAAGATCTGGTCCGGGCCGCCGATCATCGCCAGGCGGCGGTGCCCCAGCTTGACCAGGTGGCGGGTGGCCGAGCGGCCGCCGGACCAGTTCGTCGCTCCGACGAAGGGTACGTCGTCCGGCAGCTCACCGGTGGGGTCGAAGACCACGAATGGAATCCCCCTGGCCCGCAGCTGGTCACGCTGCTCCTCCGACAACTGGGCCACGGTCACGACGCAGGCCGGGCGGCGGGCCAGGGTGTCGTCGTTGGGGTAATCGGTCTCGTCGCGTTCCGGGCCGAACTCCGTCAGCACGACCCCCACACGCTGCTCGCGTGCCACCCGCTCGACCCCGCGGATGATCTCCAGCCCCCACATGTCCGCGAGCTCGTCGAAGACGAGCTCCATCACGTTGCTGCGGTTGGTCCTGCGGTATCCGTACTCGTTGATCAGGGCCTCGACACGGGCGCGCGTCTCGGGCGACACACCGGAACGGCCGTTGATGACCTTGGACACCGTGGGGATGGACACCCCGGCGGTCGCGGCGATGTAGGAGATCGTCACGGGCCTGGACGGGTCGCCTCGCCGACGGTCCCGGCCGGCGATCGGTCCGCCCGACTCGGCGTAGGACAACGCGGCTCCCTTCCTCACCGGCCCGGCGCCGGCATCCCGCCACGCCGTCCCCCGGCCGGCCGCCGCGGGCCGCTGCACGGCGCAAGAATAACGCCCCACGTCGGATCTGCCAGTATGAGATCGGCAGGCGGGCGGGACGTGCTTGCGCATGCGGACGGCAACGAGAAGGCGACGGGGGAAGGCGGCCGTGGCGGACAACCTGACGGAGGCGCCGGCGGAGAGCGGCCAGGATCCGCGGGACGACGTACAGGGGCCGGTCACCGTCGCCTACATAGCGGAGTCGGCGGGCGTGTCGATTCCCACCGTCTCCAAGGTGCTCAACGGCAGATCGGGAGTGTCCGACGACACCAGGGCGCGCATCGAGGAACTGATCAACAGGTACGGCTACCGCAAGCCTCCCGGCAGTCGTAACAACACGGTGGAGCTCGTGTTCCGCGAGCTGGAGAGCATGTGGGCCGTGGAGATCATCCGGGGCGTCGAGCGGGTGGCCCGCAAGAACCGTGTCGGGGTCATGGTCTCCGAGTTCGGTCTCCACGACTCGTCCGGCCGCACCTTGGGCGATGTGACGGAGCGGCGCCCGCGGTGCGTGCTGTCGGTGGCGCAACTGTCGGAGGCGGAGCGCGACCAGCTCAAGGCCAAAGGCATCCCGTTCGTCGTCTTCGACCCGACCACCGAGCTGCCCGATGACGTGCCCTTCGTCGGCGCCACCAACTGGCGGGGAGGCCGATCCGCCACCCGCCACCTGATCGAGCTGGGACACCGGCGCATCGCCATGATCGGCGGCCCGGAGGACGTGTCGTGCTGCCGCGCGCGGCTGGCAGGCTACGGCTCGGCGCTGGAGGCGGCGGGACTGTCGGTGGACCCCAGTCTGATCGTCCACTCTCCGCTCACCCGAGAGGACGGCTGCGCCGCGGCGCGGGAGCTGCTGACCCGCCCCGATCCTCCCACGGCCGTCTTCGCCGCGAACGACCTGCAGGCGCTGGGCGTCTACAAGGCGGCGCGCGAGCTCGGCCTGCGCATTCCGGACGACCTGAGCGTGGTGGGCTTCGACGATCTGCCGGTCGTGGCCTGGGTCGACCCGCCGATGACCACCGTCCACCAACCGCTGACCGAGATGGCGGCGGCGGCGACGGAGCTGGCACTGGCTCTCGGACGGGGCGAGCAGCCGGCACAGGCCGGCCTGGAGATCGCCACCACGCTCACCATCCGCGAGAGCACGGCTCCCCCCAAACTCTGAGGCGCGCTGACAGCCGGGAGGCATCGAGGCGTTCCCGCCCGCGATGTTGTGCCGGACCTGGGCGGATCAGGACGACGGGACGGGGCCCGTCGAGTCGCGGACGCTGAGCGTCGTCGCGAGCTGGAGGTGCCGGGAGGCGGGCTGAACGCCGTCCGCCATGTCGAGGACGGTCTCGACGGCCATCCGGCCCATGCCGACGAGAGGCTGCCGGACGGACGTGAGCCGGGGCGTGGTCCACTCGGTCTGCGGCGTGTCGTCGAACCCGGTGACCGACAGCTCGCCGGGGACGGCGATGTGAAGCTCCTTGGCCGCGGCGAGGACGCCGACGGCGATCTCGTCGTTGCCCGCGACGACGGCGGTCGGCCGCTCGTCGAGGGAGAGGACGTCACGGCCGTGCCGGAGTCCCGCCTCGACGGAGAACGCCTCATGGCGGATCAGCGCGCGGTCCGGCGTGATGCCGGCCGAGTCGAGCGCGGCCTGGTATCCGTGGAAGCGTTCCACCGAGGGGGCTGAGCCCGGCGGGCCGCCGATCCAGGCGATCCTGCGGTGGCCGTGCCTGATGACGTGCTCGGTCGCGGAGCGACCGCCCGCCCAGTTGGTGGAGCCGATGCTGACGACACGCGATTCGGTCGTGTCGATCGGGTCGATCGTCACGACGGGCACCTCGAGATCCTCCGTGGCGAGGAGCACCGCGTCGGGCACGGCGACGGCGAGCGCGATGATGCCGGCGACGCCGGACGCCTTCTGCTCCTCCACCCACGCACGGGCCGCCGTACGGTTCGTGCTGATCGGCTCGTCGGGCGGCAGGCGAAGAAGGAGCTCGGCCTGCGCGGAGGTCGCGGCCACGAGTATCCCCTGGAGCACCGTCCCGGCATAACGGGACTCCACGAAGTCGAGCATGGTGACGAGGGCCCTGTCCCGTGTCTGCTCGTGACGCGCCGCCGTCGGCTTGTAGCCGATCTCGGCCATGACTCCGAGGACGAGCTCACGCGTCTTCGCCCCCACATCGCTGCGTCCGTTGAGGACCTTCGACGCGGTCGTCGGCGAGACGCCGGCCAGTCGGGCGACATCCGCCAAGGTGGCTCGCTCGGAACGACCTCGCCGTGGCATCAGGGCTCCTTCCAGGGCTACGAAACTATTTCGAAACCTACCACGGGGTCGTATCCGCCAGATGCTGCCAGGCATTCTCGCCTGTTCACCCCGTTGACACCGGATGGACACACCACCTACTGTCCTGGCAGCAACGAACAAGTTGCGAAAGATTTTCGTAACCATCCTCTGGGTGAGAGGAGAGGCCCATGCGGCTCTCCCAGAAGGCAAGGCTCCTTTCCGCAGTACTCGTGCCGATGCTCGCGCTGGCCGCATGCTCAAGCGGCTCAAGCGGCTCAAGCGACTCGGCCGGCGGCGGCGCGGCCGGCGGCGGCGACGAGCAGGTGAAGCTGACGGTCTGGAGCTGGGACGGCACCGTCGCGAAGGCCGTCCCCGGCTTCCAGGCGGCGAACCCGAACATCAAGGTCGAGGTCGTCAACGGAGGCTCGTCCCAGGACGAGTACAAGGCGCTCGACAACGCCATCCAGGCCGGTTCCGGTGTGCCCGACCTCGTGATGTTCGAGTACTTCGCAGTGCCCTACTTCGCCATCCCCGGCAAGCTCACCGACCTCGGAGAGTTCGGCGTCGCGAACTTCAAGAACGACTACGTCCCGGCCGCGTGGGGTGATGTGACGGTCAACGGCAAGGTCTACGCGCTGCCGTCCGACTACGGACCGTCGGCGATGTTCTACAACTCCGCCACGCTCAAGAAGGCCGGCATCGACAAGGCCCCGGCCACCTGGGACGAGTACTACGAGGCCGCCAAGAAGGTGCACGCGCTCGGCGGCGACTACTACATCGCCCAGGACACGGGGGACATCTTCTTCCTGCTGTCGCTCATCTGGCAGGCCGGCGGCCGCCCGTTCAAGGTGAACGGCAACAAGGTGCACATCGACTTCACGGATGCGGGCACGACCAAGGCGGTGGCCTTCTGGCAGAAGATGCTCGACGAGGGCCTGATCAACACCAAGGTCACGGGGTGGTCCGACGACTGGAACCGGACGCTCAACGACGGAACCCTCGCCTCCCAGACCATGGGCGGCTGGCTGACCTCGACGCTGCCTGAGCGCGCGCCGAAGGCCGCCGGTGACTTCAGGGTCGCCCTGATGCCGCAGTGGCAGCAGGGAGACAAGGTCGGAGCGGAGAACGGCGGAAGTTCCTTCGGCATCCCGGCCGCGGCCGGGCACAAGGACGCGGCGTTCAAGTTCCTCGAGTACTTCACGCACGGCGGCGGTCTGTCGTCCCGTGTCGACGCGGGAGCCTTCGTGCCGAACACGTCGGTGTTGGAGAGCGAGGCGTTCCAGGGCAAGGCGAACAAGTACTTCGGCGGCCAGAAGGTCGGCGCCGTGCTCGCCGAGGCCTCGGAGGTCGTCGGGAGCGGCTGGCAGTATCCGCCGTTCTTCGAGTGGGCGCGCTCGATCTACGGCGACATCGCGTCACCGTTCTACACCTCGGGCAAGGTCAAGCTCGCCGAGATCCTCGAACAGTGGAAGCAGCGCTGCATCCAGTACGGCAACGAGCAGGGCTTCGAAGTGGACTAGGAATTCTTCGTCACGGCGGGTCGCGTGCGACACAGCCGCCGCACAACAGCCGGCGAAGAAGCGAGCCGGGCACCGCAATGGATCGGAAGGAACACGGACATGGACCTGGCACGTCGGTTCGACGTCACCCCTTCGGCCATGGCGTCGCCGGATGAGGAACGGCATCCGGCGCCGGCCGGGAAGCGCCGGAGATCGCAGATCGGACTGGCGTTCATCGCGCCCTTCGGCGCGTTGTTCGCGCTCGTGTTCATCGTGCCCATCCTGTACGCCGCCTACCTGAGCCTCTTCCAGGAGAGGCTCATCGGTGGCACCACGTTCGTCGGGTTCGCCAACTACGGCAAGCTGTTCCAGGATCCGCAGTTCTGGGACGGGGTGGGACGCGTCGTGCGGTTCACGCTCGTCCAGGTGCCGATCATGCTGTTCTTCTCCATGGCGCTCGCGCTGGCGCTGGACTCCATGCGCGTGCACGGCACCAGGTTCATGCGGGCGACGATCTTCCTGCCCTACGCGGTGCCGGCGATCGTGTCGACTCTCATGTGGGGATTCCTGCTCGGCGTCAAGTACGGCCTGTTCGGCAGCCTCAACAACGCCCTGGGCACGGACATCGACCCATTCGCCCCCGGGACCACGCTCATCTCCATCGGGCTGATGGTGACGTGGGCCTTCACCGGCTTCAACATGCTCATCTTCTACGCCGCGCTCAAGGCCGTCCCGCGCGAACTGTACGAGGCGGCCGCGATCGACGGGGCGAACGAGTTCCAGGTCATCCGCGCGATCAAGCTGCCGGCACTGCGCGGATCCCTGGTCGTCACGATCATCTTCTCGATCATCGGCACGTTCCAGATGTTCAACGAACCGCAGATCCTGCCCACCATGGTGGCCAACAGCGGCGTCACGACCTTCTACACGCCCAACCTGTACGCGTACAACCTGGCGTTCACCGGTTCCCAGCAGGGCTATGCGGCAGCGCTCGCGCTCGTCATGGCGGCGATCACGATCGCCGTCGCCTACGCCGTCCAGATCAGAGGGTTGAGGAATGCATCCGATCAGTAGCCCGCGGGCCGAGGGCGGGAAAGCCCTGGGCACGCCGATCCGTCGTTCCGGTCGCGGCCTTCGGCTCTACACGGTGGACAATCCCAGGAAGAGCACGACTCTCACCGTGATGACGGCCCTGTTCACCCTCTACTGCCTGCTGCCGCTCGTCTGGCTCGTCATCAACGCGACCAAGTCGCAGGCCGATTTCGTCTCGTCGTTCGGGCTCGCACCCGGTCGCGAATTCGCCCTCTGGGACAACATCGTGGGGGTGTTCCGCTACCAGGACGGGATCTTCTCCCGGTGGCTCCTCAACACCCTCCTCTACGTGGTCGTGGGCGCGACC
Source organism: Microbispora sitophila (assembly GCF_014892245.1). Lineage (NCBI taxonomy): Bacteria > Bacillati > Actinomycetota > Actinomycetes > Streptosporangiales > Streptosporangiaceae > Microbispora > Microbispora sitophila. Next base: position 15,823 of record NZ_JADBGC010000040.1, on the reverse strand, counting down.
GTGTCGACCTTCCTGGCCGCCCTCGGCGGGTACGCCCTGGCGAAGCTCGACTTCACGGGCAAGCGAGTGTTCCTCTTCGTCGTGCTGGGATCGATCTCGGTCCCCGGCATCGCCCTGGCGATCCCGCAGTTCCTGCTGTTCGCGCACCTCGGCCTGACCAACACCCCGTGGGCGATCCTCATCCCGTCCTTCATCAACCCGTTCGGGTTGTACCTGATGTGGGTGTTCACGGCCGAAGCCGTGCCGACCGGCCTGCTCGAGGCCGCGAAGATCGACGGCGCGGGGGAGTTCAGGACCTTTCTCCGGATCGCGCTCCCGCTGCTCGCGCCGGCGAGCGTGACGGTCCTGCTCTTCTCGTTCGTCTCGATCTGGAACAACTACTTCCTGCCGTTGATCATGCTCAAGGATCCCGCCTGGTATCCGCTGACCGTCGGCATCAACCAGTGGAACAAGCTGGGCTCGTCGGCCGGGAACGGCGCCCTCGTCCAGAATCTCGTGATCACGTCCGCGCTGCTGACGATCGTCCCGTTGATCATCGCGTTCCTCAGCCTGCAGCGGTACTGGCAGTCAGGTCTGTCGCTGGGCGCCATCAAGGGCTAGGAACGCCCCGCCGCCGGCCATCTCCCACCTGTAAACGACCCTGTGAAGAGAAGTGAGACCATGACGAGCGACAGTGTGTCCGAGCTCCGGCTGCGGATCGACGGGAAGGTGTGCGACGAGAGCGCCTTCCCGCACGTGTGGAGCAAATGCATCGGCGCCGGACGGGCGAACGAGGCACTGCGCGCGGACTGGCAACGGCAATTCGCCGAGGTCGTCGAGGCATGTGGAATCGAGTACATCCGCTTCCACGGCGTCTTCCATGACGACATGTTCGTGTACCGGGAGAGTTATGGTGGCGGGTTCGGGCCGAACTCCCCCCTTGCCGAGCCCGTGTACACGTTCAGCTACGTGGACAAGGTGTTCGACTTCATCGTGGGCCGCGGTGTCCGTCCGTTCGTCGAGCTGGGTTTCATGCCGCGCGAGCTCGCGACGGTGACGGAGACGGTGTTCTGGTGGGGCGCTCACTGCAGCCCGCCCAAGGACATGGCGCGCTGGGTCGAGCTGGTCACAAGGTCGGTCGAGCACTGGATCGACCGCTACGGCCTCGACGAGGTGCGGGAATGGCGGTTCGAGGTGTGGAACGAGCCGAACCTGGTTCCCCACTTCTGGACCGGGACGAAGACCGAGTACTTCGAGCTTTACGAGCAGACCGTGACGGCGATCAAGAACATCGATCCCGCGTTGAAGGTGGGCGGGCCCGCGACGAGCGTCTTCGTCCCCGACGACCGCTACAAGGGCGAGGTCGAGGACCGCGCCGCGACGCACGAAACGGCCGCCGCCTCCGACGTGGACGCGCTCGACTGGCGCCCGGTGTGGATCGAGGACTTCATCGCCTGGTGCGCGGAGCGCGGACTTCCGATCGACTTCATCTCGACGCACACCTACCCCACCGACTTCGCGTTCGCCGCCGACGGCGAGGCGGTGCACATCACCCGGTACGCCGATGCCACGTTCGACGACCTGACCCTGCTGCGCAAGCTCGTGAGCAACAGCCCGTACCCCGATGCGGAGATCCACATCACGGAGTGGTCGACGTCGCCGTCATCGCGTGACTTCATCCACGACACGCTGTTCGCGGCGACCTCCATCACGCGGTCGTATCTGCAGTGCGCCACCCTCGCCGACTCGATCTCCTACTGGACCTTCACGGACGTCTTCGAGGAGGGCGGCGCCGGGATCGGGCCGTTTCACGGCGGATTCGGCATCGTGAACGAGGCCGGCATCCACAAGCCCACGTTCCACGCCTTCACCATGCTGGAAAGGCTCGGCGACCGGCTGCTGCTCGCGACGTCCGACGGGGTCGTGACCCGTGACAGCCGGATGTCGGCCGTGTCGGCGGTGTTCTTCAACTACCCCGAGGACATGGCCATGCGGGGTGTCCGGTCGGAGAACTCGTACGCGGCGACGCGCGCGCTGGCCCAGATGGGGCCGAGCCGGCGGATCCGGCATTCGATCGGCGGGCTGGAGCCGGGCGCCGCGTTCCTCGTCGAGATCGTGGACTGGGAGCACGGGAACGTCGCCGAGGCCTGGTATCAGCTGGGGTCCCCCCTCAACCCGTCCCGGGCCGAGAGCGAGCACCTGAGCAGGGTCGCCGACTCGCTCCTCAGGTTCACGCTGATCGTGCCCGACACCGGCGTGCTCGACCTCGACGTCGAACTCGCGCCGTGGGCGGTGATGTCGCTCAGGCAGTCGGCATGACCGCACGGCGCCTGCTCCTTCCCGGCCTTCCCCTTCCCGGCCTTCGCCTTCCCGCTCAGGCGGCGAACAGGAGGAGCAGGCCCACGACGGTGTAGACCACCATCAGCAGGAGCAGGGGAATCTGCCCGAGGACGGCGGTACGCCGGGGGAACAGGGCCAGTGCGCGGTCGTGGGCCAGTACGGTGCCCAGCACGTGGCCGATGACGATGACCGTGACCTGGAGGGTGGCGACTCCGGCGGGGGTGGTGCCGAGCGCCTGGATGGTCCACCCGGCGGTGCCCAGCCAGTCGGCGCCGGTGTCCAGCGGGTCGGACAGCAGGGCGATGGTCCGCTGCCCTTCCAGGAGGAACAGGGTGTAGTAGTGGGCGACGACGTATCCGACGGCGATCGGCACGATCGAGTGGGCGATCTCGCCCGCCGTCGTGCCGGGCTGGGCCGCGCCCCATCGGCCGGCGAGCGCGGTCGCGGTCCGGTAGGCCGCGAGCACCAGAGCGATGACGGTGACCAGGCCGGCGGTGCCCGTGACCGGCGAGGGCACCGAACTCTCCTGCACGAAGCGCACCCATACCGGGGCATTGGACAGGCTGTCGTACATGGTGGAGCCCAGGAGCACGACCACCAGTGCCGTCAGTCCCGGTGCCGGTCGTAGCCCGGCCATGCCGTCGAGGGAGTTGCGCCAGACCACGACGGCGTCGCGGCGCCTGTGCACGGGGGCGAGCCTGCCGACGAGGTCGCTGTAGACCTCGAACGGATCGGCGTGGTCGAACCACCGGGAGCCGAAGACGACCGCCCCGGCGAGCATGAGCACGGCGTAGGCCGCGAGCCAGGCTCCGATGACCGGCAGGGTGGCCCGTTCGGGAGCGACCAGTTCCAGCCAGACGAACGCGAACAGGCCCGCGCAGGCGGGCCAGTAGCCGACGCCCGCAGGCAGCGGCCGCAGGCCGAGCTCGGGATCGCGTCCGAGCCCCTTGCAGGCCAGCAGATGCAGCGTCCGCAGCGGGTTCAGGCCGCGCCACACCGGGCCGAACAGCAGCGAAAGCGGCACCAGGCCGACCCAGAACAGGACGTAGAACGCCCCGGCCGTGGGGTTGTCGGCTCGATCGGGGCCGAAGAGCAACCCGATGCAGAAGTACGCCGCGGCGACGAGCCCGGCGATACGCCAGGCCCACCGCCAGGCGGGCGCGGTCACCGCCGTCCGGACGGCGGTGGGCAGCGAGCGGGCGTCAGGACGGTCGCCGCCCAGGCGCGGTTGTTTCCACAGTGCGCCGAGCGCCACGAACGACACCAGCAACGCGAGGATCGCGCCGATCAGCGCGGCCGAGAACGGGATCGGCAGGTCCTGGCGGCCGCCGATGCCGTGAGCCAGCAGCATCCCGCCCGCCTAACGCACGACGAGCTGGAACAGCTGCAGTCCCGACTCGTGGGTCTCCATCTCGAACAGCCCGGTCTGGTCGGCGACGAACTCGATGCTCGCGGGGGTTCCGGGTTGCAGGGCGGCCTCCTTGTCGTACCCGTGCAGGTGCGCCTCGTCGGCGGCGTCGCTGGTGACCGTGATCCGCACCGTCTGGCCCTTGGTCACCTCGATCCGTCCCGGCGGCGGCGTGACCTTCCGACCGGCGACGGTGACGGTGATCTCCTTCACGGCCGACTCGGCGGGGGCGGCTGCGGCCGACTCGCTGGGGGCCGCGGGAGCGGGCTCGGTGGTAGCCGGGGCAGCCGGCTCGGTCGATACCGGGGCAGCCGACTGGGCGGGGGTGGCGGCATCCGACCCGCCACAGGCCGACGTGGCCATCAGCAGAGCCGCGCCGAGCGGGAGCGCGGCGAGCAACGGGCGCAGGCGCGCAGGGACGATCGTCATGGGGGGTTCTCCTGAAGGGGGTGGGGCAAGTCAGCGTCGTTTGGCGGATTTGGGGCGCTGTGGAGTACGGGACGCCGGCGCGCGTGAGGGCGTCTTGGCCTGCGGGCGGCCGGAAGGCCGCCGGGCCGCCGTGGTGGTGGGCGCGGGCCTGCGTGCCGCACGCACCACCAGGACGCCCGCTCCCACGATGAGGACCGCGGGCACCAGCCATACCGACAGCCCGGTGCCGGAGTCGGCCGGCTGCGCGTTCCCGGCGGCGGTGCCGGCCGTGCCGGTTTCGGGCACGGCGCCCTGACTGCCGCCGGTTTCGGGAACCGCCGCCGCGCCGGCCTGTGGCACCGCGGGGCCCATCGCCGCCGGGCTGCCGCCGGTCTGTGTTACCGGGGCCGGGCTGCCGCCGGCCTGTGTTCCCGGGGCCGGGCTCCCGCCGGCCTCGGGCACCGGGGCCTGGGTGCCGCTCCCGGGCTCGGCCGAGGCGAGCAGGCTGGAGTCGGGCTCGTTGTCCGGGGCCTGCCAGCCCTTGGGCGGCCCCGAGGTCTTGCCCTTGTAGGTGAACCGCAGTTCTCCCTGCACCGGCTCGCCGTCGGAGGCGATCGACAGATAGCGCACGACGTACTCGCCCCGCTCCGGCCAGTAGGCGACCGGGATCTCCGCTGGGAACCCCGTGTTGTACACGCTCGGTTCCCACACCCCGTCGACGAGGTTGTACTCCTGGACGGGCTTGTCGAGACGTTTGGGCTGACCGTGCGTCCAGGGCCGGTCGACCCGGGCGCCGCTGGGGGCGGTGACCGCGAAGTACGCGTTCGGGGCGGGCGCCTCGGTGAAGTAGAGCGACAGGAACTCCATCGGCTCGCGCACCGTACTGTCCTTGACCGGTGTCGACATCGCGAGCTGGCCATGGGCGAAAGCGGGCGCCGCCAGGGCGGTCATCGCCAGCACGCCGACGACGACCGGCAGAAGCAACCGGCCCAACCAGCGCGCCATCGTCACTTCTGCTCTCCACGAGGTACGGCCCCTGGATGAGGGGGATGCGGCTCGGACCGGTGAGACCGATCGCGTCGAGGCTAACGACTTTCGCCGCGAATGAACAGAACTTGATGCGTTCACAACAGAAGTGGAGTGAGTCCGGCGATGACATCGAGGACGTTCCCCGGCAGCCACGTGCGGGCCGAGGACCTTCCCGCGAATCCGGGCAGGCCGCCGAGGATTCGCGGGAAGGTCTCCTTGTGGAGGTCCTCAACCGGATCACGGAAGGACAGGGTGTGCCGCGTGTCGGTCAGACCGCGGTGATGGTCCATTGGTTGTTGGTGCTGCTGTTGGGCGTCCACATGCCGACGGCCGAGCCGGCGGTGGTGTAGCCCATGCCGTCGAGAGACGTCCCGGTGCCGCGGTTGACGATCTGGTAGCGGCCGTTGCCCAGATCGTTGAGGCGCCACTGCTGGTTGTTGCCGCCGTTCCAGGCCGACTGCCTGGCGTTGGCGCCGTTGGCGGTGTTGCCCCAGCTGTCGGCCACCATGCCGTTGGTGCGGTTGACGATCCGATACCACCCGCCGCCCAGGTCGACCAGCTGCCACTGCAGGTTCGTGCTGCCGTCCCAGTTCCACTGCTTGAGGTTCGACCCCGACGCCACGTTGCCGCCGCTGTCCAGCGCCAGACCGGTGGTGACGTTCGCGATCCGCACATATGCCGACGGCGGGGTGCCGCCGCCGGACCCGGTCAGACGATAGGTACGGCCAGCCTGGCCGGGCAACGCGATCACGTCGGCCTCGGGCTTGGTGACGGTGACGGCACCACCGGTCTCGGCGTCGGCGACCTGGTAGGTCCCGGTGAAGATACGGCTGCGTACGTTGACCGTGCCGTCGCGGTCGAACTTGACGAGGATCTCGATGGCCCCATCGGAGCTCCAGGTCGCGTCCACCGTGTAGCCGCCACGTCCCCGGAGGCCCTGCACTTTCCCGCTCGGCCAGGCCGTCGGCAGCGCGGGCAGCACGTGCAGCTCACCGTTGTGGCTCTGCAGCAGCATCTCGGTGATGCCGGACGTGGCGCCGAAGTTGCCGTCGATCTGGAACGGCGGGTGCAGGTCGAACATGTTCGGCGCGAGCCGGTCCGTCCTCACCAGGAGGCCGATCAGGTTGCGCGCCCGGTTGCCCTCCTCCATCCGGGCCCAGTAGTTGATCTTCCAGGCGAGAGACCAGCCGGTGCCGTCGTCACCGCGCAGTTCGAGGGTCCTCCGCGCCGCGTTGTACAGGGTGGGCGTGCCGCGCTTGGTGATCTGGTTGCTGGGGTGCAGGCCGTACAGGTGCGAGATGTGCCGGTGATTCTGCTCGGTCTCGATCCAGTCGTACAGCCACTCCTGGATGTTGCCGCGCGACCCGACCTTCATCGGAGCCAGCCGGTCCCGGGCGGCCAGGACCCGCGTACGGAAGTCGGCGTCGACGTCGAGCACCTGGCAGGCTTTGGCGCAGCCGTTGAACAGGTCGCGCAGGATCTGGTTGTCCATGGTGGGGCCGGCGCACACGCTGACGCCCGAGTGGTGGGTCAGCTCCGGCGAGTTCGACGGGTTCGTGACCAGATATCCCAGGCTCGGCTCCTGTACGAGGGTGTCCAGGAAGAACTGCGCGGCACCCTTCATCGCCGGGTAGTACTGCCGGAGGAACTCGAGGTCGCCGGTGAACAGGTAGTGATCCCAGATCATGGTGGCCAGCCACGCTCCGCCGGTCTGCCACATGCCGGACGTGGCGAAGTCGACGACCGACGAGCCCCGCCACCCGTCCGTGTTGTGGTGGGTCACCCAGCCGCCGGCGTTGTACTGCACCCGGGCCGTGCGGGCACCGGTGACCGTGAGGTCGTTGATCATCCGGAACACCGGCTCGTAGCACTCCGACAGGTTCGTCGTGTCGGCCGGCCAGTAGTTCATCGGCAGGTTGGCGTTGAGGGTGTACTTCGAATCCCACGACGGGGTCAGCGAGTCGTTCCAGATGCCCTGCAGGTTGGCCGGCTGGGTGCCCGGTCGCGATGAGGAGATCAGCAGGTAGCGGCCGAACTGGAACAGCAGCGCCGAGAACTGCGGGTCGTTGGTGGTGGCGTGCTGCGCGATCCGTACGTCGGTCGGCTGGTCGGCCGCCGCGGTGCGGCCGAGATCGAGCGTGGTGCGCCCGAACAGCCGCTGGTAGTCGGCCACGTGCCGGGCGCGCAGGTCGTCGTAGGTCCTGCCGTTGGCGGCGTCGAGGTATCGCCGCGCGATGCCCTGGTAGTCGCCGCTGACGTCCTTGTAGTTCACATAGCTGGAGCCGATGGAGATCAGCACGGTCACGCTGTTGGCGGCCCTCACCTGCAGCGTGCCGCCGGAGCTGCTGACGCTGCCTCCGTCGGCGACGGCCCGGGCCAGTGCCAGGAACCTGACCTTGCCCGACAGACCCCTCTGATCGCCGGAGACGCCGTCGAGCGCCACCGTCGTACCGTCCGGGCTGGAACGCGTCGTCCGCTGGGGGCTGTCGAACGTCGCGGAGAACGTGATGGACCCGGGCTTGTCGGCGGTCAGGCGCAGGGCGATCACCTGGTCCGGCGCGCTCGCGAGCACCTCTCGCCGATACCGGACACCGTTCTGCAGGTACGACGTCGTCGTGGTGGCCGTGGTCAGGTCCAGGAACCGGGTGTACTCCGAGACGCCGCTGGCGCTGCCGAAGGTCAGCCGCAGATTGCCGACGGTCTGGTACGCCAGCTGAGCGGAGGGATTGCCCAGCATGTTCTGGTCGATCAGGCTCTGGGCCTGACTCCACTGGTTCTGGAAGACCAGCTGCCGGATCTGCCCCAGTGCCGCCGCGCCCTTCGGATTGCTCTGGTCGTACGGGCCGCCGGCCCAGATGGTGTCCTCGTTGAGCTGCAGCCGCTCGGTGTCGACGTTGCCGAACACCATGGCACCCAGGCGGCCGTTGCCGATCGGGAGCGCACGCAGCCAGTCCGTGCCGGCGCTCTCGTCGTACCACAGCGCCAGATCGTTGGCGGCGCGTACCTCCGGCGGCGGCGCCGACGCGGCACGCGCAGTGGCCGTCCACTGCACCGGCAACAGCGCGGCTCCGGCTCCAATCGCACCGAGTCTCAGCAGTTGCCTTCGCGATACATCAGCCATTGGGGTTCTCCAGACGCATGGGTTACGGGCGGACGGCCTACGTCCGGTACGACCACGAGGCCGGCACCGACGAGGCACGGCGGCGGGTGGGCGGGACGCTTGAGGCGGTGCCCGGCCGTGTGGCACTTGGAAAAGGCGAGCCGGTCCGCGCGGATCTCGGGCGGACCGGCTCGTGTGAGGCTCTCGCCCGCGCGGGGCGGCGCTTCGGCCGCCCCGGTGAGGGATTGAGGGTCAGGCGCGGGTCCACTTCTGGTTGGTGCCGCCGTGGCAGGTCCAGATCTGGGTCTTGGTGCCGTTGGCGGTGCCGGCGCCGGACACGTCCAGGCACTTGTTCGCGCCGACGGCGATGATGGTGCCGTCGGTGTTGAGGCGCCATTTCTGGTTGTTCTGGCCGTTGCAGTCCCAGATGATCACGCTGGTGCCGTCGGCCGTGGCGCCGCCGTTGACGTCGAGGCACTTGTTGCCGTAGACGCGCAGCTCACCGGCGCTGGTGGAGGTCCACTGCTGGTTGGGCTGCCCGTTGCAGTCCCAGATCTGCGCCTGGGCGCCGTTGGATTGCGAGGCGCCGTTGACGTCCAGGCAGCGTCCCGACGCCACACCCTTGAGGGCGCTCGTCGCCGGAGGATTACCCGTCGGCGAGACGGTCGGCGAGGGAGAGGGTGAGGCCGGCGGCGTCGGGTTGTCGCCTGCGAACTGCGCGAAGAAATTCCACACCACTGGCCTGGTCCAGGAGTTCTCGCCAGGTTCGAGGTCGCCGGACTTCCCGTCCACGGGATTCGGCGTGTGACCCGCGTCGAACGCCGCCCACGCGACCGGATACCCGGCTCGGCACCCCGAGTAGTAGGTGACGATGTGCGTCAGGCTGCCCTGCGCCGGCTCCGGCGGGTTCTGGGGCGTGCAGCCGTTGTTCCTGACGAACGTGTCACGCAGCCCCCGGCCCAGAGAGATGTTGAGCACCGGGTCCCTGAGGCCGTGCAGCCCGATGTACGCGATGGGCTGGGTGCCGCCGCCGCACCCGCTGAGCTGTGCGCCGGAGTAGACCGCCACGGCGCGGAAGACCGTCGACCGGGCGCAGGCGAGCGCGTAACTCATGCCGCCGCCGTAGCTGAAACCCATGGCGAAGCGCTGCGTCGTGTCGACGCAGAGGTCCGCCTCGATCCGCCGGATCATGTCGTCGACGAAAGTGATGTCCTCACCGCCGGAATTGGCCCAGCCGTTGTTGATGCCCTGCGGCGCGACGAAGATCGCCGTGTTGTTCGACAATGCCCTGAGCCCGTAATAGGACCAGGGGTACCCGCTGGTTCCACCCGAGTCGACGTCATTTGCGGTGCCACCGTTCCAGTGGAATCCGAAGATCAACCGGTAGGGGGTCGTGTTGTTGTAGTTGTCGGGAATTCTCAGGATGTAGCTGCGATTTTTCCCGCTGGTGGTAATCGACTGCGTACCGCTTCTCAGCGTCGGAGTCTTGCCGCATCCCGCGGTGGCCGCGAGGGCGCTCTTCCTGGCGAGAGACGTGGTCGCACTGTCGCCCAGCGCCGTCTGTGCCGTAGCCAGAACGAGCAATGCCGCAGTCGCGACAGCGGTGAAGAGGGACCTATGCCTCGACATCACGCAAGTTCCTTTGCCGTTCCCGTGGTGACACACGTAGATGGGGAGCCATTCTTGCCTGCACCTTTTCTGGGGTGACCGCGTCAGCCGTCCCGGCTTTTCCGACCGCTGACTCGGCGAATGTCCGGGTCGACCCGGCGCGCGCGTTCCGCCTATCGAAACCCGCCGGCCCGGCGCACAGGGACAGGCCGGTCGCGGGCAGGCATGTTAGCGCTCACATCGGGCGCCGTGATCGAATCTCCTTTCTTTCGAGAGGCTGGAGCCGATGGTGCAGCGGAGCAAATATGACCGTGACAAGATTTGTCAACACCGGGTCTTTCCGACGCGACGGGGCCCTTGCCCGAGACGAGCCGTCGCTCCCGCGTCTGACCAGGGAAGCGCTCGTGGTCACCACCGACGTGCCGCGATGAAACTTTCACCGCCCGGCGATCGAATCGTTCCGGAGGACGCGAACGGGCGGTCAGGCCAAGCGGCCACCCCAGCCCTGCCCGGGCGGGGCGGCCGCCGGCACGGGGACGCGGCCTAACGCCGCAGCCGTACGGGATCGGCCGGTCCGCTGCGGCGGACGAGCCAGGCCTCGGTGATGTGATTGAACATCGCCTCGGAGGCGCCCTCGGGATCGTGGGCGGCGATGCGTTCGTAGATGCGCCGGTGGCCCAGGTTCGACGCCACGCACAGGGCTCGCTCGGTCCGGCCCATGTAGCGGGCGGTGTTCACGACCTGGCTCTCCAGTGCCCGTACGACGCCTCGGGCGATGCGGTTTCCCGACGCCTGCATGATCGTGTCGTGGAAGGCGCGGTCGCTTTCCGCGTACGTGACGTGGTCGTCCACGAGCTCGTCCATCTGGTCGACCAGCGCGCGCAACCGCTCGACCGTGTCCGGCCCGGCCAGGCGGGCGGCGACGTTCGCCATGTCGGACTCGAGCACACGCCGCGTCACCACGAGGTCGTCGAGAATCGCCAGGCTCTCGTCCTCGGCGATGGTCGCGGCGAGGACGAGCTCGTCGAGCATGTCCCACATCGCGGGCGGGGTCACCATCGTGCCGGCGCCCTGGCGGACCTGTACCAGCCCCTTCTCCTGCAGGACTTTCACGGCCTCCCTGACGACGGTGCGGCTCACGGAGAAGGCTTCGCACAGCGCGGGCTCGGGGGGCAGTGGCGTCCCCGGCGGGTGCACGCCGCGTACGATGCGCTCCACCAGCTCGGCGGTCACCGCTCGGGCGAGGCTGGCCGGGCGTCGTACCCAGGCCGGTGGCGCCGGGGTACCGCCGGCCGTTTCCTGCGATGCCGTCATATCCCCCTCCGGTGGCCCTGGCCAAGGAGCGCCACCGCGCCAGTATACGCGACGTCTATTGACGTCAGACGTCATACGAGTTACCTTTCGCCCGACACGGCCGGGTCCGCCGGCCGCTCTCGGAGAGTGAGAGCAGCGATGAAGCAGAGAGCCTTGTGGTCGGCGGTGATGGTCGCGGGACTGGCCGTGGCCGGCTGCGGGAGCGCGGCACGGACGGAGTCCCCGTCCGGAGACTCTCAGCAGAAGCAGCAGAAGCTCGTGGTCTGGGACTGGAAGTCAGGTGAACCGGCCGCGGCGGCGTATATCGAGAAGGCGAAGGCCGACTTCGCCAAGCGGCATCCCGGGGTCACCGTCGAGTTCGTCGCCCAGCCGTTCGACCAGTACTACACCCTGCTGGGCACGGCCATCCAGTCCAACAAGGGGCCCGACGTCATGCTCTTCAACGGCGGCGGGCAGATCCGTGACCGGGTCGACGCGCTCCTTCCGCTGGACCAGTACGTGGCCGGGGACAAGAGCCGGCTGGCGGGCTGGGACGCGTTCAGCAAGGACGGCAAGATCTACGCCGCGCCGGTGACCCTGCAGGGGCACCCGATCTACTACAACAAGGCGCTCTACGAGAAGGCCGGTCTCGACCCGGCGAACCCGCCCAGGACATGGGACGAGTTCGCCGGCGACTGCGCCGCCATCAAGAAGGCGACCGGGGCCGCGTGCTTCGCGCTCGGCAACAAGGAAGGCTTCGGGATCCAGTTCTTCATGTCGGGCCTCGGATCCGGCATCCTGACGCCGCAGGAGTACGACGACTGGATCGGCGGGAAGCGCGACTGGACCTCTCCCCACGTGAAGCGGATCTTCGAGTTGTGGAAGGACGCCAACGACAAGGGGCTGAACAACAAGGGCGCCAACTCCACCGCGATGTTCACCGACATCTTCAGAGTCTTCGAGACCGGCAAGGCCGCCCACATCATCGGGCTGATGTCGGACATCGGGCACTGGAAGGACTTCGGCGAGTTCCTGCCGCCCGACAAGATCGGCGTCATGCAGGCCCCCGTCGTCACCGACGGGGCCACCCCGAGCCTTCCGTACGACGGCGGCATCGGCTACGCGGTCGCGAAGTGGACGAAGGATCCGGGGCTGGCCGCCGATCTGGTGCGATCCCTGACGTCGACCGACGCCTTGACCGCGTTCTACTCCAAGGCCGGTGCGATCGCGTCCGACACGACGATCGACGTCTCGCAGGCCGGCCCGGCCGTCGCCGCGATCGTGTCCGAGATCAAATCCGGCAAGCCCGCCCTGCACGTGGCGCTGTCCTCCAAGACCCTGGACCTGATGGGAAGGCTGTCCCAGCAGCTCCTGAGCGGGTCGACCACGGTGGACAAGGCGGTGGAGCAGCTGGCCGCCTCCGACCGGGCGGGCTGATCGCGTGCCGCTCGGAGGTTCGTCGCCGTTGGTCCGCCCGGCAGGCTCCGGGCGGGCCGGCGGAGCGACGACGAAGCAGCGGGGACCTCGCGAGGGGGCGGCTATCCGCCCGGCCTCCCGTGGGGCGCGCGCGGAACGCCTCGCCCCCTACGTCCTGGTGGCCCCGGCCGTACTGATCATCGTGGTGCTGCGGCTGTGGCCGCTCGTCCTCGGGGTCAACTTCTCCTTCACGGGCGACGGCGAGCTCAACGGGACCCCGGTCGGCCTGAGCAACTACCTGGAGCTGGCCGGCGACCCGTTGTTCCACATCTCGCTGCGCAACGTCGGGCTGCTGGTGCTGCTGCTTCCCGTGGCGGTGGCGATTCCGGGCCTGCTCGCGACCTTCATCTATCTGCGCGTTCCGGGTCACCGGGTCTACCGCAGCGTCTACTTCTTCCCGGCTGTGCTCTCCCCGGTGATCGTCGGTGCGATCTTCAACCTCATGCTCGGGTTCGACGGCCCGTTGAACGCCGCCCTCGGGGCGATCGGCGTCGGACCGGTCGACTGGCTCGGCGATCCGGGCATCTCCATGTTCACGGTTGTCGGCGTGCACATCTGGGCGACGTTCGGTATGGCTCTGGTGGTGTTCCTCGCCGGATTCAGCACCCTCGACGCCTCGCTTCTGGACGCCGCCCGCGTGGACGGCGCGTCGCTCCGCCAGGTCATCTGGCACGTGATCATCCCGAGTCTGACGCGCACCATCCAGTTCGTCTTCGTGACCACGATGATCGGGATGCTGACGTCCATGTTCGGCCTGCTCTTCGTCATGACCAGCGGGGGACCGGAGGGATCGACCTACCTGCCGGAGTACTACATCTGGCACCAGCAGGGACAGATGAACCGGCCGGCGCTCGCCTCGGCCGCCTCGACGGTTCTCTTCGTCGTCATGCTCGTGGTGGGGCTCCTGCAGATCACTCTGCTCCGCCGTGCGGGGAGGCAGGACTGATGCCCGGCATGCGTCTGGCCAGGTGGGTGGCCGCCGTCCCGATGGCCGCTCTCGCGCTGGCGACGATCTATCCTCTCGTCTTCACCGCCAACGTCGCGATGAAGACCCGGCGCGACTACATCCTCGACCGGTTCTCCCCGACGGATTCCCTGCGCTGGGACAACATCGCCGAGGCGTGGGCCGGCGCCGGAATGGCGCGGTACTTCGCCAACTCGTTCATCGTCGTGTCGTTCGCCGTGGCCCTGCTGCTGCTGTTGGGGTCGATGGCGGGCTTCGCGCTGAGTCAACTGCGGTTCCGCGGCTCTTCGGTGATCTTCCTGGGCTGTCTCGCGGGGCTGTTCATCCCGTTCCAAGTGATCATGGTGCCGCTCACCAGGGTCATGGCCGACAGCGGGCTCGTCGACACCTACCCGGGACTGATCCTGGCCTACGTCGCGCAGTTCCTCCCGTTCACCGTCTTCCTGATGACGAGCCACTACAGGACCATTCCGGCGGAGATCGTCGACGCGGCCAGGATCGACGGAAACACGGTGTACGGGGTGTACCGGCGGATCATGCTCCCGCTGGGCGTTCCGGCGCTGCTCTCCGTAGGAATCCTCGACACCCTGTTCTGCTGGAACGATGTGCTGATCTCCCTGCTGATGATGGCGTCGCCCGAGCATCGGACCCTCATGATCGGGGTCAACTCACTGCGCGGACAGTACTCCGACGACATTCCCACCTTCGCCTCGGGAGTCCTGATCGCCGCGATACCCGTGCTGATGCTGTATCTGTTCCTCCAGCGCCAGATCGCCGACGGCGTCACCGCCGGTTCCACGAAGGGCTGACATGCGGATCACGGGGTATCGGACCATGACGACGGTCCAGGAATGGGGCCGTCCCGTCGGTGACGCCAACGGTGTCTTCCCCGACGGAGTCGTCTCGGCGCCGATCGTCATGGTGGACACCGACGAGGGGATCACCGGCGTCGGCCTGGGGCCGCACGTGGAGATCGACGCCGTGTTCGCCGCCATCGAGGGCGAGGATCCGCGCGGCGTGACGGCGCTCTACGACCGGATGCTGCGGCAGACCTTCAAGGCGGGGCACGCGGGCGCCGTGTTCGGCACGATCGGTGCACTCGACACCGCCCTGTGGGACATCAAGGCACAGGCGGCCGGTGAACCGCTCTGGCGTCTGCTGGGCGGACGGGACAGGCGGGTTCCCGCCTACGCTTCGGGCCTCGACATCGGCCTGACCGACGACGAGCTCGTCTCCGTCTACCAGGTCTACGCCCAGCACGGCCTGCGGGCGGCCAAGCTCAAGGGTGGCCTCGACATCGAACGCGACCGGCACCGCCTGACGCTGGTACGTGATGTCCTGACCGAGGCCGGGCAGGGATTGCGGCCGGGCCTGATGCTCGACGTGAACGAGGCATGGACCCGCAAGCAGGCGGTCCGGCACGTCTGCGAGCTCGAGCGCACTTTGGATCTCACCTGGATCGAAGAGCCGGTCCGGCGGTGGGACGCCGAAGGCCTGGCCGTCGTCGGCCGCGGGATCCGCGCCTCCGTCGCCTCGGGGGAGAACCTGACCGGGCTCGAGCAGTTTCGTCCGCTGCTGGCCGCGGGAGCAGTCGACATCGTCCAGACGGCCGCGGTCTGGGGGGTGACCCACTTTCTCCGGGTGTCTGCCCTGGCGCACGCCCATGACCTGCCGGTCAGCCCGATCGGCACCACGCCGGTCGCGCTGCTGCACGCCGCGACGTCGGTGCCGAACCACATGGCGAGCGAGTTGCAGGACCTGTACCCGCCGGTCGGAATGTCGCTCGACCTGTACGTCGAGAACGGCGCCTTCGTCCTCGGAGACACGCCGGGCCTCGGCATCACGATCGACGAGCAGGCGATCGACACGTTCGCGCGCCGGCCGGACACCAGAGCCGCCAAGGGCCCCAACATCCGGCCGGAGCACGCCGGACGACGACTTCTGGCCGTGACCGGCGGCTCCCTGCCGAGCGGTATCTGGGACGGGACGGCGCCTTCCGCGGCCGACGCCGGCGTCTGAGCCCACGCCCCGTGTCGTTACGCAGTGGGGGCATCGGCCGGGATCAGCCGGGATCAGCCGGAGGGGGAGAAGAGGCGTTGCTGGATCTCTCTGCGGTAGTCGTCGAGTGTGTTGTCGATGTGTGTGGCGGCGGCGTGGGCGGCGGCTTCGGGGTCGCCGGCGCGGATGGCCTGGTAGATGGCGTCGTGTTCTTCGACGG